>DFZT01000073.1 GCA_002382755.1 Firmicutes bacterium UBA4049 | reverse complement strand
CAGGGGTCATAGCGGGACGGAAAAAGCCAACCTCGTTTATTTCAAAATCCCTGCCCGACGACATTACGCTGATCCCCATTCCGTTGCAGAAACAACCGTCAACTACGCGTATATAAGCTATTACGCCTTTATAAGTATCATAATGAGAATCAAAGATAAGAGCCCGGGCAGGAGATGATTCGCTGCCGCCCGGCGGGGGAATATGCAAAACTATCTGTTCCAGCACTTCTTCAATACCGGTCCCCAACTTGGCTGAAACAAGCACGGCGCCGGATCCATCCAGGCCCAGAATATCCTCAAGCTCTTTTTTAACCCCTGCTGGTTCCGCATTGGGCAGATCTATTTTATTAATCACAGGAATTATAACCAGGTTGTTTTCTACGGCCAGGTAAGCATTTGCCAGTGTTTGGGCTTCAATACCCTGAACGGCGTCGACAACCAGCAAAGCTCCCTCACAGGCTGCCAGGCTCCTGGATACCTCATAATTAAAGTCCACGTGGCCGGGAGTATCGATAAGATTAAGCTGATAAATCAATCCGTCGCGCGCCCTATAGTTAAGCCTCACCGCCTGCGCTTTAATTGTAATCCCGCGTTCACGCTCCAGGTCCATCTGATCTAAAACCTGATCGGTCATCTCCCTTTTGCTCAATGCGCCGGTATATTCGAGAAGCCTGTCAGCCAGAGTCGATTTTCCATGATCGATATGAGCTATGATACAGAAATTCCTGATTAGCTCCCGGCCATTTCCCATAAAACGGTTCACTCCTTCAACTTCACTGTCGGGTTATAAATCCGGATAATTTTTTCAGAACCTCCCGGAGCGAAAAACGGACAGCAACAACCATCCCCCCATCAGCACGGCGAGGATAATACTAATTCCCAAGAAAGGAAGTCTCATCCACAAAAAGCCGCCTCCGGCTCCGGCAGCCATTGCGGACGCAATCACCAGGCCCGCGATAATTATAGAAAAGGCCAGCAGCACGATGCTGATGGACAACCTGTTGCTGATCCGGTCCAGACGGAAAAGGACATCCTTCAGTCCGGCGTGTTCCAACTGAAAAGACAACCGGCCTTCCTCCATCTGTCCCAATATCCGGTCTGCCTGCCCCGGCAGCCGGAAGAAAATATCACCGAATTCCCAGGCCTGCTCGCCGAACTCCTGCCACAGGCGCCGGGGACTCAACCTTTCCCGCATCAGGCGGTGGCCGAAGGGTTTGGCTGCCTCCACAATACTCAGACCGGGGTCCAACTCCTCCACAATACCTTCCAGAGTAACCAGCGCCTTTGCAACTAGGCCGAACTCCGGGGGAACGCGGATGCGGTACTTAAAGGCAATTTCCAGGATCTCCCCAATGGCTTCTCCCGGTTTCACCTGGCTTAGCGGCATATTGTAGTACCGGTCCCGGAGCCGGTCCACGTCCCGTCGCAACCCCCCCATGTCCACTTGCCGGCCAATGATGCCCATGCTCACCACCGCACGGACGATTCGCTCGCTATCCTGCTTGATCAGACCTATCACCAGCTGGATTAACTGCTGCTGGCGCTCTGCGGTCAGGTGGCCCACCATGCCGAAATCCATCAAGACAATCTTCCCCTCCGGCAGTACGGCGACATTGCCGGGGTGCGGGTCGGCGTGAAAGTAACCGTCGATTAGAATTTGCTTGAGGATCGCTTTAATCAAGTAATTGGCAATCTGCTGCAGATCCTGGCCCTGTTCTTTTAACTGGGCAACATCCCCAAGCTTCACCCCCGGCACAAACTCCATGGTAAGTACTCTGGATGTGGAATATTCCCAGTAAACCCGGGGAATATAGATTGTTTCATCCCCCCTGAAGTTTTCCTGGAAGCGTTCGGTATTGCGCCCCTCCGACAGGTAATCAAGTTCCTGCAGCAACGTGTGGCGGAACTCTTCGACCAGTTCCACCGCCCTGTACAGTTGGCCCCAGGCGGTGCGTTTTTCCGCCAGTTGGGCGACGGCGCGCATAACCTCCAGATCAACCATGATCACTCCTTCTATCCCGGGACGCTGGATCTTGACCACCACCTCTTCGCCGGTATGCAACCGGGCGCGGTGTGCCTGCCCAATAGAAGCAGCAGCTAGAGGATGAGGGTCAAAATGAGGAAAAACCTTACCCAGAGGTCTGCCCAACTCGTGTTCGATCATGGGCTGAACCTGTGAAAAAGCAAAGGGCGGAACCTGATCCTGCAGTTTGGCCAGCTCGCTCCGGATATCCCTGGGAAGCAGGTCAGGCCGGGTGCTGAGCACCTGGCCCATCTTGACAAAAGTAGGCCCCAATTCTTCCAGCGCCCGGCGCAACCGTTCTCCTCGCGTAAGCAGGGATTGGGCTTCACCCGGTTTGTGCGGCGGCTTCCGCTGGTAAAAAGCCAGGCGCTTCGTCAGCCCTAACTGCCCCAGCAGATAGCCGAAACCATGGTGAGCCAGCACACGGGCGATGTTTTTAAAACGCCTCGCGTGCTGGTAACCTCTGATAATGGTCATGCGGCACTCCTTGCTTCAACTTACCGGCCCGGTTATTTCTCCTGACCTTGCTGTAGCAGCCGGTCTATTTTTTCTTCTAACCGCGATAGGTCGTTCCGGGTGGGCAGGTTAAACTCACCCAGTAACCGCTCCATTTCCTGACGAACGAATTCTTTCAATTCTTCCCGTTCTTTCTTGCCCCGCTTCAGGAGATCATTAACCAGATCCCTGGCCTCTTCCTGCCCGACTTCCCCCTTTTTTACCAACTCGTCCACCAGTTTTTCCGCAGTTTCCCTGGTTAAGACAATAGCGCCCCATCCCAGGGTAAAAGCCTTGCGCAGCAGTTCTTTCATTTTTTTNNNNACTAGTCTTTCTCGGCGGGTCCAAAATATCTCACGAAGAAAATTACGTCGTTTTTCCAGCGCCTCTTCCAGGAAGTCCATCAGCAGCGCATTATATCCCCCCTAGATTAGTCGTTGCTACCAATTATCACCCCCTTCCACGTGTCTAGTCAACTGTAATATTCAGGCGGAACGAGGTCCTTCCGGTTAACGGCCAGACTCAGTAGTTTGCCGGGATCGCACTTCTGCGACCATTGCCGCCCAGTTTATCGCCCGCCGGTCCAACAATTTGCTCATTTCCTCTTCCAGCACGTTGCCAGCCCCATTGTGAGTTGGTCCGGCCCCGCTTTCCGCCACGATGTCCCGCAAGGCGGAGGGCACGTCGATAATAGGGCAGGGGCGTAGGTAATCGCCGCAGAAAGGCTGCCTCTTTTGGAAGGCAGCAAAAAGCGGCGAACGCAAAACATCTTCCAGGCTGTGTTCATTGAGGTTGTGGGTGGAGAAGTGGACAAAGGCGCACGGCTCCACCGCGCCGCTGGCGGTCACGTGAAAGTATCGTCTCCCCCCGGCGATGCACCCTTGGGTTAATTCCCCATCATTCCAAAAATCGGCCAGCATGATTGGTTTATTTTTGCGGATGTCAGGCACGCGAGCGGCCATGCGGGCACGCTGCTCCGGTGTTAACATCAGGTCTGGATTCGGGTTCCGGCCGATGGGAATATAGTGGAAGATCCAGCCGTACCGGGCTCCTTTTTCTACCAGAAAATCCACAAAATCGTCGGCAATAATCTCCTCCACGTTCTCCCTGGTTGCGGTAAGGGAGACACCGAAGACGGCTCCCCGCTCCCGCAGCCGGTCCATGGCGGAGATTACCTTGCTGAATACTCCCGGCCCCCGCCGGCGGTCGGTCCTTTCTTCCCATCCCTCCAGGCTGAAAGCAGGGGACAGGTTGCCTGCCTCCACAATCCGGTCGGCTGCCTGGTCGTCTATTCTGGTACCGTTGGTATATAACATAAAGGCCATGTCACTATGCTTGGCAGCCAGGTCGAATAGGCGCGGATACATGAAAGGCTCGCCGCCGGACATCACAATCCAATAAATCCCCAGTTCCTTAGCCTCACTGCAGAGACGGTCCAGAAAGCTGTATTCCAGTTCATCATGCTGGGCGTAGGCGCCGGCCCAACACCCCTCGCACCGTAAGTTGCAGGCGCTGGTGGGATCCACCAAGATAAAGTGCGGAACGTTGAACCCCAAGGTTTCCGATAGTTTTCGCTGTCGAGGAACTCCCATCAAGGCGGAATTGACGAACCAGTTGTAGAGCAACCGTTGCAGCACATTGGGATGGGTTTCTTTCAATAAGCCTTCCGCAAGCTGTCGCACTGACGGATTGGAGGCGATGGCTTTTTCTACTTCAGCCACGTCTCGCTTATGTTCTTCCCTGCGGGCTAAGAGCTTGCCAAGACTCAGCAACCGATCCATGTGAGAAACCGGGTCCTTGCTCAGGTAGTTTAACAACTCACGCAGAATTTTTTCACCTACATACCTCTTGGCAAATTCCAGATTGACTTCCTTTTTCTTTATCATGGTAATCCTCCTTTTTGCCAGATTAGTTGATCGGACATTTCCTATCAAACACTTCCATGGGACATTTCTCATTCACCTCCCGAAGCCGGCATTTTCTTATTTCATCCTTTCATGTGAGACCCCTGCAACGGTTGTGCCGGCGAACAGACATCTGCTGCCATTACTGCCTCCGCCCCCGCTTTCCGGGCTGCCGGCAGGAACGTAATTAGACTCGGCTAAAAGGAAACCCTTCAGCAGCCGGGTGCGATTAGCGACTACAATTACCGGGTTCGTGCGGGGGTGTTTTCTTTTCCGATAATTACTGATTTCCCCAAATACTCTGAAATTAACTTAGAAATTAGCTTAACCTAGGTATAGATTATAATATTATTTCCCGCTTTGAAGTCAGGTTGCCGGAAAAACTGTGTCGTTCAAAAGTTGGCCACCGGAGCTATAAGATCATCCCCTATTACCACAGTTTCCCCATTTCCTTAAATATAATACTGATGCCCGTTAAAGTCAAGGATGGCTGCCCTGCCAGAAAAACGGGCGGCTATCCTGCCGAAGGCGCGGTAATTAATCTTCACCCATAACCCCGGTGCGCTCAATTACCGGCCGCACCCCAGGGGGCGACTAGTTCCGGGCCACCTGGTCCAATACATACCATCGCTAATTTTCCGCAGCTATTGTTATCCGTTGATAAACTGTTTTTGGCGGAATAATCCCGGCAAGTTTTTTACCGGCAGGTATTTGTGTTTATTCTTGACTATGTCACCCTTTAAACTCGTCCCGAAGATCACCCCTCAAAAAAAGACTGCATACCCGGGAGGTTACCTTCCCAGGGCATCCAGTCTTATGGAATTAGGGAGAGATAGAAGTTCATAGGCGTACGGGCTTAATCTTTAAAAAGTCATTTTTTATAATGCGTTTTCCCCTTTTTCACCAGTCCGGATTCGAATAACCTCGTCTACCGTGGAAATGAATATTTTTCCATCGCCAATTTTACCTGTAGAAGCTGCGCTGCTGATAGTTTCTATAAATTTGTCCAGGTCTTTATCGTGAACCACTATCTCAATTTTTACCTTGGACAATAGCTCTACTTTAAATTTTTTACCCCGCCACTGCTGTTCTAATCCCTTCTGCTTGCCATGACCCTCAATTTCAGTAACCATTAAACCAGGACAGCCAATATTATCTAAGGAGCCGTAGCGGATTAAAGAGGTTAGGGTTAACAAAGTGAAGGCAGGGTGGTAGAGTAATTTTGGGACCGCCGGTATTCCCAAGGGGGCACCGTGCGAGAGGTCTTTGTCTATCCACTCGTGCGCAACTGGCGCACTGCCCTTCTGACCGGGGACTCGGCTCCTCCGGCAACTGCGCGGTCCCAGCCCGACGGCCGCAGATCATTGATCATCGACGGGGGAGGCGACGGAGTGATAACCGCAGAGCAGAGGCTCAACGAGATGACCGAGGAACGCATCAAACAACGCTACCAGGAGCTTTCGCCCACGGAGATTGTAGGCAAATATCAGTCACTCAAAAAGCGCCGCGGAGGTAAAAAAGCACGCATCGCTATTGCACGCCGTATACTTACGGCAATTTACCATATGTTTTCAAAGAATGAAGCTTACAACGCAGCTTTGTACCAAAAATCCGAGAAAGTGCCGGAGCAACGCATGGTCACTACCGAACAAGTCATTGCCATCCTGCGCTCTCAGGGGATTATTGTTAAGGAGGAACACATCTTACCGCCACAAGATGCTGAAGCACTTGTAATGGTTTAAATAACTTAATACCATATTTTGTTTTTGGGCGGCTTATCATGCGCTTATTTTGTTATGCCTTTCTAATGCTAGGGGCTACCTGCTTTCGGTTTCAAACTTTAATCCTGCCTAAACGCAAGTATATCTTCAATTTATCAAGAAGGGCCGCTTCTTGAAAAGATTACCTTAAAGGTTTCCGCCGCCTTATCTTCAATAAACTCAGGCTCAAGGACACCTTCCCTTTTGCATTCGGCAATAATTCTACGGATGCCCGAACCAATTCCCCGGTAGGGAAGCCCTAACCTGCCGGCAAAGGAAAGGAGGATGGGGTTTCTGGCAACCTGAATTCCCTGTTTGATGGTTTCAATATTTACGGCATTGGGCAGTTTTCCGGGACTGATTATTTCCACCCGGTTGTCAAAAATAAAAATTCTGCTACTGCTGTTTAGAAAGTAGTCCCGGTGAACGAGAGCATTCACCACGGTTTCTTCCAGGGCCACAGCGGGAATCTCCATTTTTCCCGGCAGGTTAAAATTTCTACCCCGCTGGACTTTCCTCAGGTTTCTTTTTAAAAAGGCCATTGAGTTTTTGTACTGCTCGTAAAAAGTTCCTTCCATGTCTTCACTGTCCAGGTATTCACTGCCGCTAACCTCATTACCGATAAAAGTTACTGCTTTGACGATAAATTGAGGCCTGATCCGTTCCGGCCGGTCTCCGAAAAGTAAAAGCCCGGCTAACGTTAGGTTACCGTTGTTGAATAACTTTAAATTTTTCAGCATCCGCTCCAACTGAAGAGGGTCTTCTTCCAGTTTCAGACCGTATTCCCTTTCGTAAAAATCTTTAAAGTAGCTAATCTTTAAATCAGCCAAACTCGTGCCGGGAATGGTTAGCTCGTCAGCATACATACTGTGTGACGCCTGCATCAACCTTCTTAATTCTTCCCGTGTGGCTCGCCTTTTGTCGGCGCCCACCTTGATCCAGAACTCGGTTTTATTGGCTGCGTACGGTTTATTTGTCCCGCGCGGGATCTTGATCATTACCACTAGTTTTTCGTTTATTTTTATGTTTTCGGTAATGACACTAACGGGAGGATCTATCTTTTGGGAAGCAGCGTTAGATACCCACTGGTTCAGTCTGGTTAAATTATCAACCCCGACTATTTCTCCCTTGTCGGACACACCAACGACAATAATTCCCCCTTCGGCATTAGCCATGGCGCAGATTTCCGAAGCAAGGCCGTCCACATGGGTAAACCCGGTTTTAAACTGGGTTTTTGAGTCCTCCCCCCGGTCTAATATTTCCTTTAATTCGGAAGCATCCATTTGCTCCTTGCTCCTTATGCAACGTTATTATAATTACATTTTATTCCGGTTGGTCCCGCGGATCAAGATCCCTAAAAGAATCTCCTTAATCTCCCTTGTGGAACGGGTAAATAGCCGATTAGACGTCTCCTTTGGCTTTGAACTGCACACAATTCGGGGGATGACTAAGATGAAACCAAGATGCGGATTAGCGCTGTGTGTCATGCTGGCCATGGCGGAATTCATCTTTACATACACTGACAAATCCTTTTCCTATACCGATGCGACTACTTTTGCCGTCATGGAACGCCTGGGCATAAATGAAGCGCTTGCTTTCGATCAACATTTTCCCCAGTATGGCTTTCTTCCTTACGGAAACAGTGCTTAGTTTTCTCTTCCCAAACTCTGGTATTCAGCTTAGTCCATACGGCGGGGTTAATCCGCCGGGGGGCGCCTGCAAGCCCACGGCATGAAGTTCAGCGGCACAATCGTGGGCCCAGGTGAGGATGTTGATAATCTTTACCCATAAATTGACCCAGGGTATTTCACCTTTAAAGATTATGATTGTTGGAGAATCCGCTGGCGGGGGGGGGTTTTATGTTTAGCCACGTTACTTGCCCTCCGGGATCAGGGCATTCCCCTTCCTGCGGCAGCGGTGGCTATCTCTCCCTGGACCGATCTTAAGTGTACCGGGGAGTTCTACCGAACCAAGAATAAGCAAGCAATGGATGAAATTTGTGCTTTACCTCAAGCCTGCGCTTGTGCAAATCGCTCATGCCGCTGTCAAATCGAAAGATAACCCTTACTACCGAATCAAGTAAGAGCGGATCGCCGTCTCTAAATATGCCTTGACGCGCTTTTGAGCAGCGGGCAAATCGAACCAGTCCCGTTTTCGGAGAACCGGCTGCAAGTCCGTCCGTATCTTGTAACTTGTAAGGCTGTAAATGCGCTCAAGGTCAAACTCCTGCGGCGGTTCCTCGGTTCCCACCGCAGAGTAGAAAACAGCGCATTTTCTGAGCGTGACGGCTTCGAATTCGTCGAACATGCCGAACACAACCATTTGATTGATGTCGAACAGGTCACGCGCCGCCGCCCTCGTGAGTAAAGCAACAATCTTGCTGGCGTATATCTCAAGAGGCGCGACAGACAGCACGTTTGTCGCGCCGAAGACGCCCATTGTTTCAATAGGTCTCACAGCAAGCGGCAGGACATGACAGCGAACGGAGTAGTTTATCTCAAGCTTGATGTTGTCCCTGACGCCCGCAGAGTTGACGAAAGTGTAAACGAATGAATCGAGAGAGTGGTAGCTTTTCGACTTGCCGGACAGCTCGTACCCCTCCGCCGCCATATACCGTTTGATGACAGTCGTGATTTCTTCGCGTTCTTTTGTCATATCTTCAAGACTGTTGTTGTGGGCGTAATCAAGGTCAATGTCCACCGAGAGGCGCGGCAGATTAAAGACGGTGAGATTGATTGCCGTACCGCCTTTGAGCGCCAGCGAAGTTTTGAGCAAAGGGTCGCTTTCCATGAATTTCAGGATGTCCGCCAACCGGACTACTTTTTCAAGCGTGTCACGGACGAAACCGAGTTCCTTCGCCTGCGCAGCCAATGTTTTCTTGTTATATGTCGCCATGAGTTTCTTCTCCCTGCGATACCAATTTCATCAGATTTTGTGGCACGAATAGCTGCCAACGACTGTCAAAGACGCTTGGCTCGTGTTTCACCCCGTGATATAGGTACCGGACGCTTTTCGTCACTTTGCTTTCACAGATTTCAAAAAAGCGGTCGGATAGCCGCAGTTCCTTTTTCAAATGGCTGAGGATATATCCGGTTTTCTGATAGAGAACCTGCTTACCGTACCGCTCCAAGTGTTCGATTAGATTTTTTTCGTCCAAATACGGCACGAGTTCAAGACAATGCAGCAATTCTTCCAATCCGGCTATTTTCTCAAAATCACCCAAGCTATCGAGAACAGTGCGCTCCATGTCGGTCACGCGAACGCCATCCGGCTTTTCCACTATGCCGTCACTGATGCGCGGAGCGATATAACGGAAGGTAACATCATCAAATTCAAATGGAGCAAAACGCTTGCCACCGGAAACGTAAACTTCATAAAACACTTGATTGGCGCAACCGTAGTATTCAAACGCCGAATGGTGCGAGAGGCAAGATCCCTCCGTGACATGCGACCCTATGAAATATCTGCTTGCCACGGCTTGCCCTGTTTCCATGCTTACGGCGACATACAGGTTGCGTTTGACCTGGTTGATGTAGCCCTTCTTTTGATAACTGGTCAATATGGAATCAGCCGCTTTTGCGCTGCCGGTCAATCGCTCTGCGTCAGCTCGTGTAAAGCATTGCATATCCAATAGTTCCTTATAGTATTTCATTGATTCGACCTCCAACATTTTAATAATAGCACATAATCCTTTTAATTGCAAGGATTATGTGATTGAAATAAATTTTTATTTTATTGTCTACGCATAATCCTTTGTTTATACAGGACTAAGCAAAAAATATAAAACAAAGAAAGGAGACCCTTATGTCTGAAAACAGCACCAGACAACAGGTGAAGGAAATCACCGACCGGCTGGAGGCGGGAATGTCGGAGCTTTTCACCAGCGATAAATACGTCGAATACCTCCGAACCATGTCCCGCTTCCATAAGTACAGCACCCGGAACACGCTGCTCATCCACATGCAGAAGCCCGACGCCTCTTTGGTAGCGGGCTACCAGGCATGGCAGTCGAAGTTCGGGCGATTTGTGAAGAAAGGCGAAAAAGCCATCAAAATCCTCGCGCCGACGCCCTATCTTATGAAGCAGGAGGAAATGAAGCTCGACCCGGACACAAAGCTACCCGTCCTCGACGAGAATGGCGTCCCCATCATGGAGACCGTGGAGCGGAGGCTGGCACGGTTCAAAGTGACTTCGGTGTTCGACGTGGGACGCCGATTTTCCCTGCCGCCTTAATCACCTGTTTTATTCGGTAAAGGAGCGCCACATCCTCTGCTAAAAGCTGTTCCGGAGTGATGTTGGTGAGGTAGAAGTGATACGTCTTGCTTTCCGCATTGAGCACTCCCACCAGGCGGAAAGTTTCTTTAACTTTAGGTGGGCCCCCTTTGGGGTGATAAATTTCAAATGACCCGTCTTTTACGGCTTTTCGGGTCTTAGAGGCACTATCCTTGATCAAGACTTCTACCTCAACATCGATTACCTCTCCTTTAAGTTGGGGGAGGATATCTTTAAGCTTTTTGCCGGCAAGGTCGGGATTACCCCGGTGGGCACGTAACACCGAAACGATGGTCGGGTTGGCCGATTGCTTGAGCCTGCTGACGAAATAACCGCCATTTCTCCTGATCCTGCTGAACAGTTCATACTTAAAATAGCCGAGATCGAACAAAAGGATGTTGTCCTTCACCCAGGAGCCGATACGCATGGTCTTGATTTCGGCGGTCTTGCCGGGATAGAGAGCAATGCTTCTCGTGTTACCGGTGATTCCGGCGGCGGTGTGGATTTTAAGCTCGGCCTTGCCCCTTGCTCCCGGAAATTGCGCAGCCAATTTATCGTGCAGCCTGATGATCGTGCCGTCAGCCACGATCAGGTCCTCAAACCCCTTTAGCTTATCGGTGAGCGTAAGGCTGGCGTGACTGGCCAGAGATCGGCTATGCCGTGTGCCAGACGCTCTTTTAAAAAGGCAATGAGTCCCTAATTGAAGCGATAATAAAAGGAAGATGGAGCGTTGCCTAAGGAGAACTTGAGCTTTCCATCCCTGTAGCGGCGAATGTAGAGCCAGACATCATTACCGGGCGGATCGTCCCGGCACTCGATGACCCGTAGCACCTTGACATCGGCGACAATGGGGTCCTTTGCCCCCTCCGCCAGGATCACTCGCTCCCAGGGGATAGTCTCATCCGTTGCTATCTGGGAAACCGGTATTGGCGGGAAAGAAGGTTTAAGCTTCGTGGGTCGGAATCCCCGCCCGCTGTACTCGGGAAGCGCCACCTCTGGCCTGTCTTTCCATGCCAGGGTGGGAGAGTGGATGTCGGCGAAGTACCAGCATTCCTCTGGCAGGCCGTCGGCGGCGATAGGCACATCCCTGTAACAAGCCAGGTATTTGATCCGGGGACCAATCATCTTGTGATAGCCAAGATAATGGTAATTTCTCACCATATGGTCTAAAGACCGGCTCCAGCTCTGTATCATTGACCAGGGAGATTGTGACTGGTTGGAACTCCTTGAGACTTCCGGCCAGTGGGCGTGTTTCAATAAGAACAGATTCATTCGCTGCCCGCATGCTCGTCCTTCTCTTGAGTTGCCCTTATAGCAACGTCGCCGCCGAACCCCTGGAAGAATTATCGCATAAAAGTCTCCAAATGTTCAGCCCTTTTTTCTTTAATCGTAGTAGCCGAAACCGCCCAAGGCAGACGAATCCGGAGAGCATGAGAAAGCCGTTATGATGTTGTCAAGGAACTAATGTCTCATCGCTGTAGTAGTAGTAGTTTGATAAATTAAGTTTTACTCCTTCGGGAATTTTCCCGGAATATGCCATATTCCCTATCATTAAACTACCGTTTTATGTCAACAAAATGCCCCGTTGAATAAAATTCAGGCGCCGGGCAAGGTTTTTAAAGTTCTCTTTAAGAGATAATAAAAGGCTCCGGGAAGTGCCGCGGAGCTTTCTAGTTTTTTACATTATGATAAGTGGGCATAGCTTTTTACCAAGCAGCAAGCGGTTTTTAACAGCCTACTTCTCAATGGGGGCTTCCGTGTCTATATCAACTGACATGAGGGCTTCCTTCATGCTCAATATCCTTTTGGCCACAACCAGATGGTCCGGGTGGTTTTTGAATTCATCAAGCCCCGGAATATCATCTGTGAAAACTATTACAGCATGAGTGTATCCCCTTCCATACTGGGAGAAATTCTCGCCGCAGTAGATTTCCCTGATGCTCTTTATTTTAGGCTTGAGCGCCCTTAATTCTTCAAAGTCCCTGGCGATGTCCTCCTTGGGTGCGTCAGGCTTCCACTTAAACAATACACAATGTGCGATCATCTAAAAACCTCCCCTTGCACTTTTTTATTTTAACTATAATACAATAATACCATTTTTATCTTGTTCTGAATGTGGTTTTAGGGATATTTTATAGTCAGCCAGAGGGTAAATGAGTCCGTACAAGTATATAAGGCGATTATTAAGCACGTAGGCAGTCGGCCTCCCTGAAGCAAGTTAATTTTCATGATAGTGAAAAAATGTATTATTTTTCGCCGGGGATACTAAATAGGGGCTGCAGCCAGTTCTGCATTAATATAGCATAGCTGTTTGTGGGATTCCAGTAAAAGGGCATAGAAAAAAGGCATAGAAAAAAAAATAAAAAGGGTTGTATTTTTATGCAACCGATTGTATAATTATCGTTGTGTCTTAGGAGGCACGTAGCGACTACCTTATTTTCGACAAACCTGGACAAAACATAACAAATATAATACAATAAGCTTATGGAA
>DFZT01000057.1:19239-20283 GCA_002382755.1 Firmicutes bacterium UBA4049 | reverse complement strand
TTATGGTAATCAGCTTCTATTCTTTTTTGCGCCGCGGCCCTGATTTCCTCATTAGTTACCAATTCCCTGGCGGCAAAGAAGGTTATTTCCTGAACGTTCTCTTCCGATCTTTGAGATTCCTCATCAAAAAACCTGATTGAATCCACTTCTTCGTCGAAAAATTCTATCCGGAAGGGCCGCTCAAAATTCAAAGGGAATATATCAATGATACCGCCCCGGCTGCTGAACTGACCCCTTCCCTCAGCCAATTCGACATATTCATAGCCAAAGTCCAAAAGCCTGAGTTTTAGTTTCCTTAGATCAACCTTATCCCCAACCTTTACGCTGATTTTAGTATTCAGAAAGGCCTCCGGCGGGGATAACCTTCTCAGCAGGGCTTCGATTGGGGAAACTACTACCAGACTTTCTCCCTTGCCCAACGCTTCCAGGACATTCAGCCTCCGGGAAGGCGCTTCCTGGTCGTGGGCCAAAACCTGAAAGGGCAGCAGCTGCCAGGCAGGGAAATAACAAATCCTGTTATCCGGCAAAAAGGCGCCCAGTTCATCAACCAGAGCAATCGCTTCGGCTTCCCCGGTCGTCACAACCAGTACCGGGCTATTCTGCAGGCGGATAACTCCCCCGATTAAAAAACTGCGCTGGGAACCCGACAGGCCAATAACAGCCTGGCGTTTAAGCTGCTTGTCCAGACCCTGGCTTAAACTTTTAAATTGATTCGTTTGCATTAAAGGATGGAATAATCCCTGCATTTGATTACCTTTCAGTATAAAAAGGCATTACAATAAGAGCCTTAGCAGGCTTATACGCTAAAGCCCTCACCCCAATTAACTGTGTGAATAAACTAACATTATTGCAGGATGAAAGCCTGCAGTTTTCCTGCAAGAAATGTTCGCCGGTAAGATTGCGCGTTAAAATAAGGACAAAGAAGCATTTATCCCCTATCTACCTTATTAACTATATTACCGGTATATTACCGGCAGGATAAAAAACAACCTGAATCTGTAACTATTTAGTCTGTTAGACTGTAGGCAATTAGGCTGTAGGAGG
>DFZT01000057.1:0-19230 GCA_002382755.1 Firmicutes bacterium UBA4049 | reverse complement strand
GAGACCGAGAAGGTTCTGAGCGCCTTGATTCGGTCAATGCGTGACTAACAGCCTATAGCCTATAGCCTAAACAACCTGAGTAGTAACCTGAATCTTTACTATTTTATCTTGCGCTTTACGTGCAGTCAAGACAAACGCCCGAAAATGCCATTTTATGGTATCCGGTCATAATCAGACTGCTTTTTTATTTATTATCGGTAAATTCTCCCTGTTTTATACCGTGCTGCGCCTCACAAGTTTATTTGACTTCTCCAAGTACTTGGTGATACCATCATGTAATAAACTTTTTAATGAGGTGTGAGTTTTGGGCAGTGTAAAGGATCTTACAGTATGTGCGCCGGCTGTTAAAGACCGCAGCGGAACTGGTATTTTTTCTTTTTCGGACCGGTATTCTGTTTTTGACTGGGGGGAAATGCCTGATCAAATCGAAAACAAAGGCGCTTCCCTTTGCCTTGTCAGCGCATATTTTTTTGAACGGCTTCAGGAAAAAGGAATTAAAACACACTATCTTGGGATTATTGAAAATGGAGAGACAAAAAGGCTGTCTGAACTGTCCGGTCCGTCTAATTCTATGAAAGCAAGCCTGCTCAGGGTAATCGAGCCCACTGTAAAAAATAACGAATACGATTATTCGGCTTATCGTCTGGAAGGAGCAAATTTCCTCATTCCTCTTGAAATAATCTACAGGCGTTCGCTGCCGGAAGGATCAAGCGTGTTTAAAAGGCTGAAGGAAGGCGGCTTAAAACCTGAAGACCTCGGGTTGAAAGACGCGCCTGTGCCAGGTACGGTTCTCGAAAAACCTTTTCTTGACGTTTCAACCAAACTTGAGGTAAGCGACCGCTATATCGACTGGAACACGGCGAAGAAAATTGCCGGTCTGGATAATCAGGAAATAGAAGATATAAAGAGAATAACCGTTTACGTCAGCGAACTGATCACACAGGAAACAGGCAGGCTGGGCTTAAATAATGAAGATGGAAAAATCGAAATTGGGTTTGATGAAAATAGAAGGTTAACTCTTGTCGACGTATTGGGCACACTGGACGAATGCCGCTTTACTTTTCAGGGAGTCCCTGTCAGCAAAGAAATAGCGAGGATTTATTATAGAAATACAGAATGGTACCGCGGTGTTGAGGAGGCCAAGCAAAGAAACAAAATAACCTGGAAAGAAGATTTTCAAGTTATGCCCCCAAAACTTCCGGCACGGCTGAAAGAACTCATCGGACTGCTTTACTGCGCCTGCGCCAACGAAATAACAGGCAGGGAATGGTTTCCAAATGTTCCTCCCTTAAAGGAAATCGTCCGCGAAGCCGGCGAGTTTATTTAAGAAAAATTTTTCCGTACAGGCACGCTTTTAAGGCCATCCCCATATTATTAAATACATTTTAATATTTTTATGGGAGGTGGCATAGTGCTACCAGGCTTATGGACCTTGGCAGTTTTGTCGTTAATAAATGGTCTTTTGCTGCTGGTATCGTACATTGCCAATAATACTTTTCCTCAGCCTCTTTCCGAGGAAGAGGAAAAGAAATGCCTGGCTCAACTAACCAAAGGAAGCGAGGAAGCAAGGAACAAACTCACTGAACACAACTTAAGACTTGTAGCCCATATCGTAAAAAAATACGACAATACAGGCGAGGATTTAGACGATCTAATCTCGATCGGAACAATAGGATTGATTAAGGCAATCAATACGTTCAACCCTTTAAAGGGAACACGTCTGGCTACTTACGCGGCGCGCTGCATTGACAATGAAATATTGATGCACCTAAGATCTATTAAAAAGATGCGCTCGGAAGTTTCGCTTTACGATCCTATCGGGCTGGATAAAGAAGGCAATGAGATTACTTTAATTGATGTACTGGGTACCCATGCGGAAATCGTTTCCGAAACAGTGGAAAACCTTTTTGAGAAAAAAAGGCTGCTGGAAAAGATATGCAAACTGAGCAAAAGGGAAAAAAGAGTGCTGGAACTTCGCTTCGGCCTGGGAAGCGGCGGTCATGACACACAGCGTGAGATAGCCAAAAAACTTGGAATATCGAGATCGTATGTCTCCCGAATTGAAAAACGAGCGCTAAGTAAATTGACCAAGGAATTTAACGCCGAGGGCTGCCAGTAAGGCGGCCCTTTGATTTGATAATCATACTGATCTGGAAGGCTTGTAACTTTTCTTGTTGCTAAAACCATTTGCCGACTCACTGCCAAGGGCTATGGGAATGGTCTGCAAAATAATTTTTAGGTCCAATAATGGGGAATAGTTCCGGATATAGTAAAGGTCAAACCTTAATTTGTCTTCAGCTGAAGTTGTATATTTTCCAAAAACCTGAGCCATACCTGTAAGGCCGGGTTTTACAACATATCGGTAACGGTAGTCAGGAAACTCGTTGATAAATTGCTCAACGAAGAAAGGTCTCTCCGGCCTTGGCCCCACGATGCTCATATTTCCCTTAATAACATTGAATAATTGGGGCAGTTCGTCCAGACGGGTGGTTCTCATAAACCTCCCTACCCGGGTTGTCCGGGGGTCGTTTTCAGAGGACAAAACCGGACCGGTATGTTTCTCGGCATTATGAACCATTGTGCGGAACTTGTACAGCAAAAACGGTTTCCCTTTCAAACCTGTCCGCTCCTGGATATAAAAAACCGGCCCCGGAGAACTCATCGCAACAATAACGGCACAAACCACTAAAATTGGCGTCAGGACAATTAGGCACAAAGAAGCGAGAAACAAATCAATCGTTCTTTTTGTTGCTCCCTGAATAAATGACAAACGGATATCCCTGACTTCCACGACAGGCAGGTCATTAAGCTGGAGCATGCTGCCATGGCTCAGCATGATGTCATAAAGATCCGGCACAACGTAAGCTTCGCGGCGTGCTTCCAGACAGGTTTTTATTATGCTCGCCTTGTTCTCCCGAGGAAGCAGGGGTGAAACTAGAACCGCATCTACATTTCTCAACAGGGCGGGCAGGCTGTCGAGGTTCTCCAATGAGAGCGCCTTCCGAACTCCAAACCAGCACCCCGGTGAACCAATTAACTTTTCCAGAACTCCCGGCACTTCCAGATCGTGTCCGATAACAAGCAATTCCTGCTTTCCATATACCCGCCGCTCAATATACCAGAAGAAATACCTCCAGACGCAGATTATCAGAATTTGGATAAACATGGCCAGAATTAATACACTGCGCGGAAAGGCAAAACCGCGGAACCAAAAAGTAAGCGCCATGGTTACAATCATAACGCCCACTATGCCTGTAACAACACCCTTGAGCATGGAAGAAGGTCCGTTTCGCTTACCCTGGTATAGCCCCAGCCCCCCAAAAAGAGTCAAAGTTGCTATCCCAACCCAGGGAATAACCTGGATGAACGGCTGCCAGTTAAATACCGGCACTTCAACCGGGAAGCGGACGCTAAAAGCAAGAAAATACCCCAGGATAACCAGCAGCAAATCTCCGGCAGCCAGCAGATAAGGCAAAAAAGGTTTTAATATTCTCAACCGCTGCATCTTAATGCCAATAGTTTAATCATAAATTCCTCAGTAGGATAAGGTAGTAGTTCAGCAACTGTCCTGCCGCCGTGTTATCAATCAGAAAGGCTTTTTTTTCGGATGATCGGCCATACTTTCTCCTCGTAAGTTATTTTTTCAGGCTCATCAGCATCCTCAAAGTAATCCGACAAGGTCCACCATGCCGCCCTGGAAATGCGTGTGTCGTCAGGCCACCTCAGGGTGATATAAGGCACGTCCCCAATCAGATTTACCGGACCGTCCGGCAGATCAATATCTCTTCCATCAGCTAATAGAATTCTTAATGTCTCGTCATCCGGAAAAACCTCAGCTACCACAAAAGGGACTTCCTCAACCTCAACCCGCATGGAATCGTTGCCCAGGCAGACCATAAAAACGCCGTCTTCATCTTTCTGCAGATTCTCCGCGAAAAGCGCTGATATCTTGCGGTGTATTATAGGATTAGAGTCAGCATACCAGGTTCCTTCCTTATCTATGCGCAGTATGGATACCAATTTATCACCCATTCTTTCTACACTGAATAAAAAATATAATTTTCATTTTTCGATGGCGTCACTTTAATCGGCGCAGATGTCTGTTTAAGAATTATAGAGCAGTTTGTAATCCCGCACCATACGGTCAAGTGAAAAATCGCTTTTTGCCTTATGGTACCCTGAAATGCCCAGTTGTTTGCGCAGTTTATGATCTCCCAACAATTTGATCATTTTTTTTAAAGCCTGACTTTTATCTCCAGGTTCAACTAAAAATCCCGTTTCACCGTCCACAACCAACTCTGGAACACCACCGATACTGTTAGCCAAAACCGGCAGTTTGTTCAACATAGCCTCGATTATAGTCAGCGGCAGCCCTTCCCAAAGTGAAAATAAGCAGAATACGTCAAAATCTCCCGCCAGGGAGGAGGCGTCTTCCCTGCTTCCCAAAAGAAAAATATGTTTCTGCAAACGGTTTAAGTTTATATAGTCCTCACACCGGTTCCTCAAAGGCCCGTCTCCGATCAGAATAAAATATACGTTCAGGCTGTTGTTAACGGATAACAGAACCGAAGCCAATTCCAGAAAATAAAGCGGGTTTTTTTGTGCGCTCAACCTGCAAACAGTTCCTACCAGGAGATCATCAGCTCCCAGACCCAGTTCAGCCCTTAAAAAACCTGCCTTAAACAAACTGTGATGCGGAACTCCGTTATATATAACAGTCAGTTTGGAAGGCGCGATACGTTTTTTTAAACCCCAATCAAAATCCGCCTTTGACACACAAACCAGATTCGTGCTTATCATTGCAACCGCTTTTTCCACTATTGTATAAAAAAATTGCCTCAGCCTGCTTTGTTCCGGAGTGATCCCCCAACCGTGAACAGTAAAGATTCTTTTCTTTATTCCGGCCAGAAAGGCTGCCGTCCTGCCAAGTATTCCAGCCTTCGAACTGTGGCAGTGGACTACGTCAAAACAGCCCCCGGCCATCAACCGGCCGAGTCTCCACAGCGCGCTTAAATCATACAATAAAGACACGCTGCGGCGCAGTTGAGGAATCTCGACAATTTTTACTGCGCCAAGCTCTTTTAACCATTCAACCAGTTCTCCGCCCGGACTGCAAGCCACTGTAATTTCAAAATTATCCTGATAAAGAGCACGGACCAGATAAAAAAGTATTTTTTGCGCTCCGCCAAGCTCTGAAAGAGTGATCACATAAAGTATTCTGATCTTTCTCAAAAGTCCCGGCCTCCAAGGCGTTTAATAACAACCTGCCTTTAAATACCGAATGCATTTATAAGGACACCTGTCAGGAACCGTAATTGATCAACTGTTTAAGGACGGCCAGGCTGACCCTGGGCAATGCGGGAAGTTCACTCAAAGCCAGCTTAAGTATATTTGCTGAAGAATAACTTTTTCCGTGACGCTGACGCAGGATACGTTTTAGTTCTTTCCTTGAGTCGTTTGACGATTGGAGCATGTTACGGTCATGCTTACGGTAATTAAACAATAACTCCGGAACATGATAACCGCTCCAGTCTGCTTCCGCCGCCGATAACCAAAAATCCCAGTCCTCGTACCCGGTCCTCATTTCTTCCGAAAAGCCTCCGGTGTCCCGCCAGATTTTTCTCCTGAACATCGCAGAAGAAGGAATATAGTTCTCTGCCAGCAGATGCAAACCGGAATAAGAAACATTACTCCAGACTTTATTTTTTCTGCCGAAAACCCTCGTGCTTGTATATACGAAGCCAACTTCCGGTCTGGAAAGCAAAACGTTCAGGCAGCTTGAACAATATGACGGTTCAATTGTATCATCCGCGTCAAGACAGACGATAAATTCGGAAGAGGTTTTTTCAATACCTGCATTGCGTGCCCCCGGTAGGCCTGTATTAGATTGCCTGCAAACCATAAGACCCCGTTCCCGCAGACCCTCCAGCACACGCAGTGTACCGCTTTCTGTTGAACCGTCATCCAGGACAAGCATCTCAGTTTTGATGTCTTGATTCAGAACGGATTGCACCGCTTCTTCGATGTGTTTTCCATAATTAAAGCAAGGGATTACAACAGCCACCCGGGTTTCCAATTTTCCTCCCCCCTTGAGATAAAAAAATTAAGAAATCAACCTTTTGTAAATGTTTTGATAACTGGAAGCCATGCTGCTTAAAGCGTATCTGTCCAGAACGGTCTTTCTGGCCAATTCGCTGATCGAGTTCCAACGTTCCCGGTTAACCAGCAAATCTTCCACTGCGTCAGCCATATCCCTGATGTTATGAGGCTCAACCAGCAGACCGTTGATTCCGTGAATTATTAAATCCGACCATCCTTCAACCCTGGAGGCAATTACCGGAACCCCGCAGGCCATAGCTTCCAAACCTATAATGGGCAAACCTTCAAAAAGCGACGGCGCCACCAGAATCCTCGTCGACTGTAAAATCATAGGTATTTCTTCGTTGCCGCGGCCTCCCGCAAGAAAAACTTTACCCGTAAGGCCCTTTTCACGAATCGCCTGCCTTAAAAGCGGTTCCTGCGGCCCGCTCCCGACCATTAGAAAAGTAACCTTATCTAAATTTCTTCTAAAACTCAGTTCTTCAACCATCAGCAAAAATTCCACCGGCTGTTTTTCTTTGGCCAGCCGGCCGATGAAAGAAACAATCTGATCGTTTTGTATGTCAAGTTTATCTTTTACCCAATCATTCTCTCCGGGCTGAAACAGGTCCGTATTAACTCCGTTAACCACTGTGCGGATCTTTTCACCGGAACAGCCGAGAAAAACCAGCCACTGGGCTAGCGTATCGCTTACTGCAACGTGAAGATCAATATAGCGATCATTTTTTGCAGCTACCCTGGGATAATCCCAGGGATCCGATGGCACAGATGAATGAACCAGCGAGACTACGGGAATGTTGTATTCTTCCTTTATTCTAGGGAGCAGGCTGTAACCGTCAAGACTATTGCTGATTTGGATCAGGCGAATGTTTCTCGTATCAATCAAGTGCTCTAAAAAATTTAGCTTTCCGTCAAGACTGCTTTCCAGGTTATCCAGGTGAAAAACATCGTCCGTGTACTGGCAAAATTTTTCGTTCCAGGGATGGTCGTTGCGCATTGTTGTAGCTATTACCGGGTGATACACTGTTTTTTCAAGGGAGGCAACCAGATCAAGATTTACTTTGTCTGCGCCACCCATTTCCAGCCAGGGAACAAGGTAGAGAATGCCCGTCCTATTTTTTTCGGCCGAAACCTTTATCGGCATCTGAATTTCCGTTGATTTCTCATTCCCTGTGGAAATGTTTTTGTATCTTTTTATCTTCCGGTAAAAAGAAAGAACACCGGGAACAACCCTGATCAAAGGGAAAAGTCTCCACTTAAGCCAGTCTATAAATCCATGGTTACGCAGGACCAGCGCATCCCGCCAGAGATACCTTGCTGCAAACCTGCCCAATGCAGACTCCCTGGCTTTCCTTTTCAGAAAAACCTGGATACGTAACTTAAGACCAACTGCCGGGGCGCTGAAAATTGCCGGATGTTTGTCCTTGATTAAACGCATAATTTCACCGTGTTTTTGCCGTTCAACTGTAAATTTGGAAACGGGCTTAACACGGTAATAAAAAAGAACCTCGGGTATAAGGAAAGAATCCCAGCCTTTTTCCAAGATGCTCAGCCAGAAATCGTAATCTTCATACCCAAAAAGCATTTTACCGTCATAGCCCCCCGCATCTTCCCAGGCTTTTTTCCTGAACAGAGAGCTTACCGCGGCTGCGTTGCCCTCTCTCATTGATTCCGCCGTGGCTTTCGGGGGGCGCCAAAAAGAATCGTTGATCCCGAACTGGCGCAGCCAGACAGTAACAAACCCAACCCGGGGAGAATTATTCAAAACCCAGGCGGCTTTTTCGAGATAGGTCGGGCTGATTAAATCATCGGCGTCCAAAGCTAGGATGTACTGACCACGGGCGATGCTGACTCCAGTATTTCTGGCATTTGGGAGGCCTTGATTTTCCTGACGGATTACTTTTATCCCCTGCTGAACCGCCCACTCGGAGGCCAAACGGGTATCTTCATCCGTGGAACCGTCGTCAACAATAATAATTTCATAGTTGGCCAGCGTAGAACGCCTTACCGATTCAACGGCCTCGTATAAATATTTCCCCTGGTTATAACACGGAATAACAACACTGACGAGTATTTCCCGGTCCATCTATAAGCGCCCCTAATAAATTGCCCCGCCCAGAAAAGCTGTGTAATCGGCGACCACCTGTTCAGCTGCTCCAAAGGAGCGTATCTCGCCGTGATCAAGCCAGACTGCCAAATCACAAAGTTCCCGTACCTGGGCAGGGGAATGGGTTACAAAAATTATTGTCTTGCCCTGCTTCTGCAAATCTCTTATTCTGACCAGGCATTTTTCCTGAAAAGCCAGATCACCGACGGCCAGAACTTCATCAATCAGCAATATATCCGGTTTCACATGCACTGCTACAGAAAAACCAAGACGCATGTACATTCCTGAGGAATAGTTCCGTACAGGATTGTCAATAAAGTCCCCGAGTTCGGCAAACTCGATTATATCATTAAGGCGAAGGTTAATTTCTCTGCGTGAAAAACCAAGTATCGAACCATTCAGGAAAATATTTTCTCTTCCGGTAAAATCGGGATGGAAACCCGCGCCTAACTCTAAAAGCGTTGAAACCCTGCCCTTGACAAAAATCTGCCCCCTTGAGGGATATAAAATACGGCTGACTAGTTTTAAAAGTGTACTTTTACCTGATCCATTTCTGCCAATCAAACCGATTGTTTTTCCCGTCGGTACCAGCAAATTGATATTCTTCAGCGCCCAAAATTCTTCAACATGCTGTCTGCCCCAAAAAATTAACCGCTCCTTGATTGATCTTGTCCTATTCTGATAAATATTAAATTTTTTCCAAACATCCGATATTTCTACGGCGTTAATACCATTCCTATTCATCTTTAAATCTCTTCTGCGACGGCCTTTTGGAAATGTTTAAAAACAGCTAGGCTGAGGAAAAGCAGGATGGAGCTTACCAATGCCAGAAGACCCAGGCTGTTCCATTCCGGCCAGGTCCCATAAAAGAATATGTTTCGAAATGATTCGATGATAGGGGTAATCGGGTTTAAATAGAAAAAAGCTTTCAGCTTTAGTGGAATGATACTGGCAGGATAAAAAATAGGAGTCAAAAAAAACCAGGCGGTTATGATTATTCCGGTTATGTGTTCCAAATCGCGAAAATATACATTTGCTACGGAAAGCAGCAGAACCAGCGCTGCGACAAACAGGGTTTCCACAACCAGAATTAAAGGAAAGGCAAACAGGGCAAACGTGAGTGGAATCTTAAAGATAATTAGAGCAGGGAGTAAAATCAGCAAGCTTAAAAGATAATTGATCAGGTTGGTCATTACTATTGATAAGGGCAGAACTTCCCTGGGAAAATATATCTTCTTCACAAGCGGCCCGTTTTGAACTATGCTTACAAGCCCCTGGAGAACGGAACTGGCCAGGTAATTCCAGGGAAGTAGCGCCACAAAAAGGAACATTGTGTAGTTCTCTATTTGAGCTTTCATTACAAAAGAAAAGACAATACTATAAATTATGATCATAAACAGAGGGTTAAAAAAAGTCCAAAAAAACCCCAGAACCGAACCCTTATAACGAGCCCTTAGTTCTTTAGCCACTAAATTCTTCAGCATCTCTCTGTATTCATATATCTCCCTGACCTGAAGCAGCATATATACACCTGCTTTACCGACATTTGACTTAAACGTTGACTTACTTATTCTGTTTCGCTGGTTTCTGAAAAGTAATTTTAGATCCTTTTATCAGGAATTTTAGCTGTTGATATACCTGGCTGTAAGACTGATTTATTGCCGTAGCTTTTTTCAGGAATTCTTCGGATTCCAACCCTTTCCCCTGATCATCTTTAAGCAGTGCCAGCCAGAGAAAAGCCTCGCCCTGGATCTGGCTGTCTGAAGCGGCGTTCTGCAAATTCTTTTCAGCTTCCGGCAGGTTGCCGAGCAATAAATGCGCCTCTCCCTGATATAACTGTACGCCTGGCGTAATCGATAGCATGGGACCGTCTCTCCACAGCTTTTTTTCATCCGCGGTCAACTTTGAAATCCGGTTTGTAATAAGTGAAGAAACTTCAAGGGTTTCCTGCAGGTCCGCCCTGGCTGAATCTTTTTTGCCCTGGGATAGTTCATTCCTTCCGGCAAGGGAACAAATTTTAGCCAGGTTTTCATACCCTTGAATATCGTACGGAGCAAGTTCTACCCCTTGCTTTGCATAGCTTATCGCTTGTTCAAACTTCCCCGCATAAAGTGATACCGCTGCCAGGTCCTGTTTGCAGTAAGCGCTGTAACGGCTTAATCCGCAGGCGCGGTTGGCCTCATCAAGAGCTTTATCATATTCACCCTGACTAAAATAAAGTCTGGCCAGTTTTGAATGATATTCGGCGCTTAAGGGATTTCTGACCGCAGCCATCTGCATATCCTGCAAAGCTTTTTGCATATTTTGAGTCTGTTTTGCTGAATTGTCAGAATACATGTTAGCTGAGGCAAGGCTCATTCCCAATAAAAGAAATATTAAGCAAACAAATGAAGTGATACTCAATATAACCGGGTTTGAAGGTTTTAAAGTTCTTACCGGAACAGCCGGCTGTTTCTCGAAATCCTTAGCTTTCCGGCGTTTCTTCTTTTTTCCCGCAGCGACCTTGACTTCTTTAAGCTGCCCCTCCGCCGGTCTGGACGGCGCCTGTTGATTCTGATCGGAGATCATATCCGCGCCCGGTATTAATTCTAAAACCCGCAGACAGGCAAATAAGACCCATAAAACCATCGTTAAGGCGGACAGGGAAAGGTCAAAATCGATTAAGGCGTGCCCCCCGACTACCAGAGCGCCTGCAAATAAGGTAACAATCAGTGTCCGCCTGTTGCCTCCCTGCACTGACTTGTGGTAAACGCGGTGAGCCAGCCAGAAAAATGCCGCCCAGATGCCCAGGACAACCAGCAGCCCTATTATCCCTGTCTCGACAGCCACTTGAAAGTAGTAGCTGTGAACCTCTTTGGAATTGTATAAATAATGCTGGAAGGAACGGTAGGCCTCTTCCCAGCCGCCTCCTCCCCAACCCAGCAGTGGACGGGCTTTAATCATATCAAGCGCATCCCGGACAAAGTAAAACCTTTCAAAGGCGTTGCGCAGGTAACTGAAAGAAGCTATTTTGTTGATTAATCCCGGACGCATTGCCGCGCCGGCCGCCGCAGCCGCTATAACCACAATTCCCGTACCCGCCAGGATTCTATTCGTTTTCAGACGGGATTTCAACCACGTAAGCATACCTTTAGTCAGCAAAAAGTTGTATAAGTATTGTATAACGGCAATGACGACTATCCCTGCAAAGAACCACAGCCAGGCAAAACTCATCCGCTTGGCCTGAGCAAGAATGACAAATTTATAGATGACCGGGTAGGCGATAACACCCGAAACAAGCACATTGATTAATACGGGCAGGCGCTTGGACCAGTCGAGTATCGCAAGATAAATTAAAAACACAACCGCCGCCGCCAGAAGCCCGCCGCGTGACTTGGCCCCAAATAGAACAACCAGAAGAGTAAAATTGATTAAGATGTACACATAACCATAGGGTTTTATTTTTTGCAGCCATCCCGGCAGTATTTGTTTAAGAAAACGGTCATTAACAGTATCCCCTATGGACAGAGCGCCGTATCTTTGCCAGAAATATAAACCCAGAAATAAAGCTATGGACAGATAACTTGAAAGGGCGTTGGGATATTGAAAAGATGAATAGATCCTGCCGTTTAAAAAACCATCCTTGATAAAAACAAGGCCGGTGGCGGTTGCCAGCCCCGCAATTGCCACACCGAAAGCAGCCAGATAAACAGCGTTCAGCATCTGGCTCAGGGATCTTTCATCCTTAATCAACTGCACAACCAGCCAGTAAACTGAAAAGTAGAGAATGTTTTTGATAAATTCATCAAGGGCCAATCCATAGTTGGCCGCATTGACCGCGGAAAACAAATAAACCACGGGAAGGGCGGCGATTAAATAATCAAGCGGATGTGACAGAAAGTCATAATTCCTTTCCGCGTATTTCCAAAGCCAGGCAAACCAGACTAGCACGGAAACAATAATCAAAAAAAACTGTTGATCCGTGTTAAAAAACAGACCTCTTAAAAAGGGCGCCAGAACAAGGATTCCCGCCAAACCCCAAAAGGCGGTCTGTTGAGTCCAGGGCTTGGGGATTACGGGTACAGACTGAGTCCCTTGTCCAACCTTGAGCGCAGTTTTTGCCATCTATTACAATACCCCTTTGACAAATTTATTGATTTATTAAGGATATTTCTCCGGCATCCGACGGGATTCCTGCTCATAAAACATTTTTTTGAAAATGCTGAGGCAAAAAACAACCTCCGCTGGGAGGGACCACAGCTTGTTTAAGCAAATAGACATCCATGCTACTGAAGCGGCGCCAGCAGAAGGATGAAAAGGTACGTATTCATTAAAACCGTCCAAAGGGCATAGTATTGTCAACAACAAACGACTTGCGAAGCACCGGTAATTTCATTTTCATTTTTTTTGAGAACGCTTAAGCTTACGTGTAATTGGTAACAATAACCATAAAGGAGATGTTATCAATGAACGAGAGAGCAAACGAATTGGTGAAGTTGCTGGCTCAAGACTGCAGCAGCATGCAGGATGTTCAGGAGATGCTGAAAAATCTGTTCAAGGGGACAGTGGAGCAAATGCTGGAAGCCGAGATGGACGAACATCTGGGATACGAAAAGCATAGCCCGCTCGGAGACTTAAGCGGCAACAGCCGCAACGGCTACAACCAAAAAACCATTCAAACGTCCATGGGCAAAACCAGAATCAACATTCCCCGAGACAGAAACGGCGATTTTGAGCCGGAATTGATCGAAAAGTATCAGACAAAATCCAATGACTTGGAAAAGCAAATTATCGCCATGTACGCAAAAGGCATGTCCACCCGTGATATAGAGGATCATCTACGGGATATATACGGTGTGGATGCCTCTGCGGCCCTGATTAGCCGGATCACGGACAAAATCCTGCCGCAAATGACTGAATGGCAGTCCAGACAGCTTGACGCAGTTTACGCCGTGGTGTTTCTGGATGGCATCGTCTTCAAGGTCAAAAAGGACGCCAAAGTAATTAATAAATGCGTTCATTCCGTCCTGGGCATCACCTTGGAGGGCAAGAAAGAAATTCTGGGAATTTGGATTACCGAAAACGAGAGCGCCAGCTTTTGGACCACCGTGTGTAATGAACTGAAAAATCGTGGGGCGGAGGATATCTTAATTTCCTGCCACGATAATCTAAAAGGATTTTCCGAGGCTGTCAACGCCGTTTTCCCAAAAACAGAACAGCAGTTGTGTATCATTCATCAAATCCGCAACTCGACGAAATATGTGTCATACAAGGATTTGAAAGCGGTCATGGCCGACTTAAAGACGATTTATCAGGCGTCCAGCGAGGATGATGCACTTTACCGTCTTGAAGAGCTTGGCGAGAAATGGACCCAAAAGTATCCGCAGATTTACAAATCATGGACCGAGAACTGGGCTGATTTAGCCACTTTTTTCAAATATCCCGCTGAAGTCCGCCGGATCATCTATACGACGAATGCCGCTGAAGGGTTTCACAGAATGCTTAGAAAATATACCAAAACCAAGCCCGTATATCCATCAGATGAAGCGGTAAAAAAGTCGGTGTACCTCTCGGTCCAGGAAATCGCCAAAAAATGGAGTATGCCGATAAAAGACTGGGGAATAATAATGGGACAGTTGATGATTTTCTTCGAGGGCAGGTTGTCTTTGAAGGTTGGGTAAATGTGTTTAACGCTTTGAGGGCTGCCGCTGAAGTTGAAACCGGCCCCATAGACGGAACCGGCTTCAGCGTTTAGCCCGCATCCGGACGCTCGGGTCGCTCTCCAGCGTTGCCCTATCCTTCCGGATGTAGTTAAATTATAGCCATGTTTTGCGGGTTTTAATCTTGCAGCCAAAGAACCAATTACACTAAAGTTGTAACATTCCCTTTTTTTTTCATAAAATCTGAAACGATTTTATAAAACGTATTTTATAAACCAGTTTTTAACCGCATATAGTTTCAAGACCATTTTAATCAGAGGAGATCTTAATTCCCTTTGCAATTTCCTGTATTCCTCGCGTGAATTGATCAAGTCCTGCTGAAGAAAACGGAGGGAATGCCCTAAATCCTCTTCATTCCTTAGAGATTCCTGCAAACTGTTGTTTAAAGTATTTATTTCCTCCTGCAGCATAGCTTCTTTCTTGCCGGTCATTTCCTTTGCGCGTTCAAGTTTCTGTCGCAATTCAATTATTTCCGTTTGCAGTTCGGCTACTTTTGTTGTATGACGCTCTTTCAATTCAGCTAAACGGGTCTTATTCTCCCTATCCCTCTCCTGGTATTGCTGCAGCCGTGCTTGTAACGCCTCAATGTTTCCCTGAGTCTGAACCAGCGCCTCTTTATACTGATAATTCCCAGCTTCTTTTTCACGCGCCCTTTTTACCCAGAGCCGGCATTGGTACAAGATGCTGTTTGCTTTTGCTTCAAGCTTGTTGATATGTCCTCTGTATCTGAAAATTTCTTTTTTGCGAAGGTTAAGCAGCAGGTCTTTTTCCGCCATTTGAGTAACCAAATGTTCATGCCGGCCAATTTCTTCAGCCCTTAAAGCCAATGCTGCGGCAGCTTCCTTCTGCGCCAGGGCAATTTCATCCAGTCTTTCTTTTAAGATAGACTCTCTTTTTTGCATTTGATCCCTGTAGCGGGACCAGGACGCTTTCTGCCTGATTAAGACGCTGAGGAATTTCTTCATCAAGCTCTCGTAAACCACGCGTAAAGTTGGATTATAAGACCAGATACCATCTGCAACCTTCTGAAAATAGGGGAATTTGTGGAGCACGTCTTCTATGTCTTTTAATCTTGTTTGACGCCAGACAGATACAATTTCGAATATCTGCTGGGCTGACAGACCGGCGGGATAAAGCTTTAATGATTTGATGACCATATCTTTTAAAGAGTATAAAGCAGATTCGACTTCCCATTCCGTCAATCCCCAGTGACCGTTCTTTAATTGAATGAAACGGCCGTCGGAAATAAGGCTGGTCTCCTCGGCAATAATTCTTTTGAAGTTTTTATTTTTGTTTTTTGCATTCCCCCCACGCATCACCTCCTTCAAATTCAACGGCTGCTGCCTTTTTAAAAGAAGAGCGTAAAAGGCGTCGTTTTCCCGCCTGCCTTCAAGGTTTAAACGCCAGGAATTGTTTTGATCACGAAAGAAGCAAGAGTGTTGGCGCAAGCACAGGATTATTTTATCTTCAACCTTAGTTGGTTCATAATCCTGCATCATCTTTTGTTGAACATAAGGGGTTAACTCAGCCACATTCAGGGTTTCGAAAAAAAACAGTGTTTTTTTAAGAACATCATTAAGAGAGTAAAGTTCCCCCGCCATATATAAACCACCTTTCCCAAAATCCTCTTTCAAATGAAATAATATGATATAAAATAATTCAATTGGCAATTGCTACTTTCCTTTATAATAATAGATAAATATTCCACTATTTACCTGCATAATCTGCAGAATAACGATCGAAATCTAACTTATGTCCAAATATACGTCAATAAAGTTTCAGTAAAAACAAACATTTAGTAGAACTGCCCCGAGCAGTAAGGAGTTTCCCAAAAGAAAAATCCAGCTTGATTTTTCTTTCCAAAAATAACCAAACTGGATTTTCAGTATCTATAATTGAAACTGTTATTTATCCATTGCTATCTTAAACTGTAATTGGGCGCCTCCTTGGTTATGGTAACATCGTGGGGATGGCTCTCTCTTAAGCCGGCGGAAGTAATGCGCATAAAGGAAGTCCTGGTTTTTAAATCTTCAATGCTGCTTACGCCGCAGTAGCCCATCCCGGCCCGCAGCCCGCCGACAAGCTGAAAAACAGTTTCCGCAAGCGATCCTTTATAGGGAACGCGACCTTCTACACCCTCGGGAACCATCTTTGCCTGAGCTTCCTGGAAGTAGCGGTCCCTCCCCCCTTCCTTCATTGCGCCAAGGGAACCCATCCCCCTGTATACCTTGTAACTTCGTCCCTGGTATATCTCAATATCACCCGGGCTTTCCTCGGCGCCTGCAAAGAGGCTTCCAATCATCACAACATCGGCCCCGGCCGCTATTGCTTTGGTAATGTCACCCGAATATTTTATTCCGCCGTCTCCGATAATGGGTACATTAAATTTGGCAGCTTCCCTGGCACAGTCGTAAATAGCCGTAATTTGAGGAACACCGATACCGGCTACTACCCTGGTAGTACAGATAGCGCCCGGGCCAATGCCCACTTTGATGGCGTCTGCGCCAGCCTCAATTAACGCCCTGGTCCCGGCCGCGGTCCCCACATTACCTGCTATTACATCCACGTCGGGGTGCCTGTTCTTAATGTTTCTTACCATTTCGAGCACCTGACGCTGGTGACCGTGAGACGAGTCAACAACGATTGCGTCAACCCTTGCTTCCACCAGGGCATCTATTCTGTTCATGGAGTCAAAGCCGGTTCCCCCTGCCGCAGCCACTAAAAGCCTGCCGCGCTTGTCCTTGGCGGAGGAAGGGTACTGCCGCGCCTTTTCAATATCTTTAATAGTGATCAGACCGCATAAGTTAAAATCCTTATCCACAATAGGGAGTTTTTCCACCTTATGGTGCTGAAGTATTTCCTTGGCCTGCTCAATAGTGGTGCCGACAGGTGAAGTTATCAGGCTGTCTTTGGTCATAACTTCATGGATCGGCCTGCTGAAATCTTTCTCAAAACGTAAATCGCGGTTGGTAAGTATCCCAACCAGTTTCCTGCCTACGGTTATCGGAACGCCCGAAATACGGTAGCGCTCCATTAATGCAAGGGCCTCGCTGATTAAATTTTCCGGAGAAAGAAAAATGGGATCCGAAATTATCCCGTGTTCAGACCTTTTTACCTTGTCGACCTCAATAGCCTGCCGCTCCACAGGCATATTTTTGTGAATTACGCCGATACCGCCCTCTCTTGCCATGGCGACAGCAAGTCTGGCTTCAGTAACGGTGTCCATGGCAGCGCTCATCAGCGGGACATTTAACGTTATATTGCGTGTCAGTCTTGTTGACACATCCACATCCTTGGGCAATACTTCCGAGGCGGCGGGAACCAACAAAACATCGTCAAAAGTTAGACCAATTGCTGCAAACCGATCAGGAAACAATAATAGTCCTCCCTTCAACAATTAAAAAGCCAGGGCCTCTTCCACATTAATTATTATTACATGGCTGACAGTTCCCCGTTCAGCATATTCATTTTTAAATTTGTCATAGAGGGCGCCGGAAGTAACAATTTCAGCCTTGCCCCAGATGCGCCATCCCTTTCTGGTTGCGGGATCAAAAGCTGTAGCGGATATAAAGGGATTCTCCTGTAAGTTTTTTACAGTGCGCGGTGATCTTAAGTTGACAAAGACCACGCGTTCGTCGTCAAGAAGGCGCAGCGAGCCTTTCAAGGAAACATTCGGCATGCCGTTTTTACCGGCGGTCGCGACCAGAGCCGGTTTATAGTCGCCAATAGCTTTAATAACTTCCTCTGACATTTTAGCCATCCAAATTACCCCTCCTTTAATAAATTAAGAACTGTCCCGATTACGGCAGAAATTAATGATGCAGTTAACATACCATTTTCTACAAACAAACCATTTTCTACTACAAGTATAAAGTCAGATAATTAATGGTGTCAATGTGTAAATCCCTCAACGTTTCAGTTCCTGTATCTCCTTCTCCGCCTGAGCTTCCTGCGTTTGGCGGCACAATAGGCCTCACGGGCGACAACCGAGAACAGCAGACCGGCAATCAAGATAATTCCGCCTTTTTTGGACAGACTCTGTACCGGCTGCATGACCAAAAGCTTGACTCTTCCAACTTCCCGCCCCCCGGAAGTTAAAACCAACTGGCCAACTTCCTGCCCGGCTGCCAAAGGGGCCTTAATTCCGTTGTACAGCTTAATACTGCGCTTTATTTGTTTTTTTTGATCTTTTGGCAGATCATAATAAAACGAGCCGCCGGTATAAACATCAACCTTTCCAACGCCGCGGCTTACACTGATGGATGTAACCTTTTCCATCTTTCCGACCACTAAATCTGAAACAAAGTTATCGAAACCATAATCCAAAATTAAACCTGCATCTTCATAAAGGACGCTTCCTTGATCGTTCAGCAGGACTGTGATCAATTCCCGGCCATTCTTTTCAGCGGCCGCTACAAGACACTGCCCGGATTCAACCGTATAACCCGTTTTTACACCTATAGCTCCCTTGTACCGGCTCAAAAAGCGGTTATGGTTCCATAAATCTTCCTGCGGCGGACCGATGGATCTATCCGCATCCGGCCTGCTAATTTTTTTTATGCTGGTCCCTACTATTTTTCTAAAAACAGGATTTTGCATTGCGTAACGGGTGATCAGGGCGAGGTCATAAGCGGTGGTATAATGTTCGGGATCGGTCAGGCCGTGTGAATTGGTAAAATTGCTATTCAGAGCGCCTATAGATCTTGCTTTTTTATTCATCAGATCTGCAAAACTCTCTGTTGAACCGGACAAATGCACAGCGATACTGTCGGCAGCGTCGTTTGCCGAGGCCATCATCAGCGCGTAAAGGAGATCTTCAAGCGTTAATCTCTCACCTTCCTGAAGACCTATCCTGGAGCCGTCAACCAGGCAGGCTTCTCTCTCAACAGTCACCTTGTCCGATAGCTTACCCTTTTCAAGGGCTACAATAGCGGTAAGGATTTTTGTAGTGCTTGCGGGAAACATATGCCTGCTCATGTTTTTTTGATAAAGCACCTGTCCGTTCCCGGCATTCATCAGGACAACCGCTTCAGCCGATGTATCCGGTTCCTTTACAGCGAAGGAGGTCAGCGGAAAGAAAACGACTCCTGAAATAAAAAGGCAAATAAACAGAAATAGCCGTGTCTTTCCTGGCATATTCTCCTCCGCTTTGAATTAATTCCATAAAATTATATAGTTAAACGGAACAATAATCAACAAGCTGGATATAAACCCAGTGCTGACGCATCAAAAATTTTGTAAACTTCTTTGAGCCCTTTTTCGACCTCCAGTAGTATAGTCCACAGGCAAAATCATCTGTTTTATGTGAATTTGGCAACTTCCTGG
>DFZT01000015.1 GCA_002382755.1 Firmicutes bacterium UBA4049 | reverse complement strand
TTAGGATAAATAAAAGGCACAGCTTCATGTAAAAATTTCTTGGAGGTATAAAAGGGCGAAGATATTCCCAACCTTGATGTTCTGGTAAAAATTGCAGACTTCTTTGATGTGACGCTTGATTACCTTGCAGGACGCAGGGATAAAGAATAAAACCGCATGCGGGGCTTTTTTGCGTTAGCAATTGCGGTTTCTATAAATTATTTTTTTAAATGAGGGCGTTGCTATAAAAATATTCAATAGCAACAATAAAGGATTGTTGGCGCTAAATGAAGTAATTATAATCAAACAGTTAAAAAGTTAAAAATTTGATTGGAAGACGATGCTAAGGAGAGGATTTTTATGGGTAATAATTACCGCCCGATGTGGGAATCACTCGGCCTCGATTTGGAAGCCCACGACCAGCTTTTGAATATACTCCCGCCCACATATGGGGATGTTTATCTTAAGCAGGAAAACAGGCCGGATAAAATGGAATACTTTGATTTTGTGATTACGGAAATTCACGGTTTGCGCATCCAGGAACTTCAGGAGCACAAGGCTAAAGGAGGTAAAGTGGTAGGAGTCTACTGCGTTTTTGTTCCCGAGGAAATTGTCCGCGCTGCCGGCGGCATTCTTGTAGGGTTGTGCTCCGGTGTTGAAATGGGGTCTGTCCAGGCTGAAAAAGTGCTGCCAAAAAATATCTGTTCTTTGATTAAATCCTTTATGGGATTCAAATTGGCCAGGGTTTGCCCATATCTTGAATCCTGCGATTTGATAGTTGGCGAGACTACCTGTGACGGCAAGAAGAAAGCGTTTGAAATTTTAAATGACTACGTACCCATCCATGTTTTGGAAATCCCTCAGATGAGACGTGAAAAGGACAGGCAGTTTTGGTTCGACGAACTAAAAGATTTTCTGGAAAAGGTTGAAGAATTTACGGGCAACAAGATAACGGCGGAAAGCCTGCGCCGCTCTATCGAAGAAGTGAACGCAAAGCGCAGGGCTTTATTGCGTCTTAATGAACTGCGCAAAAATAACCTTTTGCCCATCAGCGGCAAAGACAGCCTGTTGATTGAACAGATAGCCATGTACGACGATGTTGAACGGTTTACCTTACAGGTTAACGGGCTTTGTGAAGAATTGGAGACAAGGATCGGGGAAGGTAAGGGAGTAAATAAACCGGATGCGCCGCGAATAATTCTGACCGGCACACCAATGGCTGTTCCCAACTGGAAGATTTCCCACCTTATTGAAAGCAGCGGGGCAATAATTGTTGCCGAGGAAATGTGCACCGGTCTTCGATATTTTGAGAACCTGGTTTCCGAAGAAGGCGAAAGTATTGACCGGATGCTGCGCTCTATAGCTGACCGGTATATTGAGACAAACTGCGCCTGCTTTACGCCCAATGAAGGCAGGACGGAGGAACTTGTCCGGCTGGTTAAAGAATATAAGGCTGATGGAGTAATCAACTGTTCGCTTATCTTTTGCGATCCCTACATGATCGAAGCGAACCGGGTTGAGAAGGCGCTAAAAGATATTGGAATACCCCTGCTGAGAATTGAAACCGATTATGGACAAGAGGATTCCGGGCAGCTAAAAACCAGAATTGAGGCATTTCTTGAGATGATTAAAAGGTAACTGTAAAGAATTCAAAAACCGATTGCCTAATTTTCAAATACACCTTTTAACCCTGCTTTTTTATGCGGGGCTATTTTTTAGCGCCGTATTGGACTGGGACCCATTTTAAGGTTCCGGACAAGGCATATATTATCTGTCGCAGCTGATATTCATTGTATTTTTGGAAAGGTCCGGCGACAAATCCAAGTTCTCTGTTTAAGCTTACTTACACAGTTGTAAGTATTTCTTTTCTTGGGCTATATCTTGTCTTTTGTCCAAGGCAAAATTTTGCGCCCTTTCAAGCTGCTGTAAGGAAATTCCCGGAATATAATCCAGGTTACTTAATAAGGGGTAGCTGCCATTCAGACAGTTCTCTATACTGCATTCCACGCCATTCAGCGCTAAAACCCTTAGGCCGTGCGTGTAGTCCAGAGAAACAAAACCGATCGCAGAGGCGTCACGAGAAACAGCTTCTTGCACTTCACTGTTGGAGTTTTTAAAAATAGCGCCGGTAATTATCTTTTCTTGACGCATAACCTTTTTCTCGATGATATACCTGGAACGGGAGCCCTCTGACCTGGCTATTACCGTTATTTTACCCGCCCTTCCTCCAACCCCGCTCCAATCATTTATTTTACCGGAGTAAATATTGGCCGCATCTTCCATGCTTAGGCCTGTAACAGGATTGCTGGAATTTACCACTATCGCCACCGCGTCGCGGGAAAGCGATAGAAGGCCAACAACAGCAAGCGCGACAAACCCAAAGCCGGATTTTTTAAAGCCCAAAATAATTTCCTCCCTTTTGTTTTTATAATGTTTTTTACATCACTTATATATTAGGGAAAAATTATTGAAATAGAGTTAAAGGAAAATAAAATTTGTGTTAAATCTCCCCAACTGCCGGAATCTAAACAGGTCAAAAAAATGCATTACAGGCAAAGAAGTGCAAACCTCTTTGCTGTTGTTTCGCCATGTTTAGATTATTTTTTATTTACAGATCGGATTCGGGAGATTCCACTTTTACAGAGGTGTTCACATCCTGATTTTCTTTTGGTTCTTCCGTTTGTTCCTTTACATATACCGGATCAACTTTAGTTTTTCTGTCTGCGTTCATCTTTACTTCTTCTCTGGCCGACACAACAATACTGTTAATATTTTTTTTAATTGATCCGGCGGTTGAAGTTACACGGTCCGAAATGTCGAGTGTTCCGCGGGTGACGGCTACCGCCAGGGAACGAAGGGGTTTCTTAAACAGCTTAGCAGTTACAACAGCTATAGCCGCGCCGGCGAAAAGCGGGGCATTGCGGCGCAATACTTTTGAAAACACTCCCAATTCATCCAACAATTAAATTTCACCTCGTTTATTAATCCTCGTTTATTAATTTGACTTAGTTTTCCGCCGGTTCTGAAGTAATATGTGCTATTTTGACAACTAATTCCTGGAAATAACTATGGGTTTACTTCTCATATCTTGAATACTTTTCTTGGCGGCTTTTCATAATCTTAACTAACACTTAATACTGACTTAAAGAACTAAGCTTATTATGATTTAAGATTTAAAGTTTCGAAAGTCAATAAAAATGCTTGGTCGGGCGCCTTGAGTAGGTTGTCGCCGACGGCGGAATTCAAGGCGGCTTATAAAATGTTGGACTTTGAACGCGCCTGATACTGGGTAAAGTCGGTTGTAATCTATATACCGAACAAGAAAGGTTAGCGGCGTCTATATCGTCTGGTTTAACAGGTGTTTTGGAAAGCGGACGAAACAGGATAAAACGGGAGCTTTCCCGGTGGGTTATAGAAGGAATATTTTCCAGGCATGAAAAACAAGGAAGTAAAGCTTAATCATCGAATCAAGAAGGAGCGTCTAACTCTTTGCCTTAACACTATGTCGAACAACAACTAAACCTAGAGGGCATTCTATAAATATAACGCCAGTTGATTTACACCTGAATTGTTTTTTAAGCGCTTCGGCAAGTGATAAAAGGCAATCTTGGCAAGCGCTGGGAAGAAGTAATCCTGATTAAGGAGAGGAGTGAAAAGATGTGGAACAGTTGGTGCGATTTCTGGTAAAGATTCTCAGAGGGAGCGAGGAAGGTCTTAATGGGTTGGAAATAGTACAACGTTTCAGGGAAGAAGGCGAAGCGGTCGGTATAGATATAATTACTTGTCTTGATCAGGCTATCGCAACGAGGGTGATTGATGTAGAGTATACTGGCGCCAACAATTTAAAATATAAGTCAGGACCGAGGGCATTGCTATATTCAGATCAGGGAATCTTAGTGGATAAAGGGGCCTGATCAAAAAATTTTCACACCAAATCCTTATAGAGTTAATCGCTAAAAGCTAAATTACATGCCTGCTGATCTTCTAAATGATCAGGGGCTATTTTATTTTGGCCGTTTAACATTAGCGGGCTAAATGACAGGACAGTGAAAGAATATCTCAAGTGAAAGAATATCTCATTCTAACGAAGCGCAATTACTTTCATGATCTGGAAAACTATGAGAATAATAGTAAGAATTAGTTGAGATAATAGAGATAATGTTATATAAAATCTCTAATGAAGGTGAGAAAAGTGCGTCAAGAACAATTGGGAGATCCGGCTGAAGAGGAACGGATAAAAAGTTTAAAAGAAGATTTGAAAAACGAACTGCTGGGTGTACGGGCCGGAGAGAGGAAAATGGAGCGTATACCGCCGATACCGGATCAGCGAACCAGGGAAAGTCTGAAAAGGGAGATTATAGAAGAGTTGAGAAATAACGAACAACAAAATGAATACGGACGGGAATGGAGAAAATTTCCGGAGTATGACCGGCAGGAGTGGGAGCAATTAAAAAGGGAACTCGTCAGTGAAATGAGGGGGAATATGAATTCAGGCCGGTTGGACGCGTACGACAGGCAGCTGTTGGATGTCATGCGGGACGAGATCCGCACGGAAATGCGGGCGAACCCCCAACATTTTTATGCGCGCGAGAGAACACGGGATATTATGGAAGACATTCAAGAAATGGGTTATACTCCCGGCGAGATACTGCGTGCAGTGCAGCAGCTTCAAAAACGGGGTACTATACGCTACCGGTTCTCTGAACTGATGAATTCTCGCGAAGGCCGTGGCTTTAAATGGGGCCTGAGCACGGCGATCCTGACTTTAGTGTTTTTACCCTCTGTAGCCAAATCGCTGAAGCCTGTTACCAAGTGGGCGTTGAAGGAGACCATGGAGGTTTCTGAAAGAGTGCAGGGCATTATCTCAAATCTAAAAGAGGACGTTGAGGATATTTTAGCTGAAGCCCAATTCGAAAGATCCAAGAATACAATTGATGATGAAATCAGGAATGAAGGCGAATCTATTTCGGCAGCTCCCGATGGCAAATAATATTTTTATGGTAAAGGAATGGATCCGTTGAGCGATGACGCCTTGCGTAATAAGCTTGAGGCGGCTTTTTTGCTGCTGAAAGAAGCGGTTGATATGACTGTGGAGATAAAGAAAAAGGAAGCTGGCAGCAAACAGGCTACCCGTGTATGGGAAGATTTTTTGGGGGATTTCTGGGAATATATACGTCTTAAAAGCCGGGAATCAGGGTGCAATCTTTTGGCCGGAGTGTCCCTTTCCCGGTCAAAACATACTTGATTTATCAGAAAAAAATCTGCTTTTCATCAATACAGCGAATGTTTAAGGAACCTATGTAATCCGGGTTTCTTTTTTTAAACTGGGATTTTTAAAGCCGGTACGTCAGTTACTAAGAATATTATGAGGCAAAACGGAGAAAATCTAATAATTAGGCTAATGCGGACCAATATATAACGAGGTGTCTTAACTTGGCTCCTGAATCCAAGAAGTGGCGTTACCACTATATTCCCGGCCGCCTCCGCCTGACTGTCCCCGAACTTTGCCGCAATCCATCGGCTGCCCGGATCATTGAGGATCACTTTGCTGTACTTGCAAATGTCCGGTTGGTTGCCGCAAACCCCCTGACCGGCCGAATTCTTATCGTGCACGAGCCGTCAGACCGGACGCTGGAGTCGGTGATCAAAGATTTAAGCGCCCTTAGGCCGAAACTCAGGCATAAAACCAGGCCTTCCAAGCGTGTAAAGCAAAAAATAATCGAACCTGAAGATATGGATCTCAAATGGCAGACTATAAATGTGGTCGGAACCGGAGGAGTGCTTGGCTTTCTCGCCTTGCGGCGGTCTTTTATAGGCCCTTCAAGGTTCGCTGCATCGCCAACCCTGTTTAACTTAAATACAGCCGCAACACTTGTATCATCCTACCCATTGCTGCAAAGCGGGTTTGGATACATAACGCAAAAATTTAATATTAGCCACGACCTGCTGCTTGGGCTGGCAAGTTTCGGTTTGCTGTCGCTGCGGCAGAGTCTGTTGGGCCTTACGGTTCTGTGGTTGACCAACTTGAGCGCCTATCTGCAGAGTCTCACCCTTAAGAAATCCAGGGATACACTCAGTACACTCATTTCCACAGCCCAGAGTGTTGAAGGCAAAAAGATCGAAG
>DFZT01000034.1:2925-12584 GCA_002382755.1 Firmicutes bacterium UBA4049 | reverse complement strand
CTACAGCCTAATTGTCTACAGCCTACAGCCTGAATAGTTACTGTTTTTGATTATTTTCACGTTATAATTTATTTAACAGGCGATCGCATGCTTTTGGCCAATTGCGCCGGAAGCAAAGCACAAGAAAAAGCCAGGCAAGGATCACATTCTTTCCTGGCTTTTTTACGGCTTAACGGTCGCATGTATATTTATTTACCGCGGGAGGAATAATGTAGGAGTCTTACTTCTCTCTTCTCGTTATAGCCTGGAAACGGGCTGCCTTCGCTTTTTGGCGAGGGTATTTTTTTCTATCTCAAGTATCTCCCCACAGGCTTTTTGCGGAAGAAAAGCAGGTAAATAATTTCTAAGATACCTACGGTGTTAACAATACAAAGAACTATATACCATATTGTCTGAGTGCTGCGGGCGGAATGCCATAAAGCAAGCGCTTTCCAGAATACTGACCAGGCAATTAAAAGAAAGAATAAAAACCGATGTTCTTGGATCATCTGGAATATCTGTATTGCATCGTTCATATAAATACTCCTCCTCCTCCTCCTCAAACATCCCCTTTAATAATATCAAAAACATAAACTTGGAACAATAAAATTATTATCTTATCCTTATCAGATAAAATTTTATTTTACTGATTACAAAAACACTGACTACAATTGCAATTGTTATAATTATTTCTAGAGGTTTGCTTATGTATTGGCCGACAATGCGATCGCTGCAAATAAGCTCCGCCGCAACCATACTTAATATAATTGCCCCAACATATACTAACAGTGGGTACTTATCCATAAAACCTGCGATTTTTTGGCTGAAGAACATTAAAATTGGAACGCTGAGCAAAAGGCCGAAAATTACCAGCCTGATTTCTCCGTGGCTCGCCCCGCTAATCGCTAAAATGTTATCAAGGCTCATGCTGAAGTCAGCGATAATAATTATTTTAATTGCATGGATCAGTCTTGTCGGTGAATCTATATTGGCATTTTGGGCTCTCTTGGAAAAAGTATCAATAAGCACAATTAGGGCAAGATCTGCGAAAGCAGTTTCCATTTTTTCACCTAATTTATTAGTACAAGGATTTGCCTTAATATATTTATTCAAGCAATACAAGCTTTATTAATTTCCATAGCTGGAAAGAATTAAAAAGGATTCTTTGCCTCTTGTTATCGACCTTTTATAATAATCGCATTTAACAAAGCTTTAACCTGCGAATTTCGGGATAAATTTTATCCAACGCAAAATAAATCCAACGCAAAAACAAAAAGACTTCCAAATCCCGGAAGCCTTGATTTATCTGGCGGGAGTGTGTGAGAATCGAACTCACCCGGGATGCTCTTCACACCCCACGGCTGGTTTTGAAGACCAGGAGGGCCACCAGGCCCCATCCACCCCCATGTAGTTTCAGTTGTGTATTATATCATGATCATGCTGTTTAATCAACGCGCCGCGAGTAGATTTGTCTTTGCATCATAATGACCTTCAAGACAATCTTAAGCTTAATTCAATCAGCGCATCACAGTTATTCAGGCGTCTTAAAGAAATGAGTAGTGGCCGGACGCCGCTTCCCTTATCTGGACGCCGTATTCGCCGGTCTTTTCCCCGGCCATCAGCGTACAGGCGAAGCGGTTGGCCTGGTATTCGTGCTTTGAGTAATAATAGGTCTTTTTTATGGTCAAGAACCGAAAAGCACGTTTACATCGGTGTCGATAACTCTAGCGCTCACCTTGGATACCAGGCAGCCACCGGTGAAGTAGATTTAACTGCCGATGAAGTAACTGCCGATGAAGCAACTCTAAGAAGAATATCTTTATTTAGAAATATGGCTAAAAATAGTAGGAAAATCAGTATAAAAAATCGAAATATACTAAAATTTACCCATGCATGGAGAAAAGATTATGAGCGACAGCAAAAGCGGGCACAGGCAAAGATTACGTAATAAATTCACTGAAAACCCTTCCGCCCTGAATGAAACAGAATTACTTGAGCTAATGCCTGTGCCCCCTCCGCCAGAACCACCCGCTCCCAGGGGATACTGTCGTCCGCTACTATTCTTTAGAAACTGGAACTGGCGGGAAGGAAGCCTTGAACTTAGTGGGCCGCTGGCCCCGCCCGCTGTACTCGGGAAGCGCCACCTCGGGTCTGTCCCTCCATACTAGCGTGGGACGATGAATGTCGGCGAAGTACCGGCATTCCTGTGGTAGACTGTCCAGGAATGTCTTGGCTTGGCCGAAGAGACTGTCGCAGCCGGATCCACTTGGCCTTGAACAAGCCGGAGTTGAAAGGCTCTTTCAGCATTTCGCCTGGCATCTCCGGCTTGGTCTTAAAGGTGACATCATCCGGGACGCAGCACTTCTTTCGCCGCAGACTCGTATTCTTTGGCGAACCACTTCTCAGGCATGAACAGTTGGTTGCTCACCAGGTCGCTGGCGTACCCGATAAAGACCGCAGACTGGCAGTTCTCTGTCTTGCCCAGGCGTCCGCAATGCTGTCTGACCACACCGACCGAGTGGTTCCCCTTCTTAACAAACTCCGTGCTGTCGACGCTTTAGCATGCCCTCCGGGTCATTGACCCTGGGTGGCAATTTATTCTGATAAATCTGCGTCATCCTGGCATCAGCAAAGGGAGAGTTTTCCATGAAGAGCTGCATTCCCCGAACGCCGACCTCATAGCGCAGGGCGATCGGCTCGATAGATTTCCGGTCGAGGTCTAAAGAGCACTCCCTTAATGAAGGTCTCGCCGTTTCGCTGTTGATCGCTTCTCTGGCAGCATTCCCTGAAGGGAACAAGGAAGTCGTTCAGCATACCGCCAAGTTCGGGTACCTGGTCGGCGTCAAGTCCCACTTCATTGAGCAACTCCGGGTACCAGTCCGCTCTGGCCAATTGCACGTTTACCACCCTCTTCCGCACCTTGGGGGCTCGGCGCCGGCGGGGGCATGACGCAATTAAATATGAAAAACGTTTGTTCAATAGATACGCATAGACAGCCTTCTTGTGTCCGTGATAGACAAAGGCCCTGCCTTCTTTCGCAAAACCGCGGGTCTCGCCCAGGTAGCGAAAGAATGCGGCTCTGCAGCAGGCGCCCCGGTATTTATCCATATCCACAAAGGTCTCGACAAGATAGGGTTCGACGCCGAATATGGCTGGCCAGTCCTTTTTTCGTTAATCGTAGCAGCTGAATTACTAAGGCAGCAACCACGGTGGCATAAGGAAGCCGTTATGATGTTGTCAAAGAACTATCAAATGATCCCGTCGCTGTAATATTAGTTACAATGAAAGGAACTAAAAGGGCATTTAATACGTCTATATTTCTATATTAATGAAAGTAAAAATTTTTTAAAGGAGGACTTTGAACATGAGGAAAAAGTAGCTATTAGTTATTGGTGTTGTTATGCTGGTTGCCGCTCTGGCAACTACTGCTTTTGCAGCCGACCTGATCAAGCTTGTTATTAACGGCCGGGAGATTAAGCCGGATGTCCCACCACAGCTTCTTAACAACAGAACAATGGTACCTATTAAATGGGTGGCGGAAGCGTTAGGCGCAGAGGTAAAATGGAAGGCAGAAAACAGGAGCGTTGTAATCTATACCTACATACCAATGTCAGATACGTTGTCGCGTCAAATCACCCTTTTACAAAAAGCGCTAGCTCCCACTACACCTGGCGAGGCCGTGGAAAAGATGATAGTATTGAAAACAGAATGGAAGGTGAGGGTGATGATTAAACCCAAAGTCATAATTATAACCATAATTTTAAGCGGGCTACTTGGGCTGTCCGCCGGAACCAGCCCTTCTTTCGGTCAATTGACCGGCGGGGATGAACTTCCCAAACAGCAGTTAACAACAGCAAAAGAAAAACAAGTAATACTGTCAGCCGGTACAATTTCCCAGGCGGAAGAATATTTACGGGATTATATTGAGCGGGAAGAGACCAGAGCAGGACATAAGCTGGAGGAACTAAAGCTTACCTTGATTTCCCAAAAAAGCCGCGGGGCAAAGATTGAAGCTATTTTTAATGTTGAGGGAAAATTTCTTTTAAATTATAAACGTCCCGAGGATGTTCCTTTTATTAAGGGCAGAATTGCTTTTTTAAAGGAATACGAAGGATTCATATCTCCCGAAGCGTTTGTGGAAGCAAAAGAGTTTATCGAATCTTTAAAAAAAGAATTTCAAGATTATATTGACCACCCCGTGGAAAGCTACCGCCAAGTTAAAATAGAAGGCGAACTAGATAAAAACAGTAATCTTCTTCTGGAAACCACCAAACTTTATAATTTTAACGAGGATGCTTCTCCATCTTTATTTCCTTTACCACGGGATTTTAGTCATATTCCCACCCCCGCCCAGGTGGAAAAGAACGTTTTTGAGGTAATGATTAAAGATGCGCTAAACAAAATGATTGGTTCAACTAATCGTCCATCTTCTGTTACCGTTTTCCTCAATGGCCAGAAACTAAACCCGCAAGTTTCTCCTTATATAGAAAATGGGCGGGTGCTGATATCCCTGCAGGACATTTGTCATGATTTAAAGGTGCATTTTACCAAGGATAGTACCGCCCAGGAAGTAACCATGACCAAAGATAAAAATATACTTAAGCTTACCCTTGGTAAACAGAAGGCTTTTGTTAATCACCAACCGGTAAATTTAGATGCTCCGGCAAAACTTTTCCAGGGAAAAATCTTCGCACCTTTAAGGTTTGTGGCAGAGGCTACCGGCTTTTCGATTAAATGGGTAAACAGTAAAAAAGCCGTCCTGCTAAAAACCCGGTAAGCAGTTCCAGAACATGTCTAATACCAGGGGGAATTTGCGTCAGAATTCGGACTTGCCCTCAGGGGTATGATTTTGGAAAAAGAACAAATTCGCCCTGTCGGGCGACTAAAATCAAACATGGGATAGATATTCTAAGGATTATCTCTATCCTCGGTTTCTCCCGTATGAGACATATCTCCTCCGCTTGAGCCTCGATTACGAGGCGTTTGTGAAGAGATTTTGGAACCCTCACGATGAATTTTCCGCTGTAGTTATCAAGACTATACCGAATTCGGTATAGTCTTGATAACGGAAAAATATTCACCACGCCAAGTTCAGCCGGGGCAAAAAAGAGATCCTGGCCTTTGCCAGCCTGGTCTTTGTGGGGAATATTGACGTGCAGGGACAGCTGCCCCACGAGAAATATTATCGTCTCTTTGAGCCGCTGCCCGATTTTATGCAGGTGATTGCTTTCCTCGACTGGCTTCACGGCTACCTGCCCGGGTGGGAAATACCCAAACTGGGTCCGGACAGCTATGCTAAAGATTACGGCTTTATCACCGAAAGTAAGGGCTGCCTTTGACGCCGGCGTCAAGGAAGTCCTGCTGCCGGAAGAGAACCTTGACGAGGCCCGCCACCTGCCCTCTTATGTGCTGGAAGCGGTCAAGCTCATCATTGATTTCACAAAGCCCGCGTCACTTGCATTTTGGTTGTTAATTCATCCGAATATATTGGTTCTCTCGTAAAAATACCCACCAAAATTGATACTTTCAGCCACGCGGCCTAGTTGACCCAGATCTACACCCAGCAACACTTCCTGCCGGAAAACCGGGTACCCGGTACGATCCACAATGTAACCGACGTGTTCTTTGGGCAGGCTGCGATCAATATGATTGTCAATATACTGATACATATTGGCAATTACCTTCATAACGGCTTCTTCAGCAACCCATTCCAGAAAGGTCTGGGCAATTCGAGGGTTCTTCTTTCCGGTTCTCCCCATGATCACCAGGCGGTAATACTTGTCTTCTCTGGTCCATGCCGATGTAGGGCACTTCAGGATACACTCACCGCAGCCGATACAACGCCGATGGTCTCTTTTTACCTTGTAATTAGAAATACTAAGCGCCCCGGTGGCTACTCTGCGGCAGTTCTTTACACAAGCGCCGCAGCCAATACAACGGTAAGAATCGTAAACAGGAAGCGCCATCCCAATGATCCCGATATCCTGCATGTGAGCCTTGATGCAGTCGTTAGGACAGCCGGTGACAGCGATTTTAACATGATAATCGTTTGGGTAGATCAATTTTTCTATCTTCAAAGCCACTTCTCCAGAGTTAAGATTGGCAAAAGGACAGACACTGTTGCCAATACAGGCGGATACGTTCCGCGTACCCGCCGCGGGATAGCCGCTATTCAGGTCAGGTATCTCTACTCCGACCGCCGTTTCTATCCCGTCCAGAATAGGCGCGATCATCCGGTTTACCTCCGGTATTTTTTCCATAGGTATGCCGGGGACCTCGAAGCCCTGGCGTGTAGTTATATGAACCCTTCCGTTTCCGAAGTTTTCGGCCACCTTCTTTATCACATCAAAATACTTTACTTCCAGGTTGCCGCCCGGAACCCTGATACGCAGAGCTGTCATCCCCCGGTTTTTGGTGACCCGGAAGGCATTTTTTCTGAGTTGTTTAGTGTTGATATCCATAAAGTGGCGTTCCCCCTCAATCGACAAGCTGTTCGGCCTTTGCGTAATTGAAAACTGGTCCTTCCAGGCAAACGTAGGTACCGTCTATTTTGCAGTGGCCGCATTTTCCGATTCCACAGCACATTTTCCGCTCAAAGGAAACCCAGACGTTTTCTTTCCTAATCCCCTTCTTAATAAACTCCAGGTACGAAAACTTGATCATGACCGGGGGACCAACTATGATAACCTCTGTTTGTTCCAAATTAGCTATATCCATTTGCTCAATAAGTCCGGTTATCAATCCGGTCCCCCCCGGCCAATTGCCGGTGTCATCATTGTCTACGGTAATTTCGATCTGGATGTTTTCATGCCATTTCGAGATTTCATCTCTAAACAGAACATCCGCCGGGGTTTTAAATCCAGCCAAAAGGGTAAGGTCTTTTATCCCGGTAATCCCCTGGTTAAACGAGCTGATAATGCTTTTAACCGGGGCGAGTCCAGTACCCCCGGCGGCTATAATCAAATTCTTACCTTTAAATTTATCCATCGGGAAGCCATTTCCGTACGGCCCTCTGATATACAGATGTTTCCCCTGTATCATTTCGTGTATCACATCGGTAAGCTTGCCTGCCCGGCGGATAGTCATTTCAATCCATCCCTCGCCGAAATCGCTGACCGAAATCGGCGCTTCACCCACTCTGGGAATGGAAACCTCGACAAATTGACCACTGCTTACTTTCAAGTCTGTCGCCAATCGGAAGGTATAATCAATGTCCGTCTGTGGTTTAACTGATAAAATAGACGCTTTAAAGGAGGAGTAAGGGTTGGACACTACCCATTCACCTCCCTGGATAGAGCGCTTACTTTATTAATACAGTTGGAAAACGAGATATACTCCGGACATACATCATCACAGCGTCCGCACCCTACGCACATATTATACCCGAACCTTTTACGGAAATCATATATCTTGTGCATTGCCTTGAAACGCATCCTCATGCCTTTATCCGGCCGAAAATCATGACCGCCGGCTACTTCTGTAAACCCGTCAATCATGCAAGAGGCCCAAACCCTTCTCCTTTCGCCGCACTTATGGTTGTCCTCGTAGAAGATGTCCTGCATGGTAAAGCATGTGCAGGTGGGACAAACGACTGTACAGCGGCCGCAGGCAATACAACGCTCGGAGTATTCACGCCACATCTCATGGGTAAATATCGTTTTATTGACCTGGTCGGGAATTGCGACCTTTACAGCATTTTCGGATATAAAGTCAGGTCTCATTTCTGCTGAAATACCATGTTTTACAAAAGCAGGGAGAAGATTGTCTTTTACATCACAGGTAATTCTGTCTTCGGCAACCCTTATAAATGCGTCATAATCATCAAACCGATTTGTGCCCATCGAAACACAAAAACAGTTTTCAAAGCCTTGCACACACTCTATTACAAAGATCTTCACTTTCCTTCGCAAGCTTTCGTAATAGGAATCCTTGAAAGGGCCATTGTTTAAAAATATCTCGTCCAGTCTTTTAAATGAGTTGGCGTCACAAGGGCGGCAAAATATTATAATTCCTTTATTATTCGTCTCCGGTTCCGTGTACCCATTCTCGTTAAAGTAAAAGAGGGTCTGGGTAATAGGGTTAATTACTTCTTTCGGGGAGAACCTCGATTTTTCATCTAATTCAATTTGCCCAAAACCTTCAACTTCCTGATAGACAACAACATCAGTATCGGAAAAAGCGCCCTTGCCCGGAATTCTCCTTGGAGCGTAAAAAATAAAGTTCTTAGAAATATCTTCAAGAACCTTATTAAAAGAATCCATAGTAAATTCAAACCCCAAAATAAACACTCCTTATAGAGATTAACACAATTTAAATCCGACGTTAAATAACAGGAATATTATAAAATTCCCCAGTCTGATCTCAGCTTAATACTTCTTTAAATTAGTTTTTTGGGATTTGGTGTTCTTGTAACTAAAAAGCTCATCCGAAATCCTAATAATCTCTGCTTAATTTCCCCTTGTCCAAAGAATTAGGGCTGTTATTTGTTACAACATGATGAACAAGCTGGCAGATCTATTGTTAGTCCTTCCGCCTTTACTCCATTTAAACTATTTAGGTCACTTTGCAGTTTTTTAACACGTTCTTCGTCGCCACAAATCTCCAGAAATATAAAACCTGAAACCCCCTCATTGTTTAAGCCGACGCCCCGGTTTATCCCCAGTCTGGTTCTGATAATGTCACCATATTTGGTTAGTATGGACTGAACCTTTATTGCATTCTCCGTCCTTTCGTTAACCAGAATTATAATTATATTCATGCCAAAAACCTCCTATCTTTTTTAACATATTATACCAAAAATCAACGATCTATTTTGAGTTCCCTAAACCATCTCCTTTCAAAAGTTTGAATGGATTGAAAAACCTCGATACCTTTTTGGTATAGTCTTCATATTGGGCTCCAAATCTTTTCTTTAACTCGGGTTCTTCAAACAGAATTAAGTGAAAATTGATTACTATAATAAAAATTAGTGAAACCAAGACTAACCCAAGGGAATTGTAAATTAAAGATTGACCTAGAATTACTAAAAATCCACCTGTATACATGGGATTTCGCGATATCCGATAAGGACCGGAAATTACTAAATCTCTTGGCGGCATTAACGGGTTTGGCGTCCCCCGCCCCCTGGTTTCAAATAAGAAAATGCTCCAGAAAACTAGAACAGCGCCAAACATTATCGTGACAATTCCCAGACCGAGAATAATTAGCTTTGGGGATAATACTTGGTAATTCGGCAATATGGTGTCCACATACTTTCCCAACACTGGAAACCCAAGACAAAAACCGAGGATTAGAAAAGCGTAAGTAATAAGTTTGAACGCTTTTCTTGTTATAACATTAGCTCTTGAAACCATCAATTTCTCTCAAAACTCTATTTTAATCAGTTACCCTATAATAACTTCATAAAAATGGGGAGACGGTAATCCATCAAAAAGCGGTTTGACCCGCTGACTAGCCTCCTCATGGAAAGGTCTGGAATGCATGGCCATGAATGTTTCGCGGTTTTGATGCTCGATTACCGCGGCGCAGTTCCCTTCCTTGCGAGGTTTTAGCAGCTTCCGGCTAATAAATCCCTCGAATTTCTTGTGCCCTTCATTAGACCAAGTAAACCATTCCTGAAACTCGGCGTCCTTACCTTCTCTGATCGGTGGGAAGAAGACGAAGTTTACGAACACGTACTC
>DFZT01000034.1:0-2899 GCA_002382755.1 Firmicutes bacterium UBA4049 | reverse complement strand
TAAGGGAACAGTTGGCCAAGAAAGTCAACTGGTTCCTTTAAAATTGCATTATACCCTTGGGATTTAAAATGTCAATCCTATTTGATCCGATCTGCGAAGTAGATTTCCAGCTGGAATGAATTTAGCTTCAATCCTGCCGCTTGCTGATCCATTACTATATCTAGAATAACCGGGCACCCAGGAAGCTGAACGGCAAGCGCAACTGGCGGGCAAAAAAAGACGGCAGCGAAATAATTACGTTGCCGGGCGCAGTGCCGGCTATTATTTTGGAGGAGGATTTCAATAAGGTGCGTGCTGCAGCTTGCGCGCCTAGCTCATGCAGCGCCACAGCCGCAATGTGCTTGCAGGCCACGCCACGTTTCAACCAGTCTTCGCAGCTGCAAAACACGCTGTGGCCGCGCCCAACAACCGTAATGCCGGCGCTGTGGACACGCGCCCCCTGCACACCCGTGCTGCGCACCTTCGCGAGCAACTCGCCACCGCTGCGAACAACATTTTCAACTGTTAATCAAAATGAAGCGAAAGGTTTGTACCGGCGGGATTGTGGAGGCGTTTGGCGTTTATTTGGTAATTGTGCGTAGTCTTCTGTTTATATCAATCCCAAATACTTCTCAAAAAATTTAAAGAGTTTTTCAATAATGCCCTGCTTTTTAGCAGCCCGGCCACTGCTTGCAAAACGTGATACGGGCGGCATGATTTTATCTACGGCTGTGCCTGTAGTTTTCAGCAAACCGTCGCGGAAAGCATTGTCCATAAAACGCCGGGTCTCATCGGGTTTTAACTTCTCTTCTTCAATGATTGCTTTAATGTCAGCTTCCTTGCTCTCATTTAAAAATTTACGCCAGTCCTCATCCACCTTTGTCGATGTATTGATCTGTTCAATGAAATGCTCGATCAGTTCTTTCTTGCTGCGCAGCTCAATGCTGGAATTGATGGCTTTGTCGATAGTTGTGAGAATGCTCTTGTCCTTGCAGTTGGATTCATGATATTTCGCTACCAGCATGAGGATGTAGTCAATGTTCACTTCGATCTGCCGGATGAGCTCAATCTCAAACACAATGTCGTCGTTAATGCTCTCTTTGTCACCACCAGCGCCTTTCTTGAATTCCTGATACAGGTCGATATAGACACTCTGATAGTCCTGAAAATCTCTTTCGGGTAAAATTTCATTGCCTGCAAAGTCATCGAAAGCAGAGAGGATATTCCGCAGCCTTAAAATCGCGCCATAAAGCCGGATAAAGCCCTTTTGCGCTCCTTCGCCGGTGATGGCCTGCCCAAGAGGATATTGTGCCGTAAGGTTGGCAATCAGGTCTTCGTAACCCGGCTTATGCTCGCCATTTTCATCATAGCCTTTGTAGTATTCGTCGTATGTTTTGAGCAGCACAATACCGCCTGCGTCCTTATTGCCGAAAAGGGCAATAGCCTTATCCGTCGCCTCTTTCAAGTCACGGAAGCAGACGATATTACCGAAGGTCTTGACGCTGTTCAAGATACGGTTTGTCCGGGAAAACGCCTGAATCAGTCCATGCTGCTTCAGATTTTTGTCTACCCAAAGGGTGTTCAGCGTGGTTGCATCAAATCCGGTCAGGAACATATTGACCACAATCAGCAGGTCAACCTCGCGGTTCTTTACGCGAAGCGAGAGGTCTTTATAGTAATTCTGAAATTTGTCGGCGGACGTGTCGTAATTCGTAGAAAACGCCGCATTGTAATCCTTGATTGCGGCATCAAGAAAATCCCGCGAGCTCTGATCAAGGTTGTCCATATTAAAGTCCTCGTCCGGCAGAATGCCTTCAAGTTCATCCTCGTTGGCACTGAAACTGAAGATGGTCGCTATGGTGAGGTTGCGGTTCTTTTCTGCAAGCTGCTTCTTGAATTCAGCATAGTATCTGATCGCCATTGGGATTGACGCGGCGGCAAAGATAGAGTTAAATCCCGCCACGCGCCTTGTTTCACGCTTCTCAATTATATTCTTGGGGTTTTTATTGTCGGCTTCTTCCCATTTAGCGGAAAAGTTATAGAAACTGCTGCGCTTTGTCTTCTGATCGAAGTGTTCCAGAACGTAGGCAACGATTTCACTGATTCGCTGGGGGTCCGCCAAAGCTTTTTCCCTATCTATGGCATAAACCTTTTCGTCTTTTATATAGTCAGGCTTCTTTATGGTATTGATGAAGTCAATTCGAAACGGCAGCACATTGCTGTCATTGATAGCGTCTACAATGGTATAGGTGTGCAGTTTATCGCCAAAAGCCTGTTCGGTTGTCCGTAGCAGCGGGTTGCGGCCCGTTCCGGCATTCGCAGCGAAGATCGGCGTTCCGGTGAAGCCAAAGATATGGTAATTTTTAAAGCTCTTTGTGATGGCCTTATGCATATCGCCAAACTGAGAACGGTGGCACTCGTCGAAGATTAACACGACATGCTTTTTGTAGATGTCGTGCTGCTTATTTTTACGGACAAACACATCCAGCTTTTGAATCGTTGTGACAATAATCTTGTATTCGTGAGGATTGCCTTTTTCGTTTTTATCTTCCAGCTGCCGGTGAAGAACCCTCGTTGATGTGTTGCCGTTGGCGGCGCCCTTTTCGAAGCGGTCATATTCTTTCATGGTCTGGTAGTCCAAGTCTTTGCGGTCCACAACGAACAATACCTTGTCCACATAAGGCAAAGCGGTGGCAAGCTGCGCCGTTTTAAAGCTTGTCAGGGTCTTGCCGGAGCCGGTCGTATGCCAGACATAGCCGCCCGCATCCGTTGTTCCCATCTTCTTGTAGTTGGTCGATATGGCAATACGGGACAAGATGCGTTCCGTCGCCGCTATTTGATACGGGCGCATGACGAGAAGCAGATCTTCAGATGTAAAAACACAATACTTGGTCAGCACGTTAAGCAGGGTATGCTTGGC
>DFZT01000008.1 GCA_002382755.1 Firmicutes bacterium UBA4049 | reverse complement strand
TTTCGTATTTCCAGTTGTACCAGTAAGCGTAACTTACACCCAAGCTTTTCATAAACACTGATATATCACCGTAGTCTTCTCTTAACAATAAATGAACATGGTTGGTCATTAAGCAATACCCAAGTACGCTTACCCCGCTTTCCATCGATACCTTTTTTGTGGTTTCCAGGTATCTTGTAAAATCGTCTTCTTCATGAAAAATATCCTGCTGACCGATTCCCCGTACTATAACATGGTAGATTCCTGTTTTACTCTTCTCTCTTGGCTTCCTGGGCATTCTTTCAAGTCCCTTCTCCCTTTTCTCAAATTCTACCATGCATTTTGCCCTAACACAAGAGAACCGTCCCTATGTGTTTCTCAAGAGAACCGTCCCTATGTGTTTCCGTCCCTATGTGTTTCTGTGTTTCCGTCCCTATGTGTTTCCTTATGTGTTTCCTGAAGAAATAAGGATTATATTGACAGTTTAAGTTTATTGTGTAATAATGAATGTGTAAGTATCTTATTAAGGGGGCTGGCACCGATGCGTCGGATGCAAGTTATGGTTGAGGAATGGCAATACGAGTTTCTTAGAAAGATGGCGGAAAGCCAGAGGAAATCTATTTCCGCTGTGTTGCGCCAGATAATTTCCGGGCGGATGGATAAGAATTTTGCGTCGGTAAATGATCCTCTTCTGGAAGCAACAGGAATTGCTCAGGCTCCGCCGGAGAATGATTTTTCCAGTGAAACGATTGACCACCGTCTGTATAAGGTCTGAGCGCAATGCGGCAGATTTTCGTGGATACCAGTTTCTGGTATGCGCATGCCTTTGCCGGTGATCTCCACCACAAAGAAGCGGTTGATTTTCTCCACCAGGTTCCTGCTCCGCTACTTACGACCAATTATATTTTCGATGAATTGGTGACCATTCTTCGTTACGATTTCGGATACCGGGTGGCGACCGAATACGGAAAACGACTTATGGAGAGTAAAATTTGCACGTTGGTGTACTTGCTGCCTGCCGATGAGGAAAAAGCATGGGAACTTTTCTGTAAATATGACGACCAAGATTTCAGCTTTACCGATTGTACAAGCTTTACTTTTATGCAGCGCCTGAAAATCAAAGAAGCCGCTGCTTTCGACGTTCATTTTGAAATTGCCGGTTTTATCCGCTTGCCGTTTGTATCTTTAAAGAAACAGTAATTAGAACAGAACACAAAGGGAACACAAAGGGACGGTTCTTCTGTGTTAATAGCTACGCCTTTCGGACAATGTGAAATGACAGGCCGGTTATTCTACATATTTGCCGCAGGCTTAATCCGTCATTTCTTAAACTTCTCAATATTTTGTTTCGCTCATCCTGGTCCATATTCTGTAAAGCCGTTACCGGTTTACCATTCATTATTCTCTTGGTGATTTCATATGCTTCGCTCCCGCTGATTCGTTTGGTCTCATCGCAATCCGGGCAGTGGTCTTCATCATCAACAGCACCACCTTCACTGTCGGCGGCGTTGCGCAGACCATGGACATGGCCGCCGAACTCTCCAGCGACCGCACCATGCTGCCTTTTAAGCTGGATTGCCCATGCCCTCGGCGCCAAGGTGAGCTACGACGAAGACACCCAGACCGTAACCATGGAACTGCAACCTGTTCAAAAAGCAAAAGCGCTAAAGAATCCGGGTTCCTTAGCGGAGTCCGGATTCTTTTTGTTGTATTCTGGATGTTGTATTCTGGATGTTGAAATGTTATAGTGTAGTCACGGAGGTGACCACAAATGGAATTTGCAAGCGTAAGGGAATTTAAAACTCACGTCAGTGAATTTATCCGCAAGAAAGAGGCAGTGCTGGTTTTTCGAAGCGGCAAACCAGCAGGTGTCTTTGTTCCCTGGGAAGACTTAAACATTGAAGACGATGTGCGTCGGGCGGCCCTCAAGGCCCTGGCGGCGAAGATTGCCAAAGAGCGGGAGGAAAAAGGAATAACAGAGGAAGAGGTGTTGGAGGATTTTGCAACTTTCCGGAAAGATCGCCGTGGACGCGAACGTGGTGCTTTCGGCGTTGATCGGCGGGAAAGCAAATAGAGTGTTTGCTGAGGCGAAAGGTGTAAAATTTGTTACAACTGCCAGCGTGATTAATGAAATTGAGGAATATATCCCGGTTTTAGCCAAAAAGAAGGGTTTAAGCGAGAATGTTATGGAGGCTGCCTTTTCTCTGTTAAAGCTGGAGGTTATATTGAGTGAAACTTATTCTGAGCAGATTCCGGCAGCTATGATCCTGATCGGAAAGCGCGATCCAGAGGATGTGGAGCTTGCGGCGCTGGCGTTGGCGCTGAAATGTACGGCCTGGTCGAATGATAACGATTTGGTAGAAGTTGGAACAGATAAAAACTTATACGTCCGCCAGCGGACCGTCGACAAGAAATTCGATCCAACCGCTGGAATCTATTAAAATCAAAACCGCTCCTCCTCATCCCGCTCTATTTTTGTATCCATTCCACGTAGAAAACCGCGCATTTCAGAAAGAGGCATGGTTGGGATCAGCCTGATGCCGTCGTTTTCAACTATAAGTTGCAACTTCTGGCCTTTCTTAATACTCAGCGACTTGCGAACCTCAGCGGGAATAACAATCTGGTACTTACTGGATACCACTACCTCGGCCATAATATGCGCCCCCTCTTTACCATAATAATATCGATAACATAAAGGTATACCAATAAAGATGATCAAAAAACTCTCTTGCCTCTTCCTCGTTGCTGAATTCAGGCATCTTTTCAATCTTACCTGCCATCGAGAGGCCCCCTTTGGGTTTATCAGCAAACCGCCAAGCATATCTTCCTGCGTTAGTGCGGCCATAGGCTAAACGATAGCCCCGCCTCGTTTTTCCTACTTTAAGCAAACGGATTTTGTGCCTTTATTCCTTCATAAAGTTGGCCGCTATTAATATCTTCTGTCCAAAGCATAACACAGCCAAGTTTTTTGGCGCTGCAAATGATCAGTGCATCCCAGAAGGATAGCCTGTTTCGCTGCTGGATATCAATAGCTTCCAGGAGATCACTCACATCTGGCACATGCAACCTCCATGTCGATAAATCAGAAATTATTTTAACTGCCATTTGGGGCTGCATCGGCCTTGCCACCTTTTGTACTACCGTTACATAAAACTCCTGCAATACTTGAATGCTTAAGCTGCCACGGCCGGAATTCCAAAGTTCATTGATCAGGTCCTTTGCGCGGATATGCTTATCTCCTGCGGAGATATCATGAGCATAAACAAGAATGTTTGTATCCACGAACTGCCATCCGGAATTATCGTTCATAAATATCTCCCCTGGACCAGCTTATGCTGCCATCGGTCCCCAGATCAGGAACATTGTTTAATATTGTCAGGTGCCGTTCACGCGCTTTTTTATACGAATCTTCTTTTTTTACCATTTCTTCAAGCGTTCTGGCCAGAAGGCCGGATAGCGAAGTTTGTTTTTCTATAGCAATATGTTTTGCTTTTAGTAAAATATCCTTGGGCAGGGATAGAGTAATATTTTGATGCTCCATTACAATCACCTCCACGTATCTAAGTATAGCACACGTTTAGGTGACGGGCAATAAATTACCTAAAATCATATTTCTTTTGTACCGTTTTAAAGACAATCAGAGAGGGACAGGAAGGTGTTAAGGAAAAGTATATTGTTATACCGAGAAATAATTATACTTAATCTTTGCCTATATATGGAATAATGGCTTTTATAATTTTTTTAATTAATTCGAGTTCTTTCGGCGAGAGCTTTCCGATTAATTCCTTTATTTCCGTATCTTTATCGTTCTGAAATATCTCGTAAGGGATGCTTTCATCACGGATAAATTTATCATTGAATGAGCTCTTGCCCCAAACCAGGTAATCCAAAGAAACATGCAGGCAACCGGCTACTTTCACGAAAACGGGAAGGCTCATCTGTCTTTCCCCCCGTTCCAGCTGGCCGACATAGTAATCAGAAAGTCCTATAATTTCCGCAAACTCTTCCCGTGAAAGATTGAGTTTTTCTCTCTCTTGGCGTATTCGCTGACCTATGCTTTTATTATCTATTTCTTTTCTTCCTATTTTTGTTCACTCCCACTTTATGCATACTGTATCTGAGTTTAAGCCTCAGCTGAATTTGCTCCGAGCACATATCTATTATTTGCAATACGCCAACATCTGATGTAAAATTATGTCTATAATGTTTTTAGCAGGGGGGATGTTGACGGTGGTTTTAACGAAAAATAAGGTTTACAAATATGCTCCTGTTGTTATTTTATTAACCGGCTGGCTAACTTTTGGCCTGATCGCATTTTTAATAAACAGGCAGAACAACTTTAATCACGTTCTGGTCTGGGTTTCATTTGTAATTATCCAGATGTTAATCAGCACAATGTACTGCATCCAGATAAAAGAATTAAACCGGCAGGCTAGTATTGACATATTGACCGGCTTATACAACAGAACATATTTCAATGAAAAATTGTCCGGGCTAAAAATAAAAGGTTTAATTTCCCTGCTTTTAATAGACATTGATAATTTCAAAAGTATAAATGATACTTTTGGACACATGGCGGGCGATCTGGTTTTGCAGCAATTTGCCGAACTCCTGCGATTCTGCACAAGGGAAAATGACCTGGTCGCCAGGTGGGGCGGTGAAGAATTCACGGTAATTCTTTTTCGAACCAATCCGGAAGAGACTCTTAAAATCGCGGATAGAATTAGAACGATAGTAAACAATCACCAATTCTCATGCGAAGGCGGCACTTTCAAAATCAGTGTCAGTATTGGCGTGGCTTCAATAAAAGATAGTTCGGTAATTAGCAAAGATCAAATTATAAAAATTGCTGATCAGGCGCTGTACGAGGCAAAAGAAAAAAGGAATTATGTTGCCGTTTATTCTGATTGACCATTTATACCCCGTGTCAAAATGCGTTCAAACAGGGCATATTATATTTTAAAGTTTTTTTGTTTTTTCAAGCAGGATTTGGTAATTTTAGCGTATAATAATAAAATAAACAGGAGGTGTATAAAATTGGATAAAGAATCTTTGAACCTGGCTTCCCGAAGCCTTGTCTGGCCGGTTTGCCTGGTTGGAGCAATACAGAACGAAAAACACAACATAATGACCGCAGCCTGGATAACCCAGATCAGCGCCAACCCGCTGCAGTTAATAATTTCTATTGATAAATCAAGGTACACTCACAACATGATTTCCGAGACAGGCGAATTTGTGGTCAGCATTCTTGGTTCGGAGCATAAGGAAATTGCGGCCGTCTGCGGCTCCCGTTCCGGACGGAATGTCGATAAAGTTAAACAGCTTAAGATCGGAACAATCCCGTCCGCCGTGGTTAAGGCGCCCCGCCTGGCCGGATGCCTGGCCAATATGGAATGCAAAGTTGTTGCCCAATACCCCGCAGGCGACCGTACACTATTTGTCGGCGAGGTGGTTGCGGCGGATATTAATAAAGAAGATCAAAAACCTATGATTATGTACCGGGGCAAATATATAGAATAGGGAGCGGCTGAGATAACGTAGGCAGTTGACCTTCCTAATGTAAGTTTAATGTAAGTTATTTTCAGAATAGGAAGCGGCTGATTGACAATACCGGGACTGGATATTATACTTTATTGTGTGTTGCTTAAACAGGAGGGGTGTCCGAGCGGTTGAAGGAGGCAGTCTTGAAAACTGTTGGGTTCATTTACGGGCCCCGTGGGTTCGAATCCCACTCCCTCCGCCAGTTATAAAAATATGTTATAAAAATATATGGAGAGATGGTATATGGAGAGATGGCCGAGTCGGCTTAAGGCGATCGCCTGCTAAGCGATTACATGGGCTAAAACCTGTGTCGCGGGTTCGAATCCCGCTCTCTCCGCCAGCATTTACCGGCCGGCCTGCCTTTATTTGGTGAGGCCGGCCGGTTTTTTATCTGCGTGCCCCGGCTGCCGCCAAAAGAAGCGTGTTAATAACCCGTTTCTTTTTTTGCTTTTTAAATAGGCGAGAAAGGAAAACCGAGATAAGTTGTTGAATATTGAATCATATCATTAATTGGTAGGGGTGCTATATATTGGGAAAAGGGATAGCTATAGCCAACCAAAAAGGCGGAGTCGGTAAAACGACGACAACGGTCAACCTGTCGGCCTGGCTGGCGCTGCTCGGTAAAAAAGTCCTGCTGATCGATCTTGATCCCCAGGCCAATACTACCAGCGGCCTCGGAATAAACCAAAAGAAGCTGGGCAAAACAATTTATAACATGCTGATCGAAGGGGCGCCTGCCGAGGACGTCTGGCGGAAAACAAGGCTGGGAGAACTTTTTATCATTCCATCCAGCATTCAGCTGGCCGGCGCTGAAATAGAACTGGTCGGCTTTCCCAACAGGGAAAATCTTCTTAAAAAGTATCTCCGGAGAAGGAAAGATGATTTTGACTATATTATTATCGACTGCCCGCCGTCTTTAGGCTTATTAACAGTTAACGCGCTGACGGCAGCCGATTCCGTTTTAATTCCGATTCAGTGCGAATATTACGCCCTGGAAGGCTTAAGCTATCTGGTCAATACCATTCAGTTGGTTAAGCGGCGTTTAAACGAAAATCTCGAAATAGAAGGTGTTTTGCTGACCATGTTTGACGGAAGGACAAACTTAAGTATACAGGTGGCCGACGAAGTAAAAAAATTTTTCAAGGGAAAGGTATTCCGGACGGTTATTCCCCGGAATGTGCGGCTCAGCGAAGCGCCAAGCCACGGAAAGCCGGTCATGATGTATGACAGGAAATCCCGCGGCGCTGAAACGTATTACGAACTTGCCAAAGAACTTCTGGACTTATAGAAAAAGGAGGCGGCTTAATTGGTTCAAAAAAAAGGCCTTGGACGGGGGCTGGACGCTCTAATTCCTGAAGACCTGAACAGCGGCCGTGACCGGAAGGCTGTTCAGGAAATTAGCATTGATCTGATCAGACCCGGCCCTTCCCAAACCAGGACAGATTTTAAAACGGAAACAATCGCTTCTCTGGCCCTCTCAATTAAAGAACATGGGATGCTCCAGCCGGTCCTGGTGCGGGAAATACCCGACGGATATGAAATAATCGCCGGAGAAAGAAGGTTCCGGGCATGCCAGGCAGCGGGTCTAAAAAAAATAAACGCGATTGTGAAATATTTTGATGATACCGAAGCCGCGGTTGTTTCACTTATTGAAAATGTACAGCGTCAGGACTTAAACCCAATTGAAGAGGCCAAGGCTTATGACCAATTGGCGACGAAACACTGTTATACCCAGGAGGAAATATCCAGAAAAGCAGGCAAGAGCAGGCCTTTCGTCGCCAATATGCTCCGCCTGCTGGACCTTCCCGGGGAGATTAAAAAAATGCTGGAAGAAGGCCTGCTGACCCCCGGGCATGCCAGGGCGCTGCTGACCCTTGGTTCTCCCGCAAAGCAGATTAAGGCGGCGGAAAAAATTATTGCCCAAAAGCTGAACGTGCGCCAGTCTGAAAATCTGGTTAAAAATATGAATCTCCGCCAGGCCGCTAAAACAGCCCCCGGTAAGGCTGAAAGCGAACAGTTTTTCAATTACAGTGAAAAAGAGAAAAAGCTGCAAGACATGCTGCAGGCGAAAACAAAAATAAAAGCCTCCGTAAACGGAGGCGGGAAAATAGAAATAAGTTTTAAAAATACAGTCCATCTGGAAAAAATCATGGAAATGTTTCACGTGAAACACCGCTAGATCTTCTTTAATCCATGCATATAAGAAACCAGTACCTCCGGCACTTTCACGGCGCCGTCCTCCTGCTGGCAGTTTTCCAGTACTGCCGCAACTGTTCGCCCCACAGCCAGTCCTGAGCCGTTTAAAGTATGCACGTACTGTGGTTTTCCCTTTCCCTGACGGAATCTGATGTTTGCCCGCCGCGCCTGGAAATCAACAAAGTTGCTGCATGAAGAAATCTCTTTATATTCCCCGTATGAAGGCAGCCAGACTTCCAGGTCATAAGTCTTGGCGGAACTGAAACCAAGATCGCCGGCGCACAGCGAAACAACTCTGTACGGAAGTTCAAGAAGCTGCAAGATCCGCTCGGCATCCCGGGTAAGTTTTTCAAGTTCCTCATAGGACTCTTCCGGCCTGCAGAATTTAACAAGCTCAACTTTATTAAACTGATGCTGGCGAATCAATCCCCGGGTATCTCTCCCGGCTGCGCCCGCTTCAGCGCGGAAGCATGCGCTGTATGCGCAGTGTTTCAGGGGAAGTTTCTCAGCGTCCAGAATTTCGTCGCGGTACAGGTTCGTTACGGGAACTTCCGCTGTGGGGATCAGATAATAGTCCGTCCCCTCAACTTTAAACATATCTTCGGCGAATTTAGGGAGCTGGCCGGTGCCGAACATGCTGCCGCTGTTTACCAGAAAGGGCGGGAATACTTCCGTATAGCCGTGGTCTCTTGTGTGAATATCGAGAAAGAAGTTAAATAATGATCTTTCCAGAAGAGCTCCAGTCCCCCGGTAGAAAACAAATCTTGCCCCGCTGACTTTTCCCCCTCTTTCAAAATCCAGCATCTCATGAAGCTCGCCAATTTCCCAATGTGTTTTGACAGGAAAATCAAATGACCCGGGAGTACCCCACGTGCGCACAACAACATTGTCATCCGAACTTAAACCCGGGGGAACGCTTTCATGAGGAATATTCGGTATGCTTAAAAGGCTGTCCCTGATTTCTTTTTCAAGCTGGCGCGTCTTTTCATCCAGTTCCTTGATCTCGTCGGAAACTTTTTTCATTTCCGAAACGAGTCCTGGCGCATCCTGCCCGAGTTTTTTCAGCCTGCCGATTTCCATGGAAACAATATTGCGCTTTCCCTTCAGGCTTTCGGCGGAGGCAAGGACTTTCCGCCAGTTATTGTCCGCCTCCAGAAAACCCTCCAGGCTTACCCCGGAGCCTCTTTTTTGGAGAGCCTCCTTAACGAGCTCACAGTGGCTGCGGACAAATTTCAGATCAAGCATCCTTTATTTCAAACCTCCGAACGAACAGCTTCTTAAATAATATAGTATTGACAAACTTTACTAAATTGCAACACCGTATTTTTAATATGCAAAAGATCGTTACTACTCAGGTTGTTTAGGCTACAGCCTACAGCCTACAGCCTACAGCCTAACAGCCTAACAGCCTGAATAGTTACAAAAGATCAGCATTTAAAAGGGTTTTAAAGGCTGATCAACCTGACGTCAAGCACCCCTTCAATAAGAGAGATTGCTTTCAAAGTTTCCTCGGGAACGGGGGCGTCTACCGAAAGCATCATGATCGCCGGCCCGCCCCTGTCTTTACGGCCCACCTGCATAGACGCTATGTTTATATCATGCTCGCCGATCAGGACACCTACAGGACCGATAATCCTCGGTTTATCATAATGCGGTACGTACAGGAGATGGCCGCTTGGTATGGTATCCACACGGTAACCGTCAATCATCACAAGATGCGGGTCATTTTTGCCTAACAGCGTGCCGGCTACACACTTTTCTTCAAGGTCGGTGGATACCTTAAGAGTAATCAGGTTTGCATAACCCATGGCTTCCCCGTTCACGGACTGGAGGACTTTCAAGCCCCTGTTTTTTGCTAAAAGCGGCGCGTTGACAAAATTGACCGATTCATTAAGCACAGGGTCAAGCAAGCCCTTTATTACAGCGGTTGTTATCGGGCTCACGTCAACACTGAACATTTCCCCGCTATAAATTACTTCAAGTTTGCTGAGGCGCCCGCGCGCAAGCTGGGCCAGAAAACCGCCCATTTTTTCGGCAAGTCCCAAGAACGGCCCGATTACATTCAGCGTCTGGACACTTATCGAGGGTATATTGACAGCATTTTTGGCCAGCCTGCCGTTCATCACATCGACGATTTCCTTGGACACATCGATGGCGACATTAATCTGGGCCTCCTTCGTGGATGCTCCCAGGTGGGGAGTGGCTATAAAGTTCGGCAATTTAAACAGAGGATTATCCGTACTCGGTTCAACTTCAAAAACATCCAGCGCTGCGCCCGCCACTTTGCCGGAAAGCATGGCTCTGTGTAAAGCGTCCTCATCGATCACGCCGCCGCGGGCGCAGTTAATAATTCTCACGCCATCTTTCATTAAAGAGAAAGCCTGATCGTTGATCAGATAGTAGGTGTCTTTTGTTTTTGGAGCGTGAATGGTTATAAAGTCAGCCCTTTTGAAAAGTTCTTCCATAGACAGAAGTTCTACTGAAAGATCACCGGCTTTTTCCACGCTCATATACGGATCACAGGCAATAACTCCCATTTCCAGCGCCTGCGCCCTTTTGGCCACTGCCATGCCTATTCTCCCCAGACCGATAATCCCGAGAATTTTTCCTCTTAATTCAACGCCGGTAAAAGATTTTTTATCCCAAATACCTTCTCTCATCTTGGCGGCCGCCTGCGGAATATTTCGGGCCAGGGCAAGCATCATAGCGATGGTGTGTTCGGTAGCGGCGATTGTATTCCCGTCCGGAGCGTTTACCACAAGCACGCCCCTGCGCGTGGCAGCCTCCACATCTATATTATCCACGCCTACTCCGGCGCGTCCGACCAGCTTTAACCCGCTTCCCGCCTTTAAGACATTTTCAGTAACCTTTGTGGCGCTCCTGACAATCAGCGCATCATAGGAGCCGATTGCGGAAACCAGCTCCTCTTCACTCATAGGCTTTCCAATGACAACCTCTATGTTTTCTTCCTTGCGCAAAGGAGTAAGCCCTTCTTCGGCAACGTTATCCATCACTAAAACTTTCAATTAAATCTCTTCCTCCCCCAGGAAAACCTTTTCCACAGCCCGCAGGCCGGCGCCGGGTTCTATCTGGCAGCCGATCTGCTGAAGGGCCATTTCCAGTCCTCCTATGGCTATTATTATATCCATTTTGTCAGCATATCCCATATGAGCTATCCTGAAGATTTTCCCTTTTAAATTGCCCTGCCCGCCCGCGAAAGTAATTCCATATTGTTTGCGTAATATCTTGCGCAGATTTTCCACGTCATATCCTTCCGGAGCAAAAGCGGACGTAACAGTGGGTGAAGCGCAGTGATCTCCGGCAAGAAGCTTCAGGCCGAGCGCTTTTACACCGGCACGGGCAGCCCTGGCCAGAAGCAGGTGCCGCCCGTAGACGTTTTTCATACCTTCTTCAAGCATCATGTCAAGAGCGGCGTTCAAACCGAAAATAAGCGATACGTTGGGTGTATATGCCGTATTCCACTTGGCTATAGATTTCTTCGCCGCCGGCAGGCTGAAATAAAAGCGCGGGGAGGAATTTTGATCAATGATTTTCCAGGCTTTATCACTCACGCTGATCATGGACAGTCCGGGCGGAAGCATGAATGCTTTCTGTGAAGCTGCAAGTACAATATCTACCTTCCACTCGTCAGTTTTTAACTCAATTCCGCCCATTCCGCTTACACCATCCGCCATTAAAAGGGCATCTGTGCCGGATACCAAAGCGCTTATCCCGGCAATATCGTTGACTACCCCCGTGGAGGTTTCATTTTGGGTGGCCAGCACGGCCTTGTAACTGCGGCTGTTCAGTTTTTCCTCAACTATACGGAGATCAACTTCTTTGCCCCATTCGAAATTAACTTCGTCAACATCAGCAGAGTAAGCTTTTGCTATATTGGCGAATCTTTCACCAAAATTTCCGGTGATCAGCGCTAAAACCCTGTCCCCCGGATTTATTACATTGGCGACGGCCGTTTCCATTGCGCCAGTTCCGGAGTTTGTAAGCACAAAAAGATCGTTTTTCGTTTGAAAAACTTCTTTTACTTTTCCCGTGACGACACTCAAAAGATTTGCGAAATCTTCGCTGCGGTGACCTATAATGGGCATTGACATCGCCGCCGTCACTTCCGGCGGAATTGGTGTCGGACCCGGGATCATTAAATATTTTTTGCCCTTCATTTTTGCCTCTCCCTTCTAATTCGAACGCTCCCGTTAAAAAATTAAAACCTCTTGTCCCTAGTTTGATAAGGGACGAGAGGTCTTCCCGCGGTGCCACCCTGGTTGGCAGGATATTTTAATACACCTGCCCGCTCCATGAATTTTTAACGGAATAACCGTACTTGCCTAATAAAGATTTTTTCTTTTTCGGCAGGTACCCTTCGGGGCGCCTTTTCACGAACTTTCCTGCTGATTTGCACCAGCCACCAGCTCTCTTGAAGGAATTAAAGCCCGTTACTTTTCCCCGTCATCGGGTCTTTATTTTTTTGATTAATATACTACAATAATTGCGCCCGCGCAAGAAGTTTTTAAGAAACTTCCAACAGGTTCAAAAAGTATTTATGAAGGCGTTGATCAGCCGTTAATTCGGGATGAAACGTCACAGCCAGCATTTTATTTTGCCTGGCCATGACAATCCGGCCGTTGTAACTTGCCAGTACTTCCACATCCGGGCCGGCGCCCGTAATCTGGGGCGCACGTATAAAAACCGCTCTGAAAGGCTCGTCTCCAAGGACCGGCACAGGCAAATCTTCTTCAAAACTATCAACCTGGCGCCCGAAGGCGTTTCTTCTTACCCTAAGATCCATTAACCCCAGGCCCGGCAAAGTTGAATCCTCTATTTCTTTCGCCAGCAGGATTGTTCCGGCGCAGGTGCCTAATACCGGCAGGCCTCCCTCAACCAGCGAGACGATTCTGTCGAAAAGCTCGTAATCGGCCAGAAGCTTACTGATGGTTGTACTTTCCCCTCCGGGAATGATCAGCGCGCCGATATTTTGCAAATCCGCCGGCTTGCGTATCTGAGCTGAACTGACGCCCAGTCCCGCCAACATCAGCTGATGTTCCCGAAAAGCGCCCTGTAAAGCCAAAACGCCAACTATCACTGCTACCAACCCCGCTCCTGCATTCTTTGTTCGGGAAGGATAGTCGCTATTTCAAGCCCCGGCATTGCTGTTCCAAGGTTTTTCGAAACTTCCGCAAGAACTGCGGGATCATTAAAATGAGTAGTTGCCGCCACAATCGCACGGGCTCTTGCAGGCGCATTTTCCGATTTAAATATCCCCGAACCTACAAAAATACCGTCGCAGCCCAGCTGCATCATCATTGCGGCGTCAGCCGGAGTGGCTATTCCGCCCGCGGCGAAATTTACCACAGGAAGCTTTCCCTCACGAGCGACTTTGAGCACAAGGTCATAAGGCGCGCGCATTTCCTTGGCCGCGGACATAATTTCCTCTTCAAGCAAATTGGACAGCCGTCTAATCTCACCTGCAACCAGGCGCATGTGGCGCACTGCTTCAACAACGTTGCCGGTTCCGGGCTCACCCTTTGTCCGGATCATCGCCGCCCCTTCGCCGATGCGCCTCAGAGCCTCTCCAAGGTTGCGGGCGCCGCAGACAAAAGGCACTTTAAAAGCATGCTTGTTGATGTGGTGCTGCTCGTCGGCCGGTGTTAAAACCTCGCTTTCATCTATATAATCCACGCCAAGCTCCTGCAAAATCTGCGCTTCCACAAAATGGCCTATCCGGGCTTTGGCCATCACGGGGATGGTTACGGCTTCCATAATCTTTGTTATAACAGTAGGGTCCGCCATCCGCGCCACGCCGCCGGCAGCCCGTATATCAGCCGGAACTCTTTCTAAAGCCATCACCGCGCAGGCGCCTGCCTCCTCCGCTATTTTGGCCTGTTCCGGTGTTGTGACATCCATAATAACTCCGCCCTTGAGCATTTCCGCAAGGCCGGTTTTTACTGTCCAGGTTCCCTTCTGCGCCACGTCATACTCCTCCAGTTAATTTAAAAATTATCTTTAACCTATTCCTCTTCCTCTGAACTAATCCTGGCTACTCCCACAACAAGGTCATCCTTATCCAGACGCATGATTAAAACACCCCGGGTAGAACGCCCCATAACCGAAATTTCGTTTGTTCTCATTCTGATTATAATTCCTTCTTTGGAGATCAGCAAAAGCTCTTCGTCTTCCTTGACGACTTTAAGCGCGACTACAGGACCGGTTTTGGGGCTTGTCTTAATGTTGATTACTCCGTGCCCGCCCCTTTTTTGCAGGCGGTAGTATTCAACCGGCGTGCGTTTGCCGTGCCCGTTTGCGGTCACAACCAGCACATGATCGCGGGGGGTAATTACGCCCGTCCCGACGACAAGATCATCTTCCTCTAAAGATATCCCCCTGACGCCGCGCGAGGTTCTGCCGTGAGGCGGAACTTGTTTTTCCTCAAACTTTATCGCAAAACCTTTTTTAGTACCGATAATTACTTCGCTGGCCCCATCGGTAAGCATTACGTCAACAAGATCATCGTCGTCGTCCAGGGTAACCGCGATTACCCCGCCTTTCCGAATGCTGTCAAAAGCGTCCAGGCGGGTTTTCTTTACTACTCCCTTGCTGGTGACCATAAATAAATACAGGTCGGGGCTTATTTTTTGCACGGGAATAATGGCGGTTATTTTTTCACCGTTCTCCAGAGACAGCAGGTTTACCAGCGGAAGTCCCTTGGCCTGCCTGCCGGCTTCCGGTATTTCATAGACTTTAAGGCGATATGCCTTGCCTTTGCTCGTAAAGAACATTAAATAATGATGTGTGTTGGAAATGAAAAGATGCTCTACAAAATCCTCTTCCTTTGTGCCCATCCCCAAAACACCGCGCCCGCCTCTTCTCTGCCTGCGGTAAGTATCCAAAGGGATTCTTTTGACATAGCCCTGATTGCTTACCGTAATCACAACTTCTTCTTCGGCAATCAAATCTTCCTCATCCAGGGTCGCCTCTTCTGTTAATATTTGCGTCCTTCTGGAGTCGCTGAATTTTTCTTTAATATCCGTAAGTTCATCTTTGATAATTTGATATACTTTCGCTTCATCAGCCAGAATTCCGCGCAGAGTTGAAATTTTTGCCCTCAGCTCTTCATATTCATGGTCAAGTTTTTCCCTTTCCAGCCCGGTCAGGCGCTGCAGGCGCATGTCCAAAATGGCGTCGGCCTGTTTCTGGGTGAGATCGAAGCGCTCGCAAAGGGCTCTTCTGGCGATTTCTACCGTTCTGGAAGAGCGTATTGTTTCAATAACCTGGTCGATGTGGTCAAGAGCTATTATCAGGCCCTCGACAATATGAATTCTTTCTTCGGCCTTGTTCAGGTCAAATTTGGTTCTCCTCGTAATAACTTCTTTTTGATGCTTCAGGTAGTGGGAAAGGATCTCGCGCAAATTAAGGACCTGCGGTTTTCCCTCAACCAGCGCAAGCATAATCACACCGAAACTTTCCTGAAGCTGAGTATGTTTATAAAGATAATTAAGGATTACCTGGGGATCGACGCCGCGTCGCAACTCAATGACTACACGGAGTCCCTTGCGGTCTGATTCATCTCTTAAATCGGTTATCCCGTCAATCTTTTTTTCTTTAACCAGCTCGGCAATTTTTTCAACTAACCTTGCTTTATTAACCATATATGGTATCTCATTGACGATAATAGCTTCTTTTCCGCTGCCGATTTTTTCGATCCCCGTCTTTGCCCTCATCTTGATTGAACCCCGGCCGCTGCTGTATGCCTCCCTTATCCCCCGGCGGCCCATAATAAATCCGCCGGTGGGAAAATCAGGCCCTTTTACTTTGTCCATAATTTGTTCAACGGTTGTTTGGGGATCATCAATCAGCATTATGATGCCGTCGATAACTTCGCCTAAATTATGGGGCGGGATGTTTGTCGCCATACCCACAGCGATACCCGACGAACCGTTGATCAGCAGGTTTGGAATACGGGAAGGCAGGACAACCGGCTCGTCAACAGTTCCGTCATAGTTGGGTATAAAATCAACCGTTTCCTTATCAATGTCCGTAAGCATAGTGGTGGCTATTTTTGCCATACGGGCTTCTGTATAACGCATCGCCGCAGGAGCGTCGCCGTCCAATGAACCGAAATTGCCATGCCCGTCAATCAAAGGGTAGCGGCAGGCAAAATTCTGGGCAAGCCGGACCATGGCGTCATAAACAGCCACATCGCCATGCGGATGAAATTTCTGAAGGACAAAACCTACGACATTGGCGCTTTTGCGGTGAGGTTTGTCGGGTGTCATGCCAAGCTCGTACATACCGTAAATTATTCTTCTGTGTACGGGTTTTAAGCCGTCGCGGACATCCGGCAGGGCGCGCCCTATAATAACGCTCATCGCGTAATCCAGATAGGAGTGTTTCATTTCTTCATTTATGTCAATGTCCCTTAACTTACCAATAGTGTCCAATGTTTCCCTTCCCTTAAATAAATTCTATACGTCCAGGTTGCGCACGTTGAGAGCGTTTTCTTGAATAAAATCCCTCCGCGGCTCAACCTGATCCCCCATCAGCATTGAAAAAACAGTGTCCGCCTCAATCGCGTCCTCCAGGTTTACCTTCAGCATGATCCTTTTTTCGGGGTTCATTGTAGTATCCCAGAGCTGCTCGGGGTTCATTTCCCCAAGACCTTTGTATCGTTTTATACTGATGCCGTTTCTCCCGATTGTTTTCAGCAGTTGTTCCAGTTCGGCGTCGTTATAAACGTAATGCTGTGTCTTGCCCCTGGAAACCTGAAACAGGGGCGGCTGAGCTATATAAACATACCCGTATTCGATTAACTGCCGCATGTACCTATAGAAGAAAGTCAGCAGCAGGGTCCTGATATGAGCGCCGTCAGTATCAGCGTCGCTCATGATTACAATCCGGTGGTAGCGCGCTTTGGCAATGTCGAAATCCTCACTTATTCCAGTGCCAAAGGCTGTAATCATAGCGCGGATTTCTTCGTTGGCCAGAATTTTATCCAGCCTTGCTTTTTCCACATTAAGTATTTTCCCCCGCAAGGGGAGTATAGCTTGAAAACGGCGGTCGCGGCCCTGTTTGGCGGAACCTCCCGCCGAATCGCCTTCGACGAGGTAAATCTCGGACTCCGCCGGATTCCGCTCGGAGCAGTCTGCAAGTTTACCGGGCAGTGCGGAGCTTTCCAGCGCAGTTTTTCTTCTTGTGAGTTCCTTGGCTTTTCTCGCCGCCTCGCGTGCCCTGGAAGCGGTAACTACCTTCTCAATCAATCTCCTGGAAACTGCGGGGTTTTCCTCTAAAAAAGTGGTTATTCCGTCAGCCACAACAGAATCAACTATACTTCTTACTATAGTGTTCCCAAGTTTGGTTTTAGTCTGTCCCTCAAACTGCGGTTCGGGAACCTTAATACTGATGACTGCAGTCAGCCCCTCGCGGATATCTTCTCCGGATAGCGCGGGCATTCCGTTTTTCAGTAAATTATATTTTCGCCCGTAATCGTTGATCGCTCTGGTCAGGGCGCTTTTAAAACCCGCCTCGTGCGTGCCGCCGTCAACTGTATGAATATTGTTGGCGTATGAAAACATGCTTTCCACATAACCATCCGTATACTGCAAGGCAATTTCAACCTGAATATCTTCCTTTTCCTTGCCGAAGTAGATAGGCGTATGCAGTACGCCCTTATTTTTATTTAAATATCTCACAAAATCTTTAATGCCGCCTTCATACTGAAAGCTGAACTCCTGACCTGTCCGATCGTCCTTTAATAATATTTTTAAACCCTTATTCAAAAAGGAAAGCTCTCTTAACCTTTGAATAACAGTTTCCTGATTAAATTCGGTTTCCTCGAAAATTTCAGGATCAGGTTTGAAAGTAATTTTTGTACCAGTATAATTTGAGCCTACCGGCCCTCGTTTCTCTAAAGAAGTAACCGCAGTCCCGCGGCAGTATTTTTGAAAGTAAACAAAGTTATCCCTGTTAACTTCCACCTCAAGCCATTCGGAAAGGGAGTTTACTACGGATACTCCCACACCGTGCAACCCGCCGGAAACCGTGTAACCTTTTCCGCCAAACTTGCCGCCGGCGTGAAGCATGGTGAGAACTGTTTCCACCGCCGGCAAACCTGTTTTTGGGTGTATACCGACGGGAATACCGCGCCCGTCGTCTATTATTGCAACACTTTCATCTTTATTCAGAACTACTTCTATATAACTGCAGAAACCTGCCACAGCCTCATCTATACTATTATCAACAACCTCGAAAATAAGGTGATGAAGGCCTCTCGCGCCGGTGCTGCCAATATACATTCCAGGCCTGAGCCTTACGGCTTCCATTCCTTCCAGAACCTGAATCTCACCGACATCATAATTGCCGTTGCTTTCCTTAAAATCCAATCCAAAACCTTCCTTTGCTTACTGTTTTTTTGGAAAGACGCTTTCCAGGATATTCTCCGACCTTTTCTTTAAGGTTGCGCATGAAACGGGTGAAATAAAAACCCCCCGGTCTGTAATGATAAATGATCTCCCTGAACCCTCTTCAGTAAGATCATGGACAAAATTCTCCTCTTTTACAACTGCAAGATAATCTTTAACTGCTGAAGATCTTTCTGTCTTAATGTTCAGGATCATAATTATACACCTTCCGGGGATAGCCACATCCCCGCCTAAGTGGATCAGCATCTTTTCGCCGCCTCTCTTATAATTTTTTTTCCTCCCGCGGACGGGCCGGCAGCAGCAGGGAAAGGAAGTTATCCTTTTCAGAAGGGCGAATTACCGCCGCGCTTAAAGGACCCGTAAAATCTATTGAAAAATCTTCCGTCGGAATAATATGCAGGCAGTCCATCAAGTAGCGCGCGTTAAAAAAGACTTCCAAAGGTTCACCCTGGTAGTTTGCGTTAATTTTCTCCCTTATCCATCCGGCGGAGGTATTTAAAAACAATATGCACTGCTGCGTGCTAAGGGAAAAGTGAATTACCGGAATCTCTTCCAGCGGTAAAAGAGCGGCCCTTCTTACAGCGTCATATGTTTCCCTTACGCCCGCCTGCAGTTGTGAAACGTACTTTGTCGGGATGATCTGATTATAAAGAGGAAACTGTCCTGCAATCAGCCTTGTGGACAAAACTGTATCCTCTGTGGAAAAAAAGACGTGACTCAAGCCTATCTCAATGAGCATATTTTCCTCATCGCTTTGCAAGATCCTGTTTAACTCATTCAAGGCGCTGCTGGGGACAATGATATTTGAAGCCGGCGTTGAGACTTCCAGGGAAGTTTCCGTTAAAGCAAGGCGGTGAGTGTCCGTAGCCACAAGACGGAGTTTCTGGTTTGAAATCTCAAAAAACACACCTGTGAATAAAGGGCGTGTCCGATCTGTGGAAACAGCAAAAATAGTCTGCCGGATCATTTCTTTGAAGGTTTTTTTCTTTACCTGGAAGAACTGCTGGCCGCCGGGAGCAGGTATCTCCGGAAACTGCTCCGGCGGAAGGCCGTAGATATTGATTTCCGATTCACCGTATAATATTTTTGCGCAGTTATTCTCGGGTAAAGTCTCAATACTAATCACTTCGTCTGTAAGGTGCCGTACTATATCCGATATTTGGCGGGCGGGAAGGCAAATAAGATCGTTTTCCACAACGCTTGCAGGTACACGGCACTGTGTTGTGATATCCAGGTCGGTCAGAGTAGCTGTAACAAACCCTTTCTCCGTCTTGATCAGCATACCGCCAAGAATGGGCATGGTTATTTTTGCAGGGCTGGTTCTATAAACTGTTTGTATTGCATGAAGGAGGTCTGATCTGTTTATGGTTACGTTCATCGGGGATATCCTTTCTGGTCTTGTTTATATTTAGATATAAATATAAAGTAGTAATACTAATAATAGGGTGTGTGATTATGTGGAAACTTCGAAATATATCAGACTTGACGGGCTTTTTGAAAAATAATTAATGTGTATAAGCAGAGCTTAACCAGTTTATTTATTGCTGCCGGATAGTTTCTTCAAGTTCTTTAAGAAGTACTTGCAATACCCTGTCGTTTTGTAATAAATTGTTAATCTTCTCGCAGGCGTGCATGACAGTGGTATGGTCGCGGCCGCCGAACTCTTCGCCTATTTGCGGCAGGGAGCAGTCGGTAAGCTGCCGGCATAAGTACATTGCTATATGACGCGGAAAAGCCCTGTCTTTGCTTCTTTTCTTTGTTTTTAGTTCGTCCGGAGACAGATTGTAATACGATGCCACTGTTTTTTGGATTTCTATGATCGTAATAGGTTTTAGTTTTTGGGGTGAAAGATAATCCTTTAAAACCTCAATTGCCAATTCTTCGGTTATTTTGTAATTATGCAGGGAAGAAAATGCAATCAGTTTGATTAAGGCGCCTTCCAGCTCGCGTATATTTGATTCGATTTTGCTTGCAATGTGAGCAAGTATATCGTTTGAAATTTCCAGGTTTTCAAGTTGAGATTTTTTTTGTAAAATTGCAATCCGGGTTTCCAGATCCGGCGCCTGGATATCGGCAATCAGGCCCCATTCAAACCTGGAGCGAAGCCTGTCCTCAAGCGTTGGAATCTCTTTGGGAAGGCGGTCGCTGGAGATGACGATCTGTTTGTTTGCTTCGTATAAGGTGTTGAAAGTGTGAAAAAACTCTTCCTGTGTTCTTTCTTTTTTTTCTAAAAACTGTATATCATCAACCAGAAGAATATCTATGTTCCTGTAATTGGTCCTGAATTTACCCATTTCGTTTTCCTGAATGGATGTGATCAGTTCATTTGTAAACCTTTCCGTTGTAACGTAAGTAATTTTAAGATTCTTTTTGCTTTTAATAATGTGATGACCGATTGCGTGCATAAGATGTGTCTTGCCTAAGCCAACTCCGCCATAAATAAAAAGGGGATTATAAGCTTCCGCGGGTGATTCGGCAACCGCAAGCGAAGCCGCGTGAGCAAAGCGGTTGCTGTTGCCGACAACGAAGGTGTCGAAGGTATAACGGTTGTGCAGGTGGGTTTTTTCCTTGCCCAGGGGATATTTGGAATCTTTTATTTTGTCCAGCAGGGAATCAGGTATTTCTCCTACGGTTACAAATTTAAGTTCGACATCATCTTCAATTATGTCTTTCAGGATTGCTTTTATTGTTGATGAGTAATGAGTTGTCAGCCATTCCTTGGAAAAGTGGTCGGGAACCTCTATATATAATTCGTGGTCGTAAATGCCGATTGGTTGGGCTGACTGCAGCCAGGTTTCGAAAGAATGCCTGCTTAAGCGGGACTCGAGTTTCTCCAGGATATCATTCCAGGCTTCCTGAACATGATTCATTGATTACCCTCCAATGGTAAAAAAAGACCCAAGAATTAAGGGTTAAAAGGAAAGGCTAAGTTTGTTAATTTTTTTAGCTGAAAAGGATTTAGGCTGATTAGCCAATAGCCTTCTTGTATAATTATAATAGCAAATTTTTGAGAAAGTGGCAACTGGATGAGAAGTCGATTAAACCTAATCTGCGCTTAGTTTTTTTCTTGCTAAGCTTTTCTTGACTTAAGGCAAGTTTTTACTATATAATTATCCTGTTTATGATCAAGTGACCGGGATAACCCGTGTCGCGGTGTTTTTTTTATAGACCTTTTAAAAAATTTGCTGTAATTTAGAAGCCTTAGAGGGAGTGTAAAAAAGGTGAAGAGAACATTTCAGCCAAAAGAAAGAAAGCGCAAGAAGATACATGGCTTTTTAAAACGTATGTCAGATCGTTCGGGAAGGAAAATTATTTTAAGAAGGCGCCATAGAGGAAGAAATAAATTATCAGCCTAGATGAAAGTTAAATGGTTATTTAAGTATGTTAAACAGGTTAAACCGGTATGAGCGGCTGTTTTAAAATTATTAAAAAAAACAGGGAATTTCGCCGGGTCTTCAGAGTAGGAAGATCAGTTTCTAATTCTTCCCTTGTTCTTTATATACGCAGAAATAAGGACAGCTCTGAAAAAAGGTTCGGTTTTTCCGTAGGTAAAAAAGTTGGCAAAGCTGTTGTTCGTAATCGGGTAAAAAGGCTGCTGAAAGAAATTTGCAGGGTAAATGAAGAAGTTTTTCCTTGCGGCAACGATTATGTAATTATTGCAAGGAAAAGCGCAGCTTCAGAAAATTACCACACACTTTTGGATAAGCTTTTCCTGCTCCTGAAAAAAAATCCGGGCGGCAAAATTGCCGGGAAAGCTTCGGTTGGTAAAACATAGAACGAGGTCTTCATGAGTAAGTTTATCATAATCTTAATAAAGTTTTATCAAAAGTGTATTTCACCTTTCTTACCGCCTTCCTGCAGGTTTTACCCTACTTGTTCCGAATATGCCTGCCAGGCCGTTTCTAAATACGGGCTGGCTATTGGCTTGTGGAAAACGGCTAAAAGATTGCTGCGCTGTCATCCCTTTTGCCCAGGTGGATATGACCCGGTCTAAATATATGCAATCCCCGTGCGAATAATCTGGAGGTGATTTATTGTTTCAGTCAATAGTCGTTGGAATGACATATTTATTAGATTATTTATATAAATTCACAGAAATGATTCACCTGCCGAATTACGGATTGGCGATTATACTTCTGACAGTGCTGGTTAAAGTTGTGCTTTATCCATTGTCCGCAAAACAGATGCGTTCAATGGTTGTTATGCAGCAGCTGGCTCCGAAAATGAAGGAGATTCAGGAAAAATATAAAGAAAAAAATCCGCAGAAAATGCAGCAGAAGATAATGGAATTATACAAGCAGCACAATGTAAACCCCATGTCCGGCTGCCTTCCCCTGATTGTCCAGTTACCTATTTTGATAGCTTTGTACCAAGCCCTTTTGCATTATTTCGATAACCCAAAACACCATCTAGAGTTCATTAATTTAGAGCATGTAAATGCAGGTTTTTTATGGATAAGCAATTTGAGCCAGGTCTATAGATTAACTGATATTAATGATCTTGCTTCGGCTTTTGTTGTCTTAATTTTGCCTGTATTGGCTGGTGTAACAACATACCTGCAGTCAAAGATGACCATGACGACCAATGATCCCACACAGAGGATAATGTTATTTACCATGCCGGTTTTTATAGCATATATTTGTATGACTGTTCCTGCCGGTTTGTCTTTGTACTGGGTTGTTTTTAATATTATGGGCATTATTCAGCAATATTTTGTCAACAAGCAGATTGCAGGGATAAAGGAGGCTATAGCGGAAAGTGGTAGAAGTGGAAAAGGTAGGTAAGACAGTCAACGAAGCGGTAGAACAGGCTTTGGCTGATTTAGGCATAGGAGTTGAACAGGCGCAGGTGGACGTGTTGGAGGAACCTTCACGGGGGCTGTTTGGGATTTTAGGAAACCGAATGGCTAAAGTTCGTGTTCGCGTCAAGGAAACTCCTTCACAACGGGCCAGAAACTTACTGGAGAAAATCTTTAAAGCAATGGATTTTTCCGCAGATATAGATATTCACGAAAGCGACGGGATTTTATCGATAGATATCCAGGGAGAGGGCCTGGGCGTGCTTATTGGTAAGCGCGGAGAAACGCTTGACGCTCTTCAGTATCTGGTCAGCCTTGGTGTTAATAAGAAGCAGGAGGAAAGACGCAAGGTTCTGCTTGATGTTGGCGGGTATCGGGTGCGCAGGGAGCAGACGCTGGAGGATCTCGCTTTGAGGTTGGCTGAAAAAGCCAGGCAAAAGGGCAGAAATGTTGTTCTTGAACCGATGAGTCCTCATGAAAGAAGGATTATTCATACAACCCTGCAAGGTTTGGAGGATGTTTATACATACAGTGAAGGCGAGGAGCCTTACCGGAAAATAATAATATCTCCTAAAAGGCATGCCCGGGCCTGAACATATATTGCAGATATTGCAGATGTCACGGACTTTTGGAAGCGGTGGTGGTATTGTTATCTGACACAATTGCAGCGATCTCAACACCTCTTGGAGAAGGCGGCATTGGCATTGTCAGACTAAGCGGACACAGGGCTTTTGATATTGCCAGAAAAGTCTTTATACCCGCCGGGGGTAAAGAATGGTGGGAGGGAAACCCCGGTTACAGGCTTTTTTATGGCTATGTGTCGGAACCCCGAAACAGCGAGATAATCGATGAAGTTCTGATAGGCGTCATGGCCGCTCCTAAAAGCTACACAAAAGAGGATGTTGTTGAATTTAACTGCCATGGCGGGCTTATTCCTCTGCGCAAAATACTGGAGACGGTGCTCGGCCAGGGGGCCCGTTTGGCGGAGCCGGGCGAGTTTTCACGCCGGGCTTTTTTAAACGGTCGGCTGGATCTAATCCAGGCGGAAGCAGTCATAGACATAATCAGGGCAAAAACAGACGCGGGCCTGAAGCTGGCTGTTTCTCAGCTAAAGGGTGAATTTTCCGGTAAAGTGGGCGAAATACAAAAAGAGCTTACCGCCTTGCTGGCTGAAGTGGAAGCAAGTATTGATTTTCCGGACGAATTTCCTGAGCCTGAAGACAGGTTTCAGATAAGGGAAAAGTTGGTTAAGATCCTTAAACAAGTGGGTTTCCTAATTGACTCGGCCGAGAAGGGTAAAATTTACCGGGAGGGTATCCTGGCTGTAATTGCCGGCAGGCCTAACGCAGGCAAGTCGTCTTTATTAAACGCCCTGCTCAAGGAAAAAAGAGCAATTGTGACTGAAATTCCCGGCACAACCAGGGATATTATCGAAGAAGTTGTGAACATAAAGGGAATACCAATAAAATTGGCCGATACGGCCGGTTTGCGCCCGACCGACGATCCCGTGGAAAGTATCGGCGTGCAGAGGTCCCGGGACGCTCTTGAGTCAGCCGACCTCGTTCTGTTTATTATTGACGCTGTGCAGGGCTTTACAAAAGAAGACCGGGAGCTTTTGGAAGGTCTTCACAAAAAAAGAAAAATCCTTTTGATAAACAAAATAGACCTCACAGGGGCCGGACGGGTATCAGCAAGCTGCCCTGACGGTGAATGCCCGGTCCTTGAAATATCCGCTAAAACGGGCGCCGGGCTTGAAGAACTTTCGAATACCATAGAGAAGATTGTCTTTGAAGGTAAAATTGAGCCTGGAGGAAATTATCTGGTAAGCAACGTGCGGCACAGGGATATACTGCGACGTTGCGAAGATCATTTAAAAGAAGCTTTGCAGGCTGTCGAGGAAGGACTGCCGGAGGACCTGCAGGCTGTCGACCTGCATGCAGCCTGGGTTACACTGGGTGAAATAACAGGTTCAACCGCCACGGAAGAAATTATTGATCATATTTTTGCTAACTTTTGCATTGGCAAGTGAGGGAAGCTTTGATGGAGTACCTGGCTGGCACATACGATGTTGTTGTAATCGGGGCGGGCCATTCCGGCTGCGAGGCAGCGCTGGCTGCAGCCAGAATGGGCTGCCGTACTCTGATTTTGACTTTAAATCTGGATAATATTGCCATGATGCCCTGCAACCCTTCCGTGGGTGGGCCTGCAAAAGCGCAGCTGGTCAGGGAAGTGGACGCGCTCGGCGGGGAAATGGGCTTAAATACCGACCGGTCCGCTATTCAGGTCAGGATGTTAAACACGGCCAAAGGGCCGGCGATGCGTGCCCTGCGGGTACAGGCGGATAAAAAATTATACCAGAAAAACATGCGGCGTGTTCTGGAAAACCAGCCCGGGCTTGATTTGAAGCAGGTTTTGGCGGAAAAACTGGTCGTCTCCGGCAATACCGTACAGGGTGTAATTAGCAGTACGGGGGCAAAATATATGGCGTCCGCGGTCGTTTTAACAACCGGCACTTACTTGAGAGGACGTATTATAATCGGTGATTTAACTTTTTCGGGAGGCCCCCAGGGACAGTTTCCCTCGGTAGGTTTTGCCGGACACCTGCGGGAACTTGGCCTGGAACTCGGCCGCTTTAAGACTGGCACACCGGCCAGGGTTGACCGGCGGAGTATAGATTTTTCAAAAATGGTCATTCAGCCCGGCGATCAGAAAAACTACAGGTTCTCATTTATTTCCGGGCGGATTGAACGTGAGCAGGCGCCCTGCTGGCTGACTTATACAAATGAAGCCACTCACCGGATAATCAGGGATAACCTGCACAGATCCCCTTTATTCAGCGGCCTTATTGAAGGGATCGGGCCGCGTTACTGCCCCTCGATCGAGGACAAGGTTGTGCGTTTTGCGCACAGGCCCGGACACCAGGTCTTTATTGAACCGGAAGGCCTGGAGACAAACGAAATGTACGTGCAGGGAATGAGCACAAGCCTGCCGGAAGATGTTCAGCTGCAAATGCTTCGTACTCTGAAAGGACTGGAAAGCGTCCAGGTAATCAGGCCCGGTTATGCGATCGAATATGATTACCTGCTGCCCACCCAGTTAAAACACTCCCTCGAGTGCAAGGAAATCCGGGGATTGTTCAGCGCCGGGCAGATCAACGGCACATCCGGATACGAAGAGGCGGCAGCACAGGGAATTATCGCCGGAATTAACGCCGCCTGCTATGTACAGCAGAAGGAACCCTTCATCCTTGGCCGCGCCAAAGCATATATAGGCGTAATGATTGACGATCTGATCACTAAAGGAGCGGGCGAACCATACAGGCTGTTGACTTCCCGTGCAGAGCACAGGCTGCTGCTGCGCCAGGACAATGCAGATTTGAGGCTGACCGAGGCGGGCTATAAAGTCGGCCTTGTTTCTACGGAGCGATACAAAGCTTTCTGTAAAAAGAAAAAATTAATTGAAGCTGATCTTGAACGGGTCAACAAGACTTTTATCCCCGTTACCGAAGAAGTACAGACGGTTTTAGAAAAGTCCGGCAGCGCGCCCCTGAGCCAATCAGCAAGTCTTGCTTCTTTACTGAGGCGTCCTGAGTTGAGGTATGAAAACCTGTTCAGCCTGCCGGGCGGCAGGCCGGATCTGCCTGAGGACTTGTTTGACGATGTAGTTGAGGAAGTGGAAATAGAAGTTAAATATGCCGGATATATAAAAAAAGAAACTGAGCAGGTTAAAAAGTTTACGAAATTAGAAGAGCGGCGGATACCTGAAGATATTAATTATGCCTTGATTGAGGGTCTGGCCAACGAGGCCAAACAAAGGCTGGAAAAAATCCGCCCCCGCTCCCTGGGGCAGGCGAGCCGTATCTCCGGTATAACACCGGCCGATATAGCCATTCTGATGGTCCGCCTTGAGCAAAGAAGGCGGAAAGGGGCCGTCAATGGCAGCGCAGCCATCTGACCATCATAGTGAACTGGTCTACTGGTGCTTTAAAGGCGCGGAAGAACTGGGGATTATTTTGAGCAGCGAGCAAAAGGAACTCTTCAACAATTACTTTAAATTAATTGTTGAAGGAAATAAAAAAATAAATCTAACCAGGATTTTAACCGAAAAGGAAGCCGCCCTGAAACATTTTGTGGATTCTTTAGCCTGCCTGCTTGTCGTACCGCTTGAGGGCAGCCCGCAGGTTGTTGATGTCGGGAGCGGCGCAGGCCTTCCGGGGATACCGCTGAAAATTGCCAAACCCGGAATTTCTTTAACCATGATCGAATCCTCCAAAAAAAAGGCGGATTTTTTAAATGATGCCGTATCCCGTTTAAGACTTTCCAATACCGCAGCTATATACGGCAGGGCTGAAGAAATAAGCCGCAGGGAAGAATACCGGGAACAGTTCGACTTTGCCTTTTGCAGGGCTGTAGGGCCCTTGCCGGTGATTGCCGAATACTGTCTTGGACTGGTTCGTGTAGGGGGTCGCATGGTTGCCTTAAAAGGCAGAGATGCGGAAGTCGAAGCGCAGGGGTGCGATCAGATGCTGTCACTTCTGGGAGGATCATTAAAGGAAATCAGGCGGCTGGTTCTGCCTTATCTCGGGCATGAACGGACACTTGTTGTAATTGAAAAAACACATCCCACGCCGCTAAAATATCCCAGGCGTTCAGGAATGCC
>DFZT01000085.1 GCA_002382755.1 Firmicutes bacterium UBA4049 | reverse complement strand
CGGACATGATCCCCATTTGTAACGTAATCAGCTGTAACATTAGCGACAACTGGTATTCGAGGGTCTTTAATCTCTACTGCGGCCAGCTCGGCGGCCATTTTATCACCTGCCGGGCGCAAAAGTGTGGAATGAAAAGGCGCGCTTACGGCCAGCGGTAGACATCTTTTTGCGCCTGCTTCTTTGGCCAGGATTTTGGCTCTTTCCAAAGCCTGGTTTTCACCGGCGATAACCACCTGTCCCGGGCAGTTAAAATTGGCTGCATCAACAACCATACCTTCTGATCTTACCTGACTGCAAACACGTGTAATTTCGGGCGCATCGAGGCCCAGAACAGCCACCATGCCCCCCGTGCCCAGCGGTACTGTTTCCTGCATATATTGGCCCCGTTTACGTACAAGCATCACGCCGTCCGCAAAGGAAATTGATCCTGCGGTTACAAGGGCGCTGTATTCTCCGAGGCTGTGGCCTGCGGCTGCCAACGGTTCAATACCTCTTTCCAGAAGTACTCCGGCACAGGCGACGCTTACTGTAAAGATGGCCGGCTGAGCATTAATAGTTTTTTGGAGTTCCTCTTCCGGTCCTTCAAAACACAGGCCGCTTAAGGAAAAGCCCAAAATTTCATCCGCTGTTTTAAAAATCTCTCTCGCCACGGGATACTGATCATGTATTTTTTTACCCATACCGGCGTACTGTGCGCCTTGCCCGGGAAAGAGAAAGACTGCTTTCATTTATTAAATTCACCACCTAGAGGAGCCAGATTTTGAAGTATTTCAGCGGCGCCCTGAACAACATCCAGAATTATATCGCGGGCGGTTTGGATTTCTTTAACCATTGCCGACACCTGGCCCGCCATAACCGATCCGTAATCTGTATCTCCTTCTGCCATTGCTGCCTGAAGACGTCCCACACCCAGCTTTTCCACTTCCTCCGCCGGCGCGCAGTGGCTTTCCAAATCTTCGAATTTCCTGGTCAGCTTGTTCCGGAGCACCCGCACAGGATGACCTATGCTATAGCCTGTAACAATAGTATCCCTGTCCTTTGCCTTAATGATCATCTGCTTGACATTTGGATGAATAATGCATTCTTCCGCACACATGAAACGGGTACCCATCTGTACCCCAACAGCTCCCATACATAAGGCCGCCGCCAAACCGCGGCCGTCAAAAATTCCGCCTGCGGCTATTACAGGTTGCTGAACTGCTTCCACTACCTGGGGAACAAGGGCCATCGTCCCAAGGTCACCCACATGACCCCCGCTTTCCATGCCTTCGGCAATAACAGCATTAACCCCGCTGCGGACAAGGCGTTTGGCCAGGGCTACGGACGATACTACTGGAATTACTATAACGCCGGCGCCCTGCAAATCTGAAAGATACTTGCCGGGGTTGCCCGCCCCGGTTGTAATTACATGTACTTTTTCCTCAATGATTACCCTGAGGACATCTTCAACATACGGGGAAAGCAGCAGAACATTAACACCGAATGGTTTATTTGTCAACTCTTTGGCCAACCGAACCTGTTCCCGCACCCAACTCGCTTCGGCTGTGCCGGAACCAATTATTCCAAGGCCACCGGCCTCACTCACTGCCGCAGCCAAATGGGCTGTAGATACCCAGGCCATTCCACCCTGGATAACCGGGTATTCAATTCCTAAAAGATCGCACAACCTTGTATGGATTGGACACGCCTCCTTAAAAGCTAGTTGCGGTTCCGGTAATTATACCATTTCATTACCAGAGCGCCCCAGGTAAGGCCAGCTCCAAAACTGGCCAGAACTATATGTTGACCGTCGTTTATCTTATCTTCCTGTAAAGATTCGTATAGCGCCAGCGGGAGTGTCGCCGAGGAAGTATTCCCGTAACGATCAACATTGACTGCTACTTTATCAAGAGGCACGTTTAAACGTTTGGCGGCTGTTTCAATAATGCGCAGGTTTGCCTGGTGAGGAATCAGAAAATCCAGATCGCTGCGGGTCAATCCTGCCTCTTCCAAAACATCCAAGCAGCATTCTTCAATGTTCCGCACGGCAAATTTAAAGACCTCCCTGCCGTTCATATGTAAAAAGTGAAGCTTTTTCTCTAATGTCTCTTTTGATGCCGGAAACTGGGTCATCCCGCCGGGCAGGGTTAACAGATGGGCGCCTGAACCGTCTGATCTTATGCTGCTGGAGAGGATCCCGTACCCATCCGGAACCGGGCCCATAATTACAGCCCCGGCTGCATCGCCAAAGAGGATGCATGTATTGCGGTCCTCCCAGTTAATTACTCTTGACATGCATTCAGCTCCGATTAAAAGTATCCTTTTGCAGAAGCCGCTTGCAATAAATTGGCTTGCAATTACCATCCCGTAAAGAAAAGACGTGCATCCGGCCTGCAGATCAAATGCTCCCACTTTACGCGCCCCGATTTTATTCTGCACCAAACAGGCGGTAGCGGGAAACAACATGTCCGGAGTGTTGGTGGCTACGATAATTAGATCTATCTCGTCCACTTTTATTCCGGCGTCGGCTATTGCTTTCTTTGCCGCTTCAGTTGCCATATCGGAAGTTAATTGATCGGGTTCGGCGATACGCCTTTCCCTGATGCCCGTCCGTGTAACTATCCATTGGTCTCCGGTGTCCACCATTTTTTCCAGGTCCCGGTTGGTCAACTTACGCTCTGGTGTATAGATGCCGACTCCCAGGATACCTGCTTGTCGATCATTGTGCATTAATATTCCTGCCTTTGTATTGAATTCTGTGAATGCTGTTTTGTATAGCTGAGGTTAAATTCTTTTGCGCTGATTCGCGTGCAAAGCGAATGGCATTCTTTATCGCTCGGGAAGTGGAGCTTCCATGGCAAACAATGATCAGCCCGTTTAATCCAAGTAACGGGGCTCCGCCATACTCCGCATAATCCAGCCTTCTTTGGAAATTGCGGAGAGCTGACATTGACATGGTAAGTCCTGCCCTGCCAATCCAGTCTTTATCGGTTCCTTCTTTCATCATCTGCATAAAAGCGGAGCCGATTCCTTCAAGAGCTTTTAGAACTACATTTCCGACAAAACCGTCGCAGACGACTACGTCAACTGTATCCTGACAGATGTCTCTTCCTTCTACGTTGCCGATAAAATTAAGCTCGGCTTTTTGAAGCATCGGGAAAGCAGCTAAAGTAAGTTCATTGCCTTTTGTTATTTCTTGCCCGATATTTAACAATCCTACGCGCGGGTTCTTTATACCCAGTACTTCCTGCGCATAAAGGTGACCCATAATAGCAAACTGGAGAATGTGGATAGGTTTGCAGTCGACGTTGGCGCCGGCATCCAGAATCATAGTGCCCCCGCCTTTGCTGGGTACAACCGCAGCAAGGGCAGGCCGGTCAATGCCTTCGATCAGGCGGACCATTAAAACACCTGCAGCCATTAAAGCTCCGGTATTCCCGGCCGACACGGCAGCTGAGGCGGTGCCTTCCTTGAGCAGTTTAATGACCTGGACAATTGAAGAATCCTTTTTCCTTCTTACGGCAACCGCGGGAGACTCAGACATAGAGATGACTTCAGGCGCATGATGGATAGTCACAAGCTTATTTGAATAACCTTCAATTTCCTTCTCCAGCCTCGCCTGGTCTCCTACCAGAATGATTTCCTGGTTATATTCCTGTGCCGCCTGTATTGCGCCTTTGACAATTTCTCCAGGCGCATTGTCGCCACCCATAGCGTCAACGGCAATTATCAAGATCGGCCTACCTCCTAGGCTATCGCAAAAACAAGAAATTTTCCTTGAAAAATTGTTTCATCCCGGACTTTTGAAGTGACCCTGATAATAAATTTGTTGTCCTTCTTGCGGCTAATAAAAGCCCTGGCAATCACCTTTTCTCCATAATAAACCGGGCGTTTAAAGCTTATTTTTGCAGTGCCGGTTAGAGCAACCTTTGTGTTAACCAGGGAAACAGCAAGGCAGTTTGCCTGGGCAAATATATAATGCCCCCTTGCTACTTTTGTACTGTTAAGAGTCATCTCTTCAGAAACTTCCAAAATTGAAACACCTTGTCTGCCGGGTTCCAGGTCTACAAGATCGCCAATCCATTCTTCTTTTTGCAAAGCGGATACCTGTCCGTAACTTCCCTTGGCAACCTCCCTCAACCTCTTGCGGAGTTCGGGGATGCTCAAACCCCACCGGTCAAGCCGGATTGTCTGAATACTTACACCGAGCATGTGAGCAAGTTCGTTGTCCGTAAGAAAGGGATTTCCTTCAAGGTATCTGCAGAGGAGTTCCTGCCGCTTGCTTTTCCCCGGACTCATCATGGTAATAAATGCCACCTATGTAAAATATACTTTAATACCAGATACTAAAATAGAGTATATCCTTTATCCCAAAAAAAAGCAACCGAACCAAAAATATTTTAAACAAAAAACGCCTGGTAATTTTCCAGGCGGTCTGTTAAGATTATTAGTTTCGAAGGGGGTTTCAAGCCCAAGACGGCGAATTAAAGTTTGATTACTTCCCTGGCTTTATAATAGCCACAGGATGGGCAGACTCTATGCGGTAAAGTCAGTTTATGGCAATGTGGGCAGTTGATCAAGTTGGGAGACTGTATTTTCCAGTTAGCTTTCCGCTGACGCCCGCGTTGTTTTGAAGATCTTCTTTTTGGAACACCCAATTTTTATACACCCCCTCTTAGTTTTTCTTAATGGCGCTAAAAGCTTTACTCTAGATTCTTTTCACCGTGTTTAATCTTCGCGAATTCCCGAAGAACAGCAAGCCTCGGATCTATTATTTCCCGGCTGCAGCCGCATTTTTCGATATTCAGGTTTTGTCCGCAGGACGGGCATAATCCCCGGCAATTTTGTTCACAAAGGACTTTCATCGGCAGGGCCATGATAAGTGATTTTATTACTTCCGGTTCTATATCGATGATCTCGTTTTTAAATGGAATCCATTCGTCCTGCATTACATTATTCTGGTTTGTTCCGGTTGAAAAATATATTTCTTTAAAAGGCGCTTCAACTAAAAATTCAACCGGACTCAGGCAGCGGTCACAGGGACGCCGGATAACGGCTTGAATAGTTCCTTCAGCCTGTATTTTTTTACCGGAGCTTATAAGTTCAATTTCTATATTCACCGGTCCGGCAAAAGAAATTTCTTCTTTGTCAATGCAGGGTAAATCGACCTCTTCCCGGAAAAGAAGAGTTTCTCCTTCACTGTCTTTTATTCTTTCCACGTTTACCCGGATCATTTTATTACACTCCGTTGTTTTGGCGAAACCAATTATATAGAAAAAAAGCCCATTCTGTCAAGGTAATTATGAGAGGGCGTCGTTAATCTGTGATAAATGATATAAAGATTAGGGAAAATGTCACCCTCCCCGCAAAAGAAATATAATAGGGGCGCCTTTAAAGCGCCCCCAAATGCCGCTAGTGTCCTCTTGCCATGCTGCGTTCGGCTCGCTCGATAGCCAGGCGGACTAAGTTACCGCAGTTCTTTGAAGAAACATTGCCGAAATAGCCGCCATCCCTTCGCACAACATCGGCCACACCAAGCTCTTCAGCCAACTCGTACTTAAGCCTGTCGGACATTAAGCCTCTGCGACTGCGACTTCTACCCATGAGCATGCCTCCTTTGTTTTGAGGATACCGCGGCAAGGGTAAAATTTTTGCTTAAAACTATTTTCGTTATTAATATCGCCAGATTGAAGGTAAAAAATGAAAGGCAATAATTGCGAGAAAAGGCAATAAAACTTGTAACTATTCAGGCTGTTAGGCTGTAGGCTGTAGGCTGTAGGCTGTAGGCAATTAGGCTGTAGGCTGTAGCCTGTAGAAGTTCGGCTTGGCCAGCCGCTTGGGTTATACAAATGAG
>DFZT01000025.1 GCA_002382755.1 Firmicutes bacterium UBA4049 | reverse complement strand
TTTACACGGGTTCTCAATCAGCCTCCTCAAAACCAGGAGTTGCCTGATATTTGAGCCCTTTTTCTTCGCAAAACTTCCAATTGAACCCTTTAAGAACCGTCCCTACTTGCCACTTGGCCACAAATCAACCTGAACGCCGTACTTTAACAGAAAATCTATCCCTTCACCGGTACTCTTATAATCACGCCGAACTACCGCCCGGCTGAACTCGCAGCTTACGATCAGTTTGGCGCAGGTAACGCAGATATCCGCATTTACATAAATAATCCCGCCTCTGACCGCCAGCCCGCGCTTTGCGCAAAGACAGACGGCGTTCTGTTCGGCATGCATGCAGGGCTTGAAATCTTCCCTGCCCGCCTGAATTTTTAAGCAGACCCCCGTGTCGCAGCAATGAGCTTCGCCGCTGACTACTCCATTGTACCCGTGGGAAATAATCCGCCTGTCCACCACAACAACAGCGCCCACTTTTTTGCGCAGGCAGGTTGAACGGCGCGAAATTACCTCCACGACATCCATGTACACTTCATCGAATGAGGGACGTTGAATTGCCATGCGTCAAAACCTCACGCATTCTTCAAAATTATGATGACAATTTTTCATACAACGGGTACTTGAGACAAAGATCCCGGACAACCTCGGAACATTGCCGCAGTTTTTCTTCATCATCCCTGTTGTTTATCGCCAGGCTGATAACTTCCGCCACCTGCCGCATATCTTTTTCGTCCAAACCACGGGTGGTTACCGCGGGAGTTCCTATCCGGATACCGCTGGCTATAGCGGGTGGCCTTGGATCAAAGGGAATTGCGTTCTTGTTCACGGTAATGCCAATCCTGTCCAGAACTTCCTCCGCCTGGGCGCCGGTTATATCCCTGCCCCTTAGATCTACCAGAATTAAATGTGTGTCCGTTCCGCCGCCGACAAGGTTAAAACCTTTTTGCAGCAGAGCCTCCGCAAGAGAACGGGCGTTTTTAACAACCTGGCGCTGGTAGGTTGCAAATTCAGGCTGCATGGCTTCCCAAAGAGCCACCGCTTTGGCGGCGATCACATGCATTAATGGGCCTCCCTGAAGACCTGGAAAAAGGGCCCTGTTTATCTTGGTAGCATATTCCTCCCGGCATAAAATCAGCCCGCCGCGAGGCCCGCGCAGGGTCTTGTGGGTGGTCGTCGTAACAACATCGGCGTGCGGAACCGGATTCGCGTGTTCCCCTGCTGCAATAAGACCGGCAATGTGCGCCATATCGACCATCAGCAAGGCCCCCGCCTGCCGGGCGATTTCCCCGAACCGTTCAAAATCAAGTGTGCGCGGGTAAGCGCTGGCGCCGGCTACAATTAACTGAGGTTTGCATTCAAGGGCAGTTTTCAGCACCTGGTCATAATCAATTACTCCGGTTTGTTCATCCACGCCATAGTGAACAATCTTATAAAATTTTCCCGACATGCTTAAAGAGCTTCCATGGGTCAAATGCCCGCCGTGGGCAAGGCTCATGCTTAGGATTGTATCACCCGGTTTAAGAAGCGCCATATAAACTGCGAAGTTGGCCTGCGTACCGGAATGGGGCTGGGCGTTAACATGTTCCGCGCCGAAAATTATTTTTGCGCGTTCAATTACCAGCTGCTCCGCCATGTCAACATACCGGCAGCCGCCGTAATAACGCTTTCCCGGATATCCTTCGGCGTATTTGTTCGTTAAAACCGAACCCTGCGCTTCCAATACAGCCAGACTTACCGAATTTTCGGAAGCGATGAATTCAAGGGTATCCTGCTGCCGTTCTATTTCCAGGTTGATCACCCTTGCGATCTCCGGATCTGCCGCTGCTAATGAATCTTTGAACATACCTGTCTCCTTTTCCGCTCATAGAGCAATAATCTATATTTTAATATATTTGTTCTCAATTTGTGCTATTTTTTCCGTCCGCCGGGCATGGCGGCCGCCTTGAAAGACCGCTTTCAGCCACACATCAACTATTTCCCTGGCCAGGCCGGGACCAATTACTCTTTCTCCAAGGGTTAAAATATTCGCGTCGTTATGCTCTCTGGAAGCCCGCGCGGAAAACGTATCGTGACACAAAGCCGCCCTTATCCCCGGTACTTTGTTTGCGGCCATAGAGACACCAATCCCCGTACCGCAGCAGAGGATGCCCAGATCATATTCGCCGGAACGGACCGCCTCAGCTACAAGCAGCGCAAAATCAGGGTAATCAACTGACTCTTGCGCTGAAAAAGAACCAAAATCATGATAAGACAGATTTTTTTCCTTCAAGTATAAAATTATTTCTTCTTTTAGCTTCCATCCGGCATGATCCCCGCCGACCGCAATTTGCAAATTATCCGGCGCCTCCTTATTGCCAGGTTATATTTTGCTTTTTTGCTGAAAGTATATTTCTACATCAACCGACATTTTCCTCTTGCTCAAAAAGCTGCTAGATCGCTAATTTTTCAAGGGCAAGCCCGATAAGATAACGCAATTCTGCCGCACACTGCCTGTACAAATCCAGGGAACGCCCGAAAGGATCAATTATATCCGAACCTTTTCCGGCAAATTCGGCAAGTGTAAAAGTTTTTCCCTTTGAACCAGGTTCAAGCTGCCCTACCTGCTGTTTATGCGACCTTGTCATCGTTAAAATCAAATCTGCTTCTTTGACTAAATCACACGTTAAAAGAACCGCTTTATGGCCTGTTACATCTATCTGCGACTCTTTCATCGCTTCAATCGCGCCGGCGGAAGCGCCGTCATTGGGCAGGGCGGAAGTACCCGCGGACATCACCTGGTTTTCCCGGTCCTTCCCCCTAGCCTGCAAAGCTTTTTTAGCCAGCGCCCCGGCCATTACGCTCCGGCAGGTATTGCCAGAGCAGACAAAGAGTATTTTTATTTCCCTCACCCCGCGTTTTCAGCCGTTTTTTTCGGGTTTTTGATTTTATTTAAACGCGGATTACCCTGCCTCCTGCAGCCCTGTACAACCTGTTCATGATTGCCAGGCCTAAACCCTTGGGCTCCATGCCTTCGGCCAGAATAACATCCACACCGAGCTCATCAAAATGGCGCAGGGCGCTGTATAACCGGGCAGCAACCCCTGCGGGCTCCTGCCGCCGGCCGGCGACAATTAATTCCCCGCAGCTATAAAATTGCGCGTTCTCCTCATATGCAAGCACGCCAACTTTTTTCCCTTCAGCCTGGTATTGGCGCAGCAGCTCACCGAGCCGCCGGGCAACTTTTAAAGGCTCTCCTTCAATAATAAAAACGGGCGCCTCCGGGGCGTAGTGCTTGTACTTCATCCCGGGGGAGCGAACAGGAGCCTTATTTAAGTTTTCTTCCGCGGACGAGGAATATATTTGCAGCCCGCCGATAACACGGGATATTTCCTCCGGTGTTACGCCACCGGGACGTAGTATTGCCGGAACATCCAAGGTCAAGTCCAAAACAGTTGATTCAAGCCCCAGATCCGCAGGCCCGCCATCCAATACAGCATCAATTAAGTTACCCAAATCTTTTAAAACATGCCCGGCGGTAGTCGGACTCGGTCGGCCCGAAAGATTTGCGCTGGGGGCGGCAACCGGTATTCCAGCTTCCCTGATTAATTCCAGCGCTACAGGATGGGCAGGCATTCTTAAAGCAACGCTGTTTAAACCCGCGCTGACTTCATCCGGTATTAAAGAGTTTTTGGGCAAAATAATCGTCAAGGGCCCCGGCCAAAAAGTATCCATCAGAATTATGGCTCTTTGCGGCGTCTCGGCGGCCAGCTGAAAAACTGTTTTTCGGTCAGCTACGTGAACAATCAAAGGGTTGTCCTGCGGCCTGCCCTTCACCCTGAATATGCCTGCCAGCGCCTCCCTGTCAAAAGCGTTGGCCCCCAACCCATAAACGGTTTCTGTCGGGAAAGCTACCAGCCCTCCGGAGCGGAGGATTGACGCCGCCTTTTGAATAACCTTGCCGTCCGGTCTTAACGGATCGACTTTCCATAGCCTTACTGAATTTTGGGACACGTTTAACCACGCCATGTTTATCTAATTTGCTTGCCTGCACGTTTTTATTATTATACCATAAGCAAAAGGATAATCTAATCATGAGAGGGGTTTAAACGCATATGCAGGTGGTATTTCACGAGCGGTACAGGGAGGTGTACGCTTGCGATCCGGCGGCGGCTTATGGAAGGATGGACAGCATGTATGATGAATTGATCAAATCCTACCCTTTTGTCCGGCCCGAACCTGCAAGCGAGACAGATATATTATTAGTGCATAAAACAGAACACCTTGAACGGTTTAAAAGAAATCCGCAGCTGTTCGAAGTTGCCTCACTGGCTGTGGGAGGAGCAATCAAAGCATCGGAACTGGCGGTCAGCGGCAAAAAAGCGTTTGGATTGATCAGGCCCCCCGGACACCATGCCAGCCCGGGTTCATGCTGGGGTTTTTGCTATTTTAACAATATTGCCGTGGCGGTTGAAAAGCTGATCAGAAGCGGTGTTGTTAATAAAGCTCTGATTGTTGATATTGACCTGCATTTCGGGGACGGAACTGAAAAAATTTTTCACGGGAGATCGGACGTTATCTACCATCACGTATCAGGCAAGACCCGGGAGGATTTTTTAAATGACCTCAAAGATGTCTTGGAAAATGAAAAGGGATATGGCATAATCGGGGTTTCAGCCGGCTTTGACAGGCATATATCTGACTGGGGACGCCTTTTGACTACCGGGGATTACACTGAAACAGGAAAAATAATCAGTCAATCCGCCGGGCGTGTCTGCCAGGGAAAAGTTTTCACAGTCTTAGAGGGCGGTTATAATCACAATGTTTTGGGATTAAACGCAAAAGCCCTGCTGAGCGGCCTGGAGCAAATATAGCAAGGAGTAATTAAAATGGTCCATACAATCGGCACCAGAGCGGACAAGGCCGGTTTGCCCCCGGGAACTTTAGTGCATATAGGCCAAAAAAGAAGCTGCCAGGTTAAAATCACCTTGACCGAGTTTTCGGAAAGTCAGTATCAGTCAAAAGAAATCAAAGAAATAAAAGAATTCCTGCCCCTGAAGGATAAGCCAGTAATCACCTGGATAGATATTAACGGAATTCACAACTTGGAAACGATACAAAATATCGGAAAGTATTTTAACCTGCACCCGTTGATTCTTGAAGATATAGTAAATTCGGAACAGCGCCCGAAAGTTGAGGATCTTGGTGAACATCTTTTTGTAGTTTTGAAATTTCTCAGTTACGATACTGAGAAGAAATTGGGGATAGAACAGATTAGTTTTATTATAGGTTCTAATTTCGTAATTACTTTTCAGGAAAACGGCGAAGATGTCTTCCGGCCGATCAAAACCAGGATTAAAAACAGCGCCGGGAAAATCAGGGCGATGGGAGCGGATTATTTGGCCTATTCCTTGATTGACGCCATCGTGGATAATTACTTTGTAATCCTCGAGGAGGTCGGGCTTAAGCTGGATATTTTGGAGGAAGAGCTTGTAACCAATCCCACACGGAATACTTTGCACGTAATCCACCAGCTAAAAAGGGAAATGCTGCTGATTCGAAAATCGATCTGGCCCTCCAGGGAAGTCATCAGCAGCCTTCAGAGAGGGGAGCTTTCTTTCTTTGAGGATATTGCCGTGCTGCACTTAAAAGATGTCTATGACCATGCCATTCAGGTCATTGACACCATTGAAACTCTCCGGGATATGCTTTCAGAAATGATGGATATTTACCTTTCCAGCATCAGCAACAGAATTAATGATGTGATGAGAGTTTTGACGATTATTACAACTATTTTTATCCCTTTATCCTTTATTGCCGGTGTTTACGGGATGAATTTCAAATATATGCCCGAGCTGAATTGGCGTTTGGGTTATCCGGCAGTCCTTTTAACCATGTTGTGTCTCGGTATTTTTATGCTCATTTTTTTTAGAAAGAAAAAGTGGCTTTGATGTTTTTGGAAGCTTAACAGACCGTGATTTAAAAGATTATCATGCCGGCAATATGAATGTTTCACCATCTGTTCTTGATTCTGCGCTGCAAAACAGTTTTGCCAGGCCAGCCGCTTTCAATCCTTTTTTAGGAATCAAGTTCTGTAATGTTCTCACCAAAATATCCCTGCTTGAATAAAATATAACATATTTTCATGTGCGGGGCTGCTGCCGTAAAACCAGGCAGGGCTTTCCACAATATTTTTTAACGGAGGTAAAAAAGGTGAGAAAACAAAAACGATATTACGCTCAAAGGCAGCCTGAACAGATGATCCTGGGTTTAAAATCCGCCCTGGTCAGCGAGAGAACAACAGCGGCTTTTTACGCAACGCTGCGCGATATGTCGGAAAAATTCCCGGGTGTGGAAACCTTTGCCGAGGCCCGCAGGGATGAACTTGATCATGCGGCTAAAATAACCGCCATTCTAGAGGATCTAACAGGAACAATACCACCGGAAGCTACCCAGCCGGTTAACCCGCCTATATTTTCCGACTACTGCCAGGGACTGGCCGTCGCAATTCAAGGCGAGCAGGGAGCTTATCAGGAGTATACGGGATTGATTCAAATTTCACCGTACAAGAGGGTTAACGACATCTTAAATGAGATTAGAAACGATGAGGAAGTCCATTTGGTAAAAATAAATAAATTATATGAAATGAACTGCATCGGCAAGCAACAATAGAGTTAAATTTGTTAATAAACTTCTTATGCAGGCATATAGTAAAAACCATCCAAAGGGTACGGCGTTGTCAACAGCGAGCGACTTTCGAAGCATCAGCAACAGCAGCCGGCGATGCGAGGGTAACCGAACGAAACCAGCGGCGGTGAAGCCGCGTTACTGTCGGCGCAAAGCATCGGAGTGAGCGGCGCCAATGCCGTACCTACCGGGTTCGCTAAATAAATACCTTCTTGCAATCGCCCCCTATTCATCCGGCAGCTTTAAGCGGTTCATCCTTGCCCCAATTTGCAGCAAAGAAAGCTTTAGATCATCCCTTTCGTCCCTGGCCTGATCCAGGGCTGCCCGGACAATTGCCAGTTGACCCATAACCATGTCATGAGTCTCCTGCAGAATCTGGGTGTTTCGCTCACCTTCCTTTTTGGAGACAAAGCCAAGAACCGGGAGCGCCACGCCCTGAAAAAATACTGAAATAAGGTACTGCGCCCAGCCAACCAGGCTTGTCGGCCGCTGCCAGACTAACGGCAGAAGGACAAGGAAGGCAACCCCGTAAAACATAGCCATCGTTGAAAGCCAATCAGCCAGCTTTCCGGCCAGCATACTATTAAAGCGTTCAATAAACCTCATGGCGCACCTTCCGATTGTCTCTTTAAAAATTGGAGAACAAAGAGCATTACTATAATATTCGGAAGGGGATTTTTATATGTATGAAGGAACAATGAGGTCTTTTATAAAGTCAATTTATCTAAGTGTGGGAACGGAATTAACTTACTAATAATTACCATAGAGGGCTTTTTTCAGAAGCCCTTTTACATTTGCGGGATTATAAGAGTTCAAGTGATGAATATCTACAAAACTAGAGTATTTAAAAATCTAATAGTTACACTGTCTGGCCATATAATAATTATATTATAACAATAAAAGGTACCAATAGATAAAAGGAGAATAAATACTACAATTCATCAAGTTATCTAAAAAAACTAGAACAGGGGGTTATTTATGTTTAAAAAACAGGTGTGGGTAATATTGGCGGGCGGGGTCATGGGGTTATGCGGAGTTGTTCTATCCCATATGGGCAATCCGCCAAATATGGGTGTTTGTATCGCCTGCTTCCTAAGGGACATTTCCGGAGCTTTAGGCCTGCATAGGGCATTGCCTGTCCAATACCTGCGGCCGGAAATTCTGGGTTTGGTTCTTGGAGCGTTCTTAATTGCGCTTTTTACAAAACAGGTTAAAGCTGTTGGAGGTTCCAGCACATTTACCAGGTTCTTTCTTGCCGTCTTAGCCATGCTTGGCATGCTTGTTTTTTTGGGATGCCCCGTCCGTCTTGTTTTAAGATTGGCCGCAGGCGACCTGAACGCATTATTAGGCTTTGCCGGTCTGGTGGCAGGCATTGCAGTGGGAGCCTGGTTCCTGAGCTGCGGTTTTACACTGGGTCCGGCGAGTAACCAGAATAAAATAAACGGCTATATTTTTCCAATACTTGTTCTTCTCTGTTTGTTTCTTCTGCTGTTCAAGTCCCCATATTTGTTTTTCAGCGAAACTGGTCCGGGCTCCTTACATGCGCCTTTACTGATATCTCTGGGCGCCGGCATGATCATTGGCATACTGGCTCAACGTTCTCATTTATGCATGGCTGGCGGAATAAGAGATTTCATTATGTTCAGGGATAAGCATTTGTTATACGGTTTTTTAACCATGCTCGCAGTTGCCTTAGCCGGCAATATTATCTTTGGCGGTTTTAAATTTGGTTTTGCCAACCAGCCTATAGCGCACTCCGACGGTTTGTGGAACTTCCTGGGAATGACGCTTTGTGGTATCTGTATTACTCTTTTGGGCGGCTGCCCGCTTCGTCAGCTTGTAGCAGCCAGTGAAGGAAATACCGATTGCGCTGTTACCGTGTTCGGATTTCTTATGGGAGCTGCCTTTGCGCATAACTTTGGTCTGGCCGCCAGTGCGAAAGGAGTCCCCTTTGACGGCCAGGCTGCCGTTGTAATCGGCCTTTTAGTTGTCCTGGTTATTGCCCTTTTAAACAGTAAATTTAGTCTGGTTCAAAAACCATCAGTACGGGGGGAAAGTTCGAATGTCAATTGAAGTTGATGCCCGGGGGTTAAGTTGTCCGGAGCCTGTTCTCATGACCATGCGGCAGCTTAACGCGATTCCATCCGGCACGATAAAAGTGCTGGTCAGCAATGCCGCTGCAGAAGAGAATGTCAGCCGCCTGGCTGAAAATAAAGGATGGAAAGTAAAAACAGAAAAAGACGGTAAAGATATTATACTTATCTTAACAAAATAACTGTTGCTAATACCCTTTAGACATGAAAAACAAAGGGCGTCCGTAAACGCACGGTTTAATCGAACCATATACCTCTAAACCAAACCGATACGGTTAAGCAAAAGAGGCATTGTCCGCAAGGGATAGCGCCTCTTTTTTGCCTTCACACCCAAATTAACTCATAACCCTGTCCAATAACGCCGCGTAGCTGTCCACTACATCGTATACAACAGAATCCGTGCTAATCGCCTTAAAATGCTCACGGGCGCAGTGAATTTTTGCTTCCTCGACCATGCGCAGCTGCAGGGTGGACATGGAGCCTTTTGTCTCGGCAACGAAGTAGATATGTTTTACCTTGCCCTCGTAAAAAGCTATCGCCCAGTCAGGATTGTATTTTCCGACCGGTGTGCTGATAAAAAAGCCATTGGGCAGCTTTACATAGACCGCCACCTCATTGCTGTTATCGACGCTCTCTGCAAAGGTTTTCTCATTAGCGGAATCATAGAGAATATGGTCATACAAATGTTTATTCGCCGCCATAGCGTTCACGCCAAGCTGTCCTTTCAACGTCGGTTCGGTAAAAATGATGGTGTCATAAACTGCGTCCAACTTATTATAAGTGATGTGCTGAACGATGGTCGTTGCTTTTTGCTCGTTTATTATCTGAGCCGCCTTGATAATGAATTCTTCCGGATTGTTTGCAAACTGACCGAAGACAGTCTTTTCAATCCCGCGCAGGATAGTTACAACAGCTTTTCTGGTAAGTCCTGTTTCGGCGACAACTTTACCGACGAGATCATATTTCACTGTGGCGCTGGACAAAAGTTCAGCTTTAAAAACCCCGCTTTCCTCTTTTACAAAAGCGGCGCCCTGCTGCAATTGTTCCCGTGATTGGATATCGGTCATCGTCCCAGTTTCGACCTTGATAAATATCTTCGAAACACGAAGTTCACGATTCAGCGCCGATATTGCTTTCTGAATCAATTCTTCCTGGTCAAACTCCACCACATACACAGACTTGGCGTTTATGTTAGCCCACAGCTTCTGGAATTCCGGCATGCCCAGCTTGGATTTATCCAGCTTCAGCTCAATGTTATTTTTACGCGCATTCTCCGGCTGCAAGACCCGGCTGTCATAAATAGAATCGAGAATTGCTATTACAGACTCTTTGCAATCTGAGGCTTCTTCGGCGATTTCAACATTGCCGTTTTTCTTATCCTCATAATATTTGTCGGTGAGAGCGCCTTTTTTTACATATCCGCCGGTGATGAGCCCCTCATAAATGCTTTGAGCAAGGCCGAAATCAATAACCTGTTCAGCGCCGCCGGCGTCTTTAATAACTTTGTTCTTAAAGAGATCTATCGTTACTATACGAGGCCTGCCAGCTACCGCCTCGGCAAGCTCAGTCTGAAGCCCCTTGGCAAAGCTATCATAGCTTTCGTTGGCGACAACGGTAAGAACATTTACATTATGGACATCCTCGCCCAACAGGTTAATATCCATGCGTTCCCCATTTTGATTTACGGATAAACGCAGGCCGCGCCCTACTTCCTGACGCTTGCGGACATCACTGCCGCTCTGCTTGAGAGTACATATTTGAAACACATTTGGATTATCCCAGCCTTCGCGAAGAGCGGAGTGAGAGAAAATAAATCTAACCTTCTCCCGTCGATCCAGCAACCGTTCTTTATTTTTCATAATCAGGTCATACGCATCCGCATCGTCGGAGGTGCGTTCCCGTCTGTCGCCTAATTTGCCGTCTATTATACGATTGCTCTTTTTGTCTATGGAAAAATACCCGGCATGGGTTTCCTCAGCGTTTATGCCGTCAAGATATTTAAAATACTCATTACTATCATCAAATCTAAGCTGGATGTTACTGATCGCCTGCTTGTATTCTTCCTCGAACATATCGGCATACAGACCATTATTAGCCTGCCCGGCAGCGTCGTACTGCTTGTATTTTGCAACCTCATCAATGAAAAAAAGAGACAATACCTTAATGCCTTTATAGAACAACTGCCTCTCCCGTTCGATGTGAGAGAGTATAGTCTCGCGGATTTGGATACGTCTTAGCTGATCCTCACTGACCGCGCCGGTAACATCTCCGGCAAACAGCTTAATACCGTTTATAAACTCAATAGAACTGTCTCTTCCGTCAATCCTCAACACTGTATATCCGTTTTTGTATTCCGCAAGCTCGCCGGAATTGGGGAACAGGTTGAACCCCTCGCCGGCAATGCGTGTTGACTTGCGAACCCCTCTGGCGCCTTTCACGTCAAATTCAATGGTGGCAGTAGGGTTGCCCTTGGAGAGGTTGATGCTTTGCAGATATATATATCCTTCTGTCGCCGTGCTTCCCGTGACAGAAACACCCTTAACGGCAATCTTTTTGACCAGCTTCTTGTTATAAGCTTCCATTGCGTCCAGGCGGTAAATCATATTGTAAACGCTTTCTTTCTTGTGCGTTGCAGAATACCGCAGAGTTACCAGCGGGTTAAATTCCTTCAGGCGTTCCTTTGTAGCCGCGCCTTCCACGGACTGAGGCTCGTCGATAACCAGAATGGGGTTCGTTTTGGCAAGAATATCAATAGGCTTGCGGCTTCTGAACTCATCCAGCTTCATATAAATACGCCGGGCATCCTTGCCGCGGGCGTTAAACGCCTGAGAATTTATGATCATCACATTGATGGCGCTGTCGGAGGCAAAGCGGTCTATCTCCGTCAGCTGTGCGGAATTGTAGATAAAATAGCGGATTTTCTTCCCGTATTCCTCCGCAAAATGCTCCTCCGTAATCTGGAAAGACTTATACACGCCTTCGCGTATGGCGACACTGGGCACAACGATAATGAACTTGCTCCAGCCGTATCGCTTGTTCAGCTCGTACATGGTCTTGATATATGTATAAGTCTTGCCGACGCCGGTTTCCATTTCCACCGTCAGGTTATAACGCCCCTCCAACTGCCTGGAAGGCTCAATCTGATTGCTTCGCTGGATTTTATTAATATTGCCGAGGATAACCCCGTCGTTTAATTCCGGCGCGAGTTTGGAGTTGCCAAAACCGGTGAAACGTTCCGCTTCGTCTGTTGTTATCTGATCATTTTTTACATAACCCTTATCCATCATATAGCTGGGCGTGAGGTACGGCTGTCCGGCAAACACATCACACACTGCCTTTGCCGCATCCGCCTGGAACTTCTGGTGCTTAAACTGCAGCTTCATTTGCCGGCGCCGCCTTTCGTATCCGGTTTGGATTCCTCCTTTTTTCGTTGCTGCAACTGTTCAAGCTTATGGATGTATCTGTCGTAGTCGGACTCAAAAAGTTTATCCTGAACAATGCGGTACTTCTCAAATTCAGTTTCGGCATGGAATTTCGCTACTTCCGCAGATACGTTTCCTGCGTCTTTCAGTAATCCGTATTCAAACATTTCGATAAAGGAATTCAAGCGCGTTTCCCAATCCTGCATCGTTAAGGGAATCTTGCGTTGCGTCATATTTTCCGCAAAATCCAGATAGGAGTTTACCATCCGGTTTAATTGCCCCAATTCAAATTCGGACAAATAATTCTTGGCAATAGACACGTCTGTTATTTTGATTTTTCCATCGGGGGCATCCTGCCAGGTCGTAAGCCCCATATGCGCTTTTTCGCTGTCCGCCCGGTCCATGATAAGTTCCCCCGCAGTGTGACCATGGACGGCATAGTGCATTCTATTCTGTACTGTTGCATAAAAGCGCTTTGTCGCTTTGGCGTTTTTATCATAATCAATCGCCGTTGCGTATAGGTCGGTTACTTTTTGATAGAATTTTCGCTCGCTGGCCCGGATTTCCCTTATCCTTGCAAGCTGTTCCTCAAAATATTTGTCGGTCAGGTAGGAACCTCTTTTTATCCGTTCATCATCCATTACCCAACCCTTAATCGTATAGTCTTTGGCGATTTGGTTCACCCATTTACGGAACTGCACGGCTCTTTCGGAATTGACCTTGAAGCCCACGGCAATAACCATCTGCAGGGCATAATGCTTGGTGTCGTAGGTTTTCCCATCGTCGGCAGTTATTCGAAAATTTCGAATAACTGAGCTTTCCTCCAATTCCGAGTCCGCAAAAATTTTTTTGATATGATAATTAATCGTGTGCGTTTCCACATCATACAATGTCGCCAACATTTTCTGTGTCAGCCAGATATTTTCGTCCTCATACCGCATTTCAAAGCTATCCTGACTATCGCCCGTTGATGCGATAAAAGTCAGGTATTCAGCGGCGGAACTGCGGATTGTAATTTCGTTTTTCTTTTTCTTTGCCATATCGCATCGACTCCTTAAAGCACTTTCACGCTCGTATTGGGCGCAAGCAGCTTGAAGATTTCTTCCACGTTGATTTTTTCTGGTGAGCTAATAAAGCTGCTGTCACGGAACACGGCGCGCAGCGGCTGACGCCTGGCGATTTCTTTAATCACTGCCTCGCTGATATTTTTATCAAAGCAGGCGATGAGATCGCCGTCATTATAGGTATGAACAGTAAAACCGCCTATTTCCTCCTGCGTGTGTGGCATTGAGAGTGGCAGGCCCCAATCCAAAAGGCAGGCATAGAGCAAATCCATATCGGTGCGGTCGTCTTTGATGTTGTCTTCCATCATCGAGAGCAAGTCCTGTGTGTATTCTCCTGCGGCATAGTACACATCTTTCATATTCGTGTCGTCTAATTTGAGTACACGGAAACCGATATCGAGTTGATAGTGGACAGTTTTCAGCGGACAGTTTTCAGTTTTGTAATGAGGACACTCAGCATTTTGCCAATTTCCCGTATCAATTCTATCGCTTCCGAAATGTCCGAATCGGCAAGGTATCCCACCCTGATGCAAATCAATAATTGAGTCTCCAATTCCGCCTTTGATCCCTGTGCTATTGCCAGAAATTGAATGAATTCCTTGTTCGTGCTTCTTTCTTGCCCCTCCGCTATGTTCGAGGGAATTGACACTGCCGCTCGTCTCATCTGATCCGACAAAGCGTAAATTTCCTCTTTTGGCAATTTCCTGACCAGAGAATAAATCACTACCGTCAGTTCCATCGCTTTTTGCCGAACAATCAGATCTCGATAACTTGATGCACCCATGTTGTTTCATCGCCTCTTTACTGTTATCTGACAACTGCAAACTGTCAACTATCTTCTCCCCGGCGCGGCGGATACGCTCCTTGCCGATTTCGCAGATATTGGCATAACCCGCTTTGGCGGCTTCGCTGTCCGGTGCACAGGATTCGGGTAACTGCACCATGATGAATTTTCGCTTGCCGCCGTCCTCGGCGTTAAGCTGCATGACAG
>DFZT01000033.1:4194-8967 GCA_002382755.1 Firmicutes bacterium UBA4049 | reverse complement strand
CCGTTCTCATCACATTGATAAGATCGCCGTAGCCCGTGTCACCGTCGGCAAGAACGGGAATATCCACTGCTTCGGCAATGTTTTTTGTATGTGTAACCATTTCCGTCATGGAAAGTATGGAAAGGTCAGGTTTGCCCAAAAGTGTTGCTGTTGTGGGATAACCCCCGGTAGCCAGGGATTTGAAGCCGACAAGTTCAATAAGTTTTGCTGCCGTCGCGTCATGCGCGATCGGCATGGCCAAAATTTCGTCGCCGTTGATCAGTTCTCTGAGCCGTGTTGTTTTTCTCATTTTCTCTCCCCTATTTTTCTTTTTGTATATTCTATAAGTCCGCCCGCATTGATCAACTCACTAATAAAGTCGGGATAAGGAGCAGCTCTATATGTTATTCCGGTGGCAGCGTTTTTAATTAGCCCGGCTGAGAGATCAATTTCCAGTACATCCCCGGTTTTTGCGCCGTCTACCGCCTCGGGGCAATCAAGTAAAGGAAGTCCGATGTTGATTGCGTTTCTAAAAAAAATCCTGGCAAAACTTTTGGCGATTACGCAGGAGATCCCCGCCCCCATAATCGAGATCGGAGCTATCTCCCTCGACGATCCGCAGCCGAAATTGGTCTCGGCCATAATTATGTCCCCCGGTTCCATCCGGGCCGAAAATCCGGGGGAAATATTTTCCATGCAGTGTTTGCCCAGTTCCAGCGCATCGGAAATTGACGCGTAGCGCGCCGGGATTATTGCATCCGTATCAATATTGGCGCCGAATTTATGTACTCTTCCTCTAAGCGTCGCCGGTCACCTCCCTTGGATCAGTCAGTCTGCCGGTCAACGCGCTGGCAGCGGCGGTCACCGGATTGACCAGGTATATTTCAGACGTTGGGTCTCCCATTCTGCCGATAAAGTTCCTGTTCGTAGTGGAAACACAGCGTTCTCCCGCAGCCAGCACGCCCATGTGGCCTCCCACGCAGGGCCCGCAGGTCGGAGGGCTTACAAGAGCGCCCGCGGTTACAAAAGTTTCTATGTAACCCAGGCGGAGCGCATCCAGGTACACCTGCTGCGAGCCGGGGATAATTATGCAGCGGATCTTTTTGCTGATTTTCCTCCCCTGCATAATAAGATGGGCAAAATAAAGGTCTTCCAAACGGCCGTTTGTACAGCCGCCGATGACTACCTGATCTATCTCAATTTCCCCTGCCCTGCTGACCGCCACGGCGTTGCTGGGCAGATGGGGCAGGGAAACCTGGGGTTCAATCTCTTCAACATTATATTCAAACACATGCGCATACTCATCGCCGCCGTCATTTTTATAAATTGTAAAAGGCCGTTTTGCTCTTGGAACGAGGTATTCCATTGTCTTGTCGTCTACCTCGCAGATGCCCGCCTTCGCGCCCGCCTCAATAGCCATGTTGGCCATTGTAAAGCGACCGTCCATGGAAAGGCCCGAAACGGCTTCCCCAGTGAACTCCATGGCCGCATAAAGGGCGCCGTCGACGCCGATCCGGCCGATTGTATAAAGGATTAAGTCCTTGCCGGTTACCCATTTGCCGGCTTTGCCGTTATACGAAAACTTAAACGTTGGGGGGACTTTCATCCAGATTTCCCCCGTCGCCATCGCTACTGCTATATCGGTAGACCCCATACCTGTGGCAAAAGCGCCAAGCGCTCCGTAAGTGCAAGTATGGGAATCCCCCCCGACTACAACGTCGCCGGGAAGAACCAGGCCTTTTTCGGGAAGATAGATATGTTCAATCCCCATGTCTCCGCATTCAACATAGTGAAGTCCCTGTTTTAGCGAAAAGTCCCGGATCTTTTTGACCTGCTCCGCTGCGGCGATATCCTTGTTGGGTGTAAAATGGTCCATTACGAAAACCACTTTTGAGGGATCAAAAAGCTTTTTAACTCCCATCAGGTCAAGCTGCTTGATTGAGATGTATGCTGTCAGGTCACTGGCCATAACCAGATCCACTTTTACGTTGACAAACTCCCCCCTGGACACAGTTTCTTTCCCTGCATGAGCAGCCAGTATCTTTTCAACAATAGTCATTTAACTAAATCCCCTGTCCTATGTGCGCTTAAATCGCGCTGCGTTTTTAGATATAAACGTATCCTTCCATGATTCTTCTGGCCGTCCTGTACATGGCGGCCTTCTCCAGGCGGAAAGAAGAATTATTCTCGGAACACTCGACATCCACTGAAATGCATCCCGAGAAATGGCCGATTGTTACCGTGCCGTTGCGCCCCGCCTTTGGTTTGACGAATTCGTTGACAATCGATCCCTTCATCTTGGCGGCAACCCCCGTTGTGATGCATCCGGTGCCGGGGTATGCCTTGTGCATCATTCCTGCTGCGTATACCTTGGACAGTATGGTCACATCGTCGGTCCGCATCAGTTCACCGGTTGCCAAGTTGACCCAGGGCACGGGTTCCTGGACCAGGGCGAGCATAGGCATAAGGGCGGTTTTTGCCTCTATGTTGGATATGCGGGCAGCTTCAAGGCGGATCTGCTCCATTGATTCGATCAGATCCCTGTTTGAATCAAGGTCCCTTGCCGATTCCGTGCCGTTTAAACCAAGGTCCCTGGCCCTGACAAAGGCGACAACAGTGGAAACGTCAAGTATCGACGCTTCGATTTTACCGAAGTTCCTGACTTCAAGCACGTCTTTCGGTTTACCCGTCGGCAGAAGGCTTCCGGTAAGAGCGCCTGTGGTGCCTGAATAATCAAGCGATATCTTCGAGCCTGTTCCCGGTACGCCGTCAACCGCGAAGTCGCCTTCGTAGACTGTTTTGCCGTTTTCAGTGGAAAACTCAACGTTAAGGTACTTGTCTACATTCACGCAGTAAACACGCACCGTTGTTTTCGGGCCCCGCGCCCTGACCATGCCCTCGTCAACCGCATAGGGCCCTACGGCCGCCGAGAGGTTTCCGCAGAACCATCCCCAGTCTATTGTAGGCTCTGTAATGCCGACCTGGCCGAAAATATAGTCTACGTCAGCGTCCTTGCGGCTGGGAGGACCGATTATGGCGACTTTGCTGGTCAGTATGTCCGCTCCGCCGAGGCCGTCAATCTGCCTCTTGTCCGGACTGCCGATGACTCTTAAAATAACTTTTGTCCTTTCTTCAATGTCCCGGGGCAGTTCGTTTTCGTTGAAGAACACGCCTTTGCTTGTTCCGCCTCTCATAATTACGCACCGGAGCTTTTTCACTTCTTAACCCCTCCTGCAGTGAAACCTTTCGTAATATACCCGACTTTGCGCTGGTTTGGGAAATGAAAAAGCCCGCATTTTTCATCCCCCAGGGACGAAAACTACGAGCTTCGCGGTACCACCCTGATTGGCTGTGCATAAAAACACAGCCCACTCATTTAAAAGGTACGGGAAAATCTATCCGGTATGAGGATAACATTCCGATACCCCTTCCCTCTAACGCAGGAAATGCGGCTTAGCCTACTTGCCATCCAGGGCTTTCAGCCTGCTCCTCCGGAGTGAACTTCAGCTGTCCATATTCTAAAGGCGCTCCCAGTCACGACGCCTTCTCCCTGCAAAAACTGGGTTCAGCTATACTTTTCTCCTTCTCAGGATTCTCAGGATTTTGTTTAAAATTAAAAAAAGTATAGCATACCTAGAAAACCTATGCAATATGCCGGACAGACTATTTATAAAAATATTTTAGTCCGAAGCAAGCCGATTGGCGGCGCCGGCACACAGCGCCTGAGCAAACCTGACAACAGCTTCCTTTGAGCACATTTAGGCATCTGCGCTGCGTATAAAAAACTTTTTACAGGGAAACTATAAAAAGGAAAAAATTTATATCCACAAGGAGGATTAACAAATGCCTAAAAATGAGACTAATGAACCATCACGGCCGGCAAAAAAGACACCCGACATAGAAACTGAACAGGGAACAAATCCCACTAACTATACTCAATACTCCAGTCAGAGCGGGATGCAGTCCCAGCCTTACGGCCAGCCTCAAGCCTGCGGCCAGACTCAGCAGCAGGGTCCTATGATGTCCAGGCCGGTGAGCGCCCAGCAGCCTATGGCTTCACAGCATTATATGCAGCAGGCGTTCCAACTCTACCAGCAAATTCAGCAGCTTAAAAACCAGGCAATACAGGAACAGCAGTATAACCAACAATATATAAAACAGTCCATCAACCAGGCTATTTCAATTCTTAACCAGGGAATGCAGTATCTGCAGCCGACCGGGGCGTTTTCCCAGATGATCCAGGCTGTCGATAATATGCAGTTGTTGCTTAAGCAAATTGCAGGCCAGCAGACTCATGAATTCCAGCCGGGCCAGCACACATACGGCAGCCAGTACACGTATCCCGGCCACCAGGGTCCGTACCCTTATTAACCTTTGTTCTTTGCAGCGACGCTAGTCCGGTCCGAAGCATTAATTTTTTATTAAAAATAGCTCCTGGTCCCCTGACACAAAAGGGGACTTCTTTATATCCGGCGGTATAACGGATTAATTTGGCGAGGTAACTATGATACTAGTTGTCTTATCTTAAATCCTTCAAGTTTACATGCGCGTACCTTCGCTGTTTCTTTTTGGCTACCAGATGCGAAAGGTAAGCCGCCCCCGTTAAAGAGACCATCAGAGCCTCGGTAAGAATAGCTCTTTTGGAAAGAGCCCCTTTCAGGTGAGATCTGTTTAAAAGGAATCTTCTAAAAATTTTCTTCATTGCAAACAATCCCTTCTTACCTCCTTTTTTGCTGATATTCGTCAAATACAGCTGCTTACCTTCAAGTAAATTATGGATCTTAAAAGTTTGCA
>DFZT01000033.1:0-4059 GCA_002382755.1 Firmicutes bacterium UBA4049 | reverse complement strand
AAACTAATTAAGATAAAGGCTTACAAAGAATCTTTATATGACGGCAAAGAAGCAATAGTTACATCTCAGCTGAACGACGTTGATTTTAACGGCTGTACTCATAAAAGAATCTGGATAACCATTAACCTCAGGGAATGCGCAAAACAAGGCTAAAAGCGCCCGCGCCGGGCTTTTAATCAGAATACCGGGACGCCGGGAACATCAAACTTGATGAAGAATGTTGTTCCCTCCGGGCAGGTTTCTATAGTTATTTCCGCATTATGCCTGGCTGCTATTTTATAACACATGGCAAGTCCCAGGCCGGTGCCGTAGTCTTTTGTAGTGAAAAACGGGATGCCCATTTTGTCCAGATGCTCCGGCGGGATTCCTTTACCCTGATCACTTATCGCCAGAACGACTTCTTCCCCTTCAAAAGATGTTCTAATAGCAAGGTAGCCGCCCGGCGCCATGGCCTCAAGCCCGTTGCGGATCAGGTTGAGGATCATCTGTTTGATATCATTTTTTTCCAGGAGCAGGTCAGGCACCTCTTTAAGCTCCAGATTGATATACTTGTCTTCTTTGATAGCGTCTGTTTCCATTAAGTAAAATAACTCTTTAATTATAGAGTTAAGGTTTTCCGGCTGTGCGTCATAAGCCCTGCTCCTCGCCAGGGTCAGATATTCCGTAATAATTGAGTTCACCCTGTCCAGTTCACTGATCATAAGCTTGAACCGGTCAAGATACTTCTTAAACTCTGTTTTCTCAGCGAGAAACTGCAGGTAGCCCCTGACGCTGGTCATCGGATTTCTGATCTCGTGCGCTAAACCGCCGGCCATCTCTCCGACAAGATTTAAGCGGTCAAGGCGGGACATTTCTTTTTCAAACCGCCTGAGCTCTGTAATGTCATTTATAATAATTAGAATACACGCTTCACCATTAAGCTCAATAAAATCCGTTGATAATAGACCGATGCGCTGGGCGCCCTGCTTTGCATAGTTTTTTACTTCAAGGTTAGAGATCGGTTTCCTCTCCTGCATTGACTTGATTAATTCCGGCGGCGGGCCGGAACTGCCGTAAATATGGTGTTCTCCATATGTTGTACCAATCACTTCTTCTTTGGAATAACCAAGAATAACTATATAAGTTTCGTTAACGTCAATGCATTTTCCATTCAATGTTCGGATTTTCATCATCACAGGACTTGAATTAAACGCTTTGAAGAAGCGTTCCTCCGACTGGCGCAGCTTTTCTTCCATCTGCTTGCGTTCGGTAATGTCAAATAGGTGAAACAAAATGACACGCTCATTATTAAGCTGGATAATTTCCGCCGATGTAACAATGGTTAAAATTTTCCCGTTTTTAACCTTTAATTTAATTTCGAAGTTTTTAACACTCCCTAACCCGTTAATTATTTTAAATATCTCCACCCGCTGGGCAGGGTCAATATAGATATTTAATTCCAGGGAGTTGCGGCCGATAACTTCATCACGCGAGAACCCGAGAACTTCTATAAATTTTTCGTTTATTTCTATGAAGCGCCCGTCCAAATTTTGAATGCTCATCACGCCCGGGCTGGAATGAAAGACCTTATAGAACCGTTCCTCGGACTGAAGCAGGTCAACTTCCTGCAGCTTTTTGGCAAGGGAGCGGTAGCGCTCTTCACTTTCCTTCAGCGCAACCTCGGCCCGCAGACGCATTATTACCTGCACGATGGAGTGCGCGATAGCTTCCAGAGTCTCCGCGTCTTCTTCTCTATAACCGCCTTCCCGGTTAGCCAGCCCGATCATGCCGATAGTTTTGCCTTGATAGGTTAATGGCGCGCCTAGAAACGCCTCCAACGGAGGATGCCCCTCAGGCAGACCGACGCTTTCCGGATGTAAGGCCGGTGTGTTCGTAAAGAATGCTCTTCCTTCCAGAAGCGCCTTCCCATAAAGACCATGAATTTTTAAATCTCTGGGCGGCTTTCCGCAGCTTGTTCCTTCCGGCATGCGGCAAGAAGACCACCCAAGATCACTGATAATCACATTATTCAGTAATCCATCCTGGTCGATTTCCCCGATAAAACCATACTGGCTTCCAGTTATCTCCCGGGCGACATTCAAGCAGGTTTTGCACAGTTCCTGCTCATTTTCGCATGTTAAAGACTCCTGCAAGATCCGGTTGATTCCCTCTACCATAGTGTTTTTGAAAAGGATCTTTTCCTCGGTCTTCTTGCGCCCGGTTATGTCACGTGAAATGCCGATGACGCCGATAATCTCACCCGACTTTTTGCGGTAAGGGTATTTGTTGGCTAAAAATACGCGGTCGCCGTCTGCCGCAGGAATAGTTTCTTCGAAAATTTCACTCTTCCCTGACGTTATAATCTTCAGGTCGTTATCCCGGATCAATTGCCCCGCTTCAGCTTCATGACCGAAATATTTGTTTATATCATAACCTATAATTTCGTCGAAGGGTTTACCCGTAATCTCCATCAGCGCCCGGTTTACAAGCAGCGCCCTGTTTTCAAGATCTTTGACGTAAATCAAATCTGATGTTCCGTCGATGATATTAAACATAAGGTTTCGATTTGCATAAACGGCTTCTTCCGCCTCCTTGCGCCGGGCGATGTCCTGCCCATGCGCAATCGTGGCGATGATGGCGGTTTTGTCTTTATTATAGATGTTGGCTGAATTCCACAGGACTGTATGAATCGAGCCGTCGGCGCCAAGGATGGGAATTTCAATCGCTTCCCAACGCTCTCCCGATAAAGTCTGTCTGATATGGTTTAAAGAATCCTCTTTGCTTTTTTCCGGAAATAAAATATGTAGGGGCCGGCCTAAAACCTCGTCCTCAGCGCAGCCCGTCAACCGCTCGAAGGCATGGTTAAATTTAGTTATTCTAAGGGAGGCATCCCAAACAATGATAGGAGCATTTGCGCAACTGATTAGGCTTTCCAAATAATCCCTGGTCTCTCTTAACATCTCTTCAGCCTGCTTATGTTTGGTGATGTCCCGGACCACACCATTTATTAACGCCGGCTTTCTGTTGTCGCTTACCGCCCTGCAGAATACCTCTATGAATCTAACCGTTTCGTCGCTTCTCACAATCCGGAATTCGTCGCGGGCTTTCCTGCCCTTTCTTGCAAATCTTAGTGCCTTCCATTCCGCTTCTACCCTATCCTCAGGATGAATCAGGCTAATAAAAGACTCGTAGGAAGGCTGAATCTGCCCCGGGGTCAGTCCCAAGATACGGTAGAGTCCATCGGACCAAGTCATTCGTTTAGTCTCCGGATCCCAGGCGAAGCTTCCCGCATGCGCGCTCTCTTGAGAAGCGGCAAGATTACTATTGATTATTTTTAATTCCCTTTCGACCCGCTTGAGATCGGTAATATCTTCAAAAGCGGATATTGATCCAATGATCGCGCCTTCCCCGTCCAGCAAAGGATTGGAGTTCCAAATAGCCGTCTTGCGCATCCCGTCTTCCCAGACAAAATCTATTTCCAGGTTTTTGACTGTCCCACTGTTCCACACCGCACGTTGTACAGGTATTTCGTCCGGAGACAATTCTTTTCCCCCGTGGTACATTTTCAAAGGCAGTTCGTTTAAAGCAGTATGTGAAAGAACTTCCCGCGATTGAATCCTTAAGAATTCCACCGCCCTCTTGTTATATCTGATTTTCCGGCAGGTTTCACCTAAAGTTATATATATGCCGACAGGGATTATATCGAATAATTCCATAGTCCGGTCGGAGTTCTGGTTTAGACTGTTAAAAAGCAAACTAATGATCAGCGCCACCCCCGATTTTGTCGTTCAACTAGAATTATCGACCCATAACGCATTGACGTATAAATTTGACAGGCATCCTTAAAATCCTTTGGTGAATTTGTCGAAAAAAGAGTTACTACTCAGGTTGTTTAGGCTGTAGGCTGTAGGCTGTTAGCCACGCATTGACCGAATCAAGGCGCTCAGAACCTTCTCGGTCTCCGCCATTTTCGAGTCGCATTCGGGAACATCCAACTCATTTGTATAACCCAAGCGGCTGGCCAAGCCGAACTGGTAATGCAGTTCCCTTGCGGAACCGAAGGCTATTTCAAGAAAGCGA
>DFZT01000012.1 GCA_002382755.1 Firmicutes bacterium UBA4049 | reverse complement strand
CCGATAGATCAAACCCGCCACTTCGCCGGCCAGTTCAAACGCTCTAAGCTTCGTATGGTCACGCATAATTTCCTCCTACAGCCTACAGCCTACAGCCTACAGCCTACAGCCTACAGCCTACAGCCTGAATAGTTACCAAACTTTACAAATAATTAACAAAATGAAGGTACACACTATAGAAATTCCCTGATGTTGAAAATACAGAATTTTAAATGTTATAATAAACCCATACAATAATTAAAGGTTGCGTTAATATTGCTAATAGCGATATAAAACAGTCTCTCCCGGAACGTTTTCCAGGGGAAATAACCTGGTATAATAAAGTCAGCCGGGTTGCGTTTTTATTGGAAAACAAATGAGGGATACAGGTTGAGAAAAGAGACAATTAAAATATCCGGCATGAGCTGTGCGGCATGTGCCGCAAGGATAGAAAAAGGGTTAAAGCAGATTGAAGGGGTAGAGTCGTCCAACGTCAACTTTGCGATGGAACAGGCAACGGTCGAGTACGATGACAGCCTTGCTCAGCGGAAACAGTTTGACGATTTGATTCAAAAGTTGGGTTATAGAGTTGTTCCCGAAGCACCCGGCGCTAAAGAGGTGGTCCTGAAAATTTCCGGCATGTCCTGTGCAGCCTGCGCAGCGCGAATCGGGAAAAGACTAAATTCAATGGATGGAATCCGAAAAGCCGGTGTAAACCTTGCCACTGAGAAGGCTAATATTACCTACCAGCCAGACCGGGTCAAGGTTGAAGAAATGATCAGCGCCATTCAAACCCTGGGATATAACGCCGAAAATATTGAGGAAGTCAATAACGACCGGCAGATAGAGCAAAAAGATATCGAAATCAAAGCATTACGGTTATTGCTGCTGTCTTCCGCTCTTTTAAGCTCTCCACTGGTTTTGGCCATGATTTTAAGTTTATTCAAAGTTCATCTTCCCGTGCTTGCTTTTCTTCACAACGAGTATTTTCAATTAGCAATTGCGACACCGGTACAATTCGTTATCGGCGCGCGTTTTTACAATCAGTCTTATAACGCACTACGATCAGGAAGCGCAAATATGGACGTGTTGATTGCCATGGGAACGTCGGCAGCCTACTTTTTCAGCCTGTACAACGTATTTTTTGAATCTGTTCCGGTGGGGATGATGAAAAACCTGTATTTTGAGGCTTCAGCCATCCTCATCACACTTATCCTGCTGGGCAAGTATCTTGAAGCTTTGGCCAAGGGAAAAACGTCCGAGGCAATTAAAAAGCTGGCCAGGCTGCAGGCCAAAACTGCACGGGTTGTCAGGCACGGCGGCGAGGAAGACATTCCTATTGAAGAGGTCCAGCTAGGAGATACCGTAGTTGTACGGCCTGGCGAAAAGGTTCCCGTTGATGGAAAAATAAGCCTGGGAAATTCTTCTTTGGATGAATCCATGCTTACCGGGGAAAGCCTGCCCGTTGATAAAAAGGCGGGCGACCCGGTGTACGGAGCTACGATCAATAAATACGGCACGTTTAAGATGGAGGCAAGCCGGGTAGGAAAGGACACGGCCCTGGCCCAGATCATCAAGATGGTGGAAGAAGCTCAAGGTTCCAAGGCGCCTATCCAGCAGATAGCCGATCATGTGGCCGGGATATTCGTACCGGCGGTCCTGGTTATTGCCGTCATTACCTTTTTTACCTGGCACCTGCTCGGCGCCGGTATCAACAAATCACTGATCAGCGCAGTAGCGGTGCTGGTAATCGCCTGTCCCTGCGCCCTTGGCTTGGCCACTCCCACCGCTATAATGGTCGGAACAGGCAAAGGGGCTGAAAACGGGATTTTAATAAAAGGCGGCGAGCACCTGGAAATGGCCTGCAAAATCAATGCTGTAGTCCTTGATAAAACAGGAACCATAACCAACGGCAAACCTGAAGTAACGGATATTTTAGAACTGGGAGAATTAAAGAAAGATCTGCTTTTGCGTCTGGCCGCCCGGGCTGAGAAAGCTTCCGAACATCCCCTCGGGGTGTCTGTCTATGAAAAAGGCAAACAAGAGTATGGCCCCCTGGAAAATCCCGAAGATTTTGAGGCAATACCGGGAAAAGGAGTAAGGGCAATAATTGATTCGCTGGAAATATATGTGGGGACCAGAAAACTTATGGTTGAAAACGGAACAGCCATTGGTCCGTATGAGGAGTCGATCAGCAGCCTGGAGGACCAGGGCAAAACCGCCATGCTCATGACCGTAAACGGCAAACTCGAGGCTATAATTGCAGTAGCCGACACAGTCAAGGAAAGCTCCCGGGAGGCTATAGCGGAACTGCAGAAGATGGGCATGGAAGTATACATGATAACCGGTGACAACAAGCGCACGGCAAACGCCATTGCCGGGCAGGTCAACATTAAGAATGTCCTGGCTGAAGTCCTGCCGAAAAACAAAGCGGAGCAAATTGAGAAATTAAAAGCCGCCGGCAAAACTGTAGCTATGGTTGGAGACGGAATCAATGACGCCCCCGCCCTGGCAACCGCGCATATCGGCATGGCAATGGGGACCGGCACGGATATAGCTATGGAGGCGGCGGATATCACCTTGATGAGGGGTGACCTGAGGACAATTCCGGCATCCATCAGATTGTCGCGGCAGACCATGAGAAAGATCAGGCAGAACATGTTTTGGGCTTTTATTTACAATATTGTCGGCATACCCTTCGCCGCCCTTGGGATGCTGAATCCCATTATTGCCGGGGGCGCGATGGCCTTCAGCTCAGTTTCGGTGGTAACCAATTCCTTAAGCCTAAAAGCATACAATCCCAATAAATGATCAATTCCGCACGCAATCCCTCAACAGATATTGAATAACTGCCGGTATGCGCATTCGTTGAGGTGATTTGAAGATAACGGCAGGTAATTACTGATAAACGCGCGCTAAGTTAAAAATACGGCCGGAGCCTCCGGGATAGTAAAAACAAACGAAAAAGGGTAGGCTAATCATCCCAGCGGATTTTCGCCTACCCTTTTTCTGGAGCGTTGTGCAATTTAGCACATCCTCCTTTTTAGATTCGCCCCTCTTACATCTGATCCGCAGGCGCCTTCACTGCTTTTCAGACTAGCCAGCCCTTCCCTAGCCCTTCCTTTGTAATAGCCGTCAGTAATAGCTGTCGCAAAGCAACTTCGTTAAGCTAATCCCTCCGCCTATTACAATTTTTTCTCGCCGGCTTTTAATCCCTGCTTATTTGAAACTCCTACTTCTTAAGGGCTACTTGCTTACTTTCAGGTTGGCTATGGCTCCCCATTCCACCATGTTTTAAGCTTAACGGTAGATTTCTACTCGACTTCCCTCAAGTAAAAGCTTTTGGCTCGGCAGGTTATTAAAAGCCTTTAGCTTGGTTCGCTGGTTTTCAAGGAGCTCCCCTCATACTCGGCGTTCCCTTTCTGAGGTCAATTTAATAATACTCTATGTTTTTACCTGTGTCAATAGTTAATTTAAATTATTTTTTTATTTTTTAATATTCCGGCAGATCACTGCATTGACGGGACATTAAAACCCATTCGCCTGGCAAGATGCGCCTGCCCAAGAACATTGCTGATCTTTAAATGAAAGAGGCGTCAGGAAACCGCCTTCTTCATCGCCCGCACATATTCCGCCACATGGGGGACGCAGCCCTCGCCGTACTGCTCCACAATTTTTACTATCGCGCTGCCCACGATAACGCCGTCAGACAACCCGGCCATCTTTGCCGCCTGTTCGGGCGAGGAAATTCCAAAGCCGACGGCGCAGGGAATATCCCTGACCTCTTTTACCAGTCTAATCATTTCGCCTACATCGGCGCTGATCTCCTTCCGTACTCCGGTAACACCCATTGAGGATACGCAATAAACAAATCCCCGGGCCTCCTTGGCAATAATCCGGATGCGCTCGCGGGAGGTCGGCGCAATTAATGAGATCAAGTCAATGCCGAATTCGGAGCAATAGGGCAGGAGCTCTTCTTTCTCCTCAAACGGCAGGTCAGGAACAATTACGGCGTCAATACCGGCATCCCGGCAGTTCTTCATAAACCGGCCGGCTCCGTAGGTAAAAACCGGATTTACATAGGTCATGAACGCCATTGGAACATCGCATACCTTGCGGATACGCTGTACCATGTCAAAGATTTTGTCGGTTGTTGTGCCGCCTGCCAGCGCACGTTCATCGGCGCGCTGGATCACGACTCCTTCCGCGATCGGATCGGAAAACGGAATGCCCAGCTCGATCAGGTCCGCTCCTTCCTCCGCCATCTTAATAACCAGCTCTTCACTTATTTCCAGCGAAGGATCGCCTGCCGTGATAAACGGAATAAACGCTTTGCCGTTTGCAAATGCCTGCTGTACCCTACTCATAAATTTGCACCCTCCTGTACCGCGCTATCGCAGCGACATCTTTATCGCCCCTGCCTGAAAGATTAACTACCATGATTTTGTCCTTGCCCATGGCGGGAGCGATTTTTCTGGCGTAGGCAACCGCGTGCGCGCTTTCGATTGCAGGAATAATTCCCTCAACACGCGAGAGGTATTCAAACGCTTCCACCGCCTCGTCATCGGTAACCGGCACATATTCCGCCCTGCCTGTATCACGCAGATAGGCGTGCTCAGGACCCACACCCGGATAGTCAAGCCCGGCTGAAATGGAATAAACCGGCGCAATCTGGCCATATTGGTCCTGACAAAAATAGGACTTCATCCCGTGGAAGATACCCACCGATCCGGTTGCCATTGTGGCGGCGTTTTTATCCGTGTCGATGCCGTGTCCCGCCGCCTCGCAGCCAATCAGGCGGACACCGGGATTCCCGATAAACTCATAAAAAAGCCCTATCGCATTGCTGCCGCCGCCGACACAGGCGATCAGCGCATCGGGCAGTCTGCCCTCTTTCTGCAGCATCTGCTGTTTAACTTCGCGGCCGATCACGCTTTGGAAATCGCGGACGATGGTCGGAAAGGGGTGCGGCCCCATTACCGATCCAAGCACATAATGAGTATCCTCAACCCGCGCTGTCCATTCGCGCATTGTTTCGTTCACCGCATCTTTCAGCGTTTGAGTGCCGCTGGTAACCGAATGCACCTTTGCGCCCAGCAGTTCCATACGGTAAACATTAAGCGCCTGACGGTCGGTGTCTTCCTTCCCCATGTATATTTCGCATTCTAAGCCCATCAGCGCGGCGGCGGTTGCCGTAGCGACACCATGCTGTCCTGCGCCCGTCTCGGCAATTACCCGGGACTTGCCCATCCGTTTGGTAAGAAGCGCCTGCCCAAGAACATTGTTGATCTTGTGTGAGCCGGTGTGATTAAGATCTTCCCGCTTGAGATAGATCTTGGCGCCGCCTAGGTCCCTGGTCATTTTTTCCGCGTAATAAAGCAGCGAAGGCCGCCCCGCATAATTTTCGAGCAAATCCTCCAATTCCTCTTTAAAGTCAGGAAGGTCTTTAAAGTGATTGTACGCCTCTTCCAGCTCGATTACCGCATTCATCAGTGTCTCGGGAATATATTGTCCTCCATGGATTCCAAACCGTCCTTTTGACATATCCAACTCTCCCTCTTTGTCATGGCCTACTCCCAGTCCTTCCACACGTCAGGCTGATAGCCAACCGTGGCCTGCCTGCCGTTCCGGACAATCGGAGTTTTATAAAGTCTGGGGTTCTCTAAAAGTATTCTCTCCCTCATACCGGCGCTGCTGATCAATTGAAGATTGAGCTTCTTATATTCAGCTGTTTCCCGATTAAATAAATTATTCAGACCGACTGCAGCCTTTACGCCGGCGAACTCGCCTTTACTCAATCCGTATTTATGAAGGTCAATCCACTGAAATTTAATATTCCTCTCTTTAAAATACATCTCCGCCTTCTTGGTGTCAAAACATTTTATCGCGCCGAATATTTGAATGTTCATCAATGCTCTCCTTCAGGAATGATCTGCTTGACCCTTCCCACCAGGCCGCCGACAAGTCTGACTTTTATGCCGTGGGGATGAACGGCCGTTCTGGTGAGAATGGTTTCAACCACCCCTTCGGTTGTTTTTCCGCTTCGCTGATCCTGTTTTTGAATAATCAAAACGCGTGTTCCCGGTTTAAGATTCGTACGTTCTTTTCCGTCCATGAAAGTCTCCTTAAAGCATGCTCTGCGCCTGCTTTTCGCAATCCATGCATCTATAAGTAAAGGGTTGTCCATCATACAGTCTACATGATCAGCAGGCAGTATTATTTTTTATTCTGATAGGGTGGCTGAGTAGTTACTTGAATTGAGGATTATTCTTAACATTATATAATTATATATAAGCTCTTTAGCCGAAGACCGCTAATGAATAAAACGTTTTAACATCTTCAAATCGCTGGGAAATGGTTGGTAACGCATCGGCATATCCAACCATTTTGATTTCCGAACAATTCCCTTTTGATGCGTAAACGCATCAAATCCATATTCCCCGTGGTAGCTGCCCATGCCGCTGCTGCCTACGCCGCCGAATGGGAGGTACGTTGAAGAAATATGTAATAGGATATCGTTTACGCATCCTCCGCCAAAGGGGACTTGATCTAGAATGCTGTTGATATTTCGCTGGTTTTCTGAAAACACGTATAAAGCGAGCGGATGAGAGTTCCTACTGATTAATTCCGACGCTTCGTTTAGATCAGAAAAAGTAAGAACCGGCAGAATAGGACCAAAGATCTCTTCCAGCATTACCGGATGGTCAAACGTTACCCCGTCAACCAATGTTGGCTCGATTTTGCATTTATCGCAGTCATAACCGCCCCCGGAGATAATGTTTGCGCCGCTCATCAGCCGGATCAACCGATCAAAATGCCGCGCTGTTATAATTTTGGGATACTGAAGATTATTCAACGCGTCCGGAATCATCTTTTTAATTGCTTTTTCCAGTTCAATAACCAACCGCTGCTTTACGTCGCGTTGAACGAGCAGATAATCCGGAGCTATACATGTCTGCCCGGCGTTTAAGTATTTTCCAAACACGATTTTTTTGGCGGCTGGATTGAGTGCGGCTGATTCATCCACGATACACGGACTCTTCCCGCCCAACTCAAGCGTGACTGGAACCAGATTCTCAGCCGCAGCTTTCATAACGATCTTGCCTACGGCCGGACTTCCGGTGAAAAAGATATAATTAAACGGGCGGGCAAGCAGTTCGGTCGTCATATCGACCCCGCCTTCTACAGCAGCCACATATTCTGTACTAAAGGTATCCGAAATGATTTGGGTATTGATCACCGACGCGGCCGGCGCCAATTCAGACATCTTTACAATTGCGCAGTTCCCTGCCGCAATTGCGGCCACTAGAGGAGCGAAGGCCAGTTGAAATGGATAATTCCAGGCTGAGATAATCAATACGCAGCCATAAGGTTCTTTTTGTATCACGCTTTTTGCAGGGAATAGCGTGATTGGTGTTCGTACTTGTTCAGGCTTCATCCATTTTCTAAGGTTCTTAATTGCGTGGTTGAGCTCCTCATAGACCAATCCGATTTCACTCATATAGCTTTCAAATTCGGATTTGTTTAAGTCTTTATAAAGCGCGCTCGTGATCGCTTTCTCGTTTTGCTGGATCGCTTTTTTGAGTTTTTTCAAATTATCGATTCGATAATGATAGTCTCTCGTGATTCCGCTACTGTAAAATTTTTTCTGCCGCTGAATCAGTTGATCTGCGCTCATCCGCTCTGTTCCCTCCGTTTTATCAGAAACCTGCCCGCAACCAGCGTTAAACCCCTATAAAGATCTCAAAAAACCCTTGATATAGATATACAAGGGTTTTCGGACAAATTATGGTGGAGACAGGGGGATTCGAACCCCCGACCTCTAGAGTGCGATTCTAGCGCTCTCCCAGCTGAGCTATGTCCCCGCGACTCATTGATTATAACACGGGGAAAGCCCGGGAGCAATCTATTCATTAAGCTATGTATTCCTTGAGCTATGCCGTTAAACCAATTCCTTGAGCCTAGGATATTTTTTGAAGCAGGGTTTCTTGCTTTGCCCTTCTATTTGCGGTTTCCTCGCAGTAGTCGCTGGAAACCATGTACAAGTTCACCCAAAGCTCGTGCTCGTTTGGTTTGCCTTCCAGTTCCCGGGACAGTTCTTTGAACTTTTTCATGACGCGGTCTTTAAAAGCTGAAAACTCAACGAGTAAATCGATTACTTCACGCTGGCTGAAAGATGTTCCTTCCCTTAAAACTTTAGACAAGGTTCCCACCTCATTTTTAATTTGTTTCCAGAATTATAAAACGATTGGAAGGATTTGTTAAGGGGGATAAAATGTCTAAAATCGCGGAAATAGCGGGCGGCCATCAAAAAAAGAAGGGGCGGCCCGCATACTTTCGGGATAACCCCTTCTTTATTATGCTTTGCTTTTGCTGCTTTAGAAGGAACGGCCCATTATGCCCGACTGGCTGCTCAGGTACGGGTTTGAGAAGCTGCTGAACGAGGGCGCAAACGAGGAAAAAGAACCGCCTATTGCGCTCATCCCGATGTTCTCAGGAGTGTTCTGCAGTGTGTAACCCGCCCGGTTGGGTGTGTACTGTGTCTGGTGAATGAAGCTGGCCGGATCGGTCAGTTGCATGGAGAGTCCCCGGTTAAGCGCATACGGATCCTGGCGCATCCAGACTGGATTATTGTTCAAAGAAGTCCCCCAGCTCGGGCTGAAAGAGGACATCGTGCCCATGCCGATGTTTTCCGGTCTGTTCTGCAGAGTGTATCCGGCTGTGCTGGGAGTGTACTCCTGCCGGGTGATAAAGGATCTGGGATCGGTAAACTGCTGCATGCCGAATCCGGGCTGCTGGCTGTAACCAAACTGAGTTCCGTAACCCTGAGTGGTTCCAAAGCCGCCGCCGATGCCGTACTGTGTTCCCATGGCAGGAGTGTTTGCCCAACCCTGTGTCTGGGTGTAGCCCGGGGTCCCGTACTGGTATGTCCCCATGGTCTGGGCCTGCTGGGCCATGCTGCAGATCCTGGATACGCCCATCTCAAGGTCTCTTGCCAGATGAGCAATGTGCTGCAAATTCTGGGTAGCGTTAATTTCTTTCTGCTGCAGGTGCTGCAGGTGCGCGGAATTTGCCATTTCGTCCTGCTGTAAATGCGAAGCCAGCTGTGAAATGGAATTTACGTTGTTCCTTAAAGCCTGAAATTCGTTTTGCATCTGTTGGAACATATCCTTGCCTCCTTGTTCGAAGAAGTTTTTTACATAAAATATCTTTTCCATTGCTGGCCGCATTATGCATTTGAAATTGTTTGCCGTGCGGGCGTTTTTATTTTTTTTACTGAATTTAGATATACAAGCCCGCCGGGCTGAAGCGTCAGCCCCTGAACCGCCGGGCGGGATAATAAAATATTCAGGCTGTGGTTTAAAAACAGCGCGGGCGCGTCCATGAACAGCTGCTGCTGGGCTTCATGGTAAAGGCGGGTGCGCAGGCTCGTGTCCCCGACGCGCTGCGCGGTTACCAGCAGTGCGTCGACCTTCCGGTTCGAATAGCGGGTAGAGTTGAGGCTGCTGGCAATCTGGGCCGAAGAAAACAGCGTGTAAAAGAAATCGTCCGGGTCGCAGTTTTCGCTTGTCCACCCGTAGATGAAGGCGTCGCCCTCCTGGCGGGAAAGGGCTTTCTTGAACTGTTCCCAGGGATAGGAAACAATCCGGGTCTGGAAACCAGCCCTTTCCAGCTGCCCCGATAAGTACCGGGCTAGTTCCCGCCCTCCCGCCGGATTGTAAGGCCGGGGATTCGAGTAGCATAGAAGGGTGATTTTCAGGCCGTCCGGGTAGCCGGCTTCTTTAAGTAGCTCACATGCCTGCTTTAAGTCGTAAGCGTACTGCTTTTTGTCTTCCCCGTAGGCCAGGATCCCCGGCGGAAGAGGGCCGTCCGCTATAAGCATGTTGTTTTTAAAAAAGGTTTTGATCAGTTCCGGCCGGTTTACGCTCAGGCAGGCCGCCCGCCGGACCTTCGGGGAGTTAAAAGGTTTTTTATTCGTGTAAAACCCAAGGTAGCTGATATCCATCCCTGTGACCCGGCTGACCGATATTCCTTTCCCTGCAAGCGCGCTTAAGTTGATATCAGGAGATCCCTCGATTACGTCCGCCTTCCCGTCCGACAGCAGTTTCAGCCGCTTTGCGCCCGAAGGCTCCGACCGGAAGATAATCTCGTTGGTTAAAGGCTTTTTGCCCCAGTAATCCGGGTTTGCCTTCAAGACAACCTCACGCCCCTGATTCCAGCGTTTTAAAATATACGGGCCTGTGCCCGAGGGGTAAAACCAGAAGTCCTGCCCGTATTTTTCAACCGCCGCGGGGCTGACTACCGGAGCGGCAAAAGGCACGGCCAGGTTGTTTAAAAAAGGAGCGCAGGGAAACGCCAAATCAAAACGGACGGTGAGATTGTCAACGATATTTACCGACCTGACCATCCCATATATTAAGGAGGCCTGGGTAATGGGGCCGACCCCATTTTTCTTCAGCTGCCTGTCAACGCTGAATTTTACCGACTGCGCGTTAAAAGGTGTTCCGTCCTGGAAGGCAACCCCCGGACGGAGCTTGAAAGTCCAGCTCATCCCGTCGCCGGATTCTTCCCACGATTCGGCCAGACAGGGCTGGATCTTTGCGCTCCCCGGCTCAAATCTGACCAGGCCCTCAAAAATATTCAGGATGGCGCCCGCGGAACTCTGGTCTTCTGCTTGGGCCGGGTCGAGAGTCCGGCAGCCCTCCCGGCGCAGGTAAACAAGCTGGCCGCTTTTTGTCTTAAAAAAATCAGACGGACGTGCGAAACCGTGAAACACAAAATACAGCGCCAGAACTAGCGCGGCCAGTGTTATAAACCTTCTCATTTTTGTCCCCCTTCCTTTTGACTGTAAATAATGGTAAAATAAGAGTACGGTTATATTACTATATACTGGATATATTGGTAATATCCTGTATATAAAAAGGTCAAAAAACGGCATATTTGAAGACAAAAGGGGATTTATACATGCAGGTACGGTTCGGCCCGGCGGGAAACCCGGCTTCTTTTCAGCTTCAGGGGCACAAAAGCTCGCTTGACATGCCTTTCTGGCTTAAAAAACTGGGGCTTGACGCATATGAGTACCAGTGTGTGCGCGGAGTTCATATCGGCGAAGAGATGGCCCGGCGGCTTGGCGAACGGGCTGCGGAAAATGGCGTCGCTTTAAGCATCCACGCCCCCTATTACATCACCCTGGGGACCGCTGATCCGGATCTGCGTGAAAAAACGAAAAAGCACTTTTTTGATTCTCTCCGGGCCGCTCACTGGATGGGCGCCCGCACAGTCGTGTTTCACCCCGGGGGCGGGGCGAAGGACAGGGACGGGGCCAAAAGCAGGGCGATGGATCTGCTGGCCGAGATTGTCCGGGAGGCTGCCGAAAAGGGCTGGTCAGGCATCAGGATAGCGCCGGAAACGGCCGGCAAACCGGCGCAGCTGGGAAACCTGGAGGAAGTGCTCGAATTCTGCGCTGCCGGACCGGAAGTTGTCCCGGCTGTAGACTTCGGGCACCTGCACGCGGCCAGCCAGGGGGGATTCGACAGGCCGGAGGCGTTCGAGGCGGTCCTTGACAGGCTGGAAAACGTCTTGGGTAGGAAAAAGCTGGCCAACCTGCACATCCACTTCAGCCCGGTGGAGTTTACGGCCGGGGGTGAAAAAAGGCACTGGACGACCCTTGAGGAATTCGGACCGGGGTTCGGCCCGCTTGCCGAACTTCTTGCCAAAAGGAAGATAAGCGCCACCGTGATCTGCGAATCGGCCGGCAGGCAGGCCGAGGACGCCCTGATTTACAAGCAGATGTATGAGGACTGTAAGAAGGGCATTAATTGAGTCTGGTTGAGGCTGTGCTGTTTCTTATGTTTGTTCTGGACTTACAATTCAGCATTTTCATTTGGAAAATTATGGCCAAATATATTTATCCAGCCATATTTACCTGTGAAAAAAAATTGGGGCAGGGATTTTAACAAACCCTGCCCCTTTAATATATTCTAGGGAGTCTTAGTGAATTTCTACGTCCGAGGAACCGAATCTGCGCAGGACTCCGGCAGCCTCGTTGACCCTTTTATCGTCGGAGCGGACAGATACCAAAGTATTGCCCTGTTTTACTTTGTCTTCGAAATAATGTCCTCTGTCTTCAGGTATGCCCCAGTCGATTAAGCCGCCGGCAATTCCCCCGGTTACGGCGCCTGAAAGAAGGCCCGCAATCGGCCCTATGGCCACTATCGGCCCAATGCCGGGGATGGCTAGTGCGCCCGCGCTGGCAGCCAAGCCGGCAGCGCCGCCCAATATGCCTCCCGTGGTCGTACCTCTGGTCAGCGAGCCGCCGCCCATGGTAGCTGTGGTATCCCTGTCGCCTCTGTTCATGTCGTCGCCCTGGCCGGCGTCTTTGGTCAGAACCGAAATGTCTTTGTCAAAACCCTTGCTTCTTAAATCACTTACAGCTCTTTCAGCGGAATCGCGGGAGCTAAAAGTACTAATTACGGTTTTGGTCATTTAATCTTAAACCTCCTTTTACAAAACATTATTTAGCAATTCTTTTATAGATTTCCACCGCTTAAGGTTTCCCATACTAGAAATTATTTACAGTTAGTATTTAGTTTTGGGCACGGTGTTAACACGTGCTTTTGGGCTATTAAATACATACTGTGTTTTTTTGTTACTACTCAGGTTGTTTAGGCTGTAGGCTGTAGGCTGTAGGCTGTTAGTCACGCATTGACCGAATCAAGACGCTCAGAACCTTCTCGGTCTCCACCATNNTTTGTATAACCCAAGCGGCTGGCCAAGCCGAACTTCTACAGGCTACAGCCTACAGCCTACAGCCTACAGCCTACAGCCTACAGCCTGTCAAAAAAGCGAAGGTATTCCGCCTGACTCTCGCGT
>DFZT01000009.1 GCA_002382755.1 Firmicutes bacterium UBA4049 | reverse complement strand
AAGTTATTTTCTCGCGGCTCCTAATATTTGCCAAACTAATCAAGGATAGAGGAATCGGATGATTGACGTAGAAATTATATAAATATTCTACTTTGAGGCTGCTGCGAATGGCGGAACGGTGAGGGATATCCCCTCGGCCTGAAAGTAGAAGAGATACCTTTTGAATGCCGGATTATGGCCAAAGTGGACGCCTATGATTCGATGACTTCCGAAAGGCCATACAGAAAAGCGCTGCCCCCCGAGAACGCGATCGCGGAACTTTACCAGTGTTCGGGGACTCAGTTCGATCCCGCTTTGGCAGATAAATTCGTTGAAATAATGTTGAAATAATAAAAAGAAAACATTGCAAAATATCTTCGGAAAGCAAAACGGGATCTCAGGAGCTGTCGGAAAATATGATGCCGCACACTAAAATGATATGCGCAAGCTAATCGCCGCGATTGTTCTTCTGCTTCTTTTCCTTGCTTTTGTGTTCAAGGAAGCCCAGAAAAAGCAGGACGCTGCAACTGCTCATGGTGAAACTCCGTCCCTGTTCATCCTCGTACTTTCCGCCGCCGGAAGAGGTGAGTTGGGAAGCGGTGAGTTCCGGGGGAACCTTAATAAACTTGATCTTTCTCTGCTCCAGCCGGGAGACATTCTGCTGGGCGGCAACCATGGAAGTTCTTACGGTGTTTTTACCCATGCCGGTCTATATGCAGGGGATAACCGGGTTGTGGACATGGGTACCAGCAGCGGAGTCTGCCTTGCGGCGGCGGAAACATATTACAGTTACGATTGGGCTGTCATTTTAAGGGTAAAGGCCGGCCTGAAGCAAAAAAAAGCCGCTGTTGATTACGCTCTGTCTCAAACAGGAAAGCCTTTTTTTATCCTTGCCCCGCGAAAAGAAGACGGGCTCTGGTACTGCACAAAATTAATCTGGCAGTCCTATTTGCATCAGGGAATAGATCTTGATCCCGTAAAGGGATACTGGATTCTTCCCGACTCGCTTTTAAAAAGCCCCCTGATTGACGTAATCTGTTATTCGAGGGGGTAACACCGCATGCGCGGCTTTCCATTACGGAACTACGCGGAGTTCCGTTTGATCTTGTTTTTATACCTGCTTCATTTCTGCTTTATTGGTTTAACGGTTATTACGCTCAATTTTCTAACCGCTTCTTTGATCATTTGGCTGATTTACCTGTCACTCCTTTTCCTCCTCGGATACAAGCTTGCGGCACACAAAAAAAGTCCGTTGGCTCGATCCTTTTTCATCGGAGCCCTCGGCCAGTTTCCCGCAATAATTCTTTCTTTACTCATCACTGCCGGAATCTTTTCAGGCAGCTATTCTAAATTAACTATTTTCAGCACGTATGATTTTCTTTTACAAGTATGGCATACTTCACTGGCGCCGCTTTTCATATTTTTGCCCTCATTCAGTATGCTTGGAATACCTTTATATTACTGGGTTACAATCGCCGCCTCATTTTTTTACCCGCTGGTTTTTTTTCTCGGGGCGGTTTTCGGCTTCTTCTTCAAAACTAAAAAATCCCCTGCATATTGACGGTCTTGTCTATTTCCCGCTGCAGCTCGGCAGGCAGCCCCATAATATCCACATTTAAGAATCCCCTTACAATAGCGGCGGTAGCGTCGCTTTCACTCATGCCGCGCGACATCATGTACTCAATTTCCTCCTGGGCAATCTTACCCACGGCCGCCTCATGCGAAAGTTCAACCCCGGAGACTCTTCCTTCCAGTTCGGGAACCGCGTAAATCAGACCTTTTTCTGACAGAATCAGCCCGTGACACTCAAGATGGCCTTTTGCATCGGCTACTTCTCCCACTATATGACCCCGGTTGACCACGTCGCCTCCTGTGGTTATGGTTCGGGCAATCATTTCCGCCCTTGCGCCGGGAGCTTTTAAATAAACCCTTGATCCCACATCCATAAATGACCCCGGCACGGCAACCAGGATGGTGTTATAGCGGGCAACCGCGTTTGCCCCCGAAAGAAAAGTAGTGGGGTACATCTGCAGGGTCTTGACCGGTTTCATGCAAACATAATTTGATAAAAACACGCCGTCCTCCTCAACGATAGTTGCGCTGCGAGGCCTGACGGCAAATTCCTCGGCCCAGTTATGGATCATGGTAAAGCTCAGCTTGGCGCCTTTTTTTACATAAAACTCGGAAACTCCGATATGCAGGCCGGCCTTTACCTTGTGTGAAGAAGCGCATCCTGAAATAATGTGCAGCTCTGAACCTTCCTCGGCGATTACTATATTGTGCGCCTCCTGAGCTAGCCCGTCCCGGGCCGTGAACAGGCAGGCCTGCAAGGGAAAGGCTGTTTTAACACCCGGCAGGGCACGGATAAAATAACCATGCTCCTGGTGCAGCTCCGCTCTGGCAGTATATTTGTCTGTATCCACCGCCACGGCGCGCCAGTAGTAATCCTCCAGCCAGTCGTATTTCTCCCGGGCTTCGCTGGTGCTCATAACCTCCAGGCCATCCTGAAAAATATCATGATGCACAACCGAGTGATCTATCTGCATAAAACTGCCTGACCGCTCCTTTATATCCGTGTCTACCCCGACGGTGAGCAGTTCTTTTTTATCAGGCTCTGATAAAGAAGAAAGGTCTTTCATATTTAAGTGCGACGGAGCCTCGTGGATAAACTGGCCGAGATCGAGATCTTCGCCGAAGACAGCTGCTTTCTCGGCCGCATCACGGGCTCTTTGAAGTTTGTTTTCCCTTGCCCCTTTCATTTCTTCACTGTCCTTTCTTGAGTTAAACCATGCAGCGCATGCATTCCTGGTAGCCCATGTCCTGGATGCACCTTAAAGTTTCACGCGGGTTGCCGTGGCAGGATAAAACCCCGTCATAGAGCACATGCCCAACATCTGCGTCTACATAATTTAAAATATACCCCGTATGTGTAATCAGCAGGCCTGCTTTGGCTCTTTTGCTTCTTCTCTCCCGGGAAGACGCGGCGTGGTCTTTGCCAGGTTTGCGCTCCAATAGTTCGTTGATCACTTCGCCGATCAGAGATATGCTTTCCAAGTCGACGCCCGATTCCGGTTCGTCAAGCAGGATCAGATCCGGATTCTGGGCCATTAGTTGGAGAAGTTCGGATCTTTTAATTTCCCCGCCGGAGAAACCGGCATTTAAATCCCTGTCCAAAAAATCTTCAAAATTTAAACGGTTGGCCATCTCCTCCAGCCGGATCTCCTTGCCCGCGCTGCACAGGGCGACCATCTGGCGGGTTTTTAAGCCCTTTATTGTCGGCGGCCGTTGAAAAGACATCCCTATTCCCAGCCTTGCTCTCTCATCAATGCTCATTCCAGTTATGTCCCGGTCCTTAAAATTAATCGTCCCTTCTGTCACCCGGTAGTTTGAAAACCCCATCAAGGTCATCAACAGCGAGGTTTTGCCGGAGCCATTGGGACCAAACAGGACATGCGCCTCACCCGGTTTAATTTCCAGGTTGACGCTTTTTAATACCTCCCTGTCACCCAAGCTGACTTTCAAGTTTTCAATTTTTAACACGGTTCAATCACCCGTTTCACTTTATTTAAAAAAACCAAATTAAAATCCTTTGACTATCTTTAAGCCAGGTCGAAATAAAGACCTGTATCCCCCTGCTTTAAGGTAATCATATCCCCCTGCTTTATTTCGCCCCTGACTATTTTTCGTGACAACCGCGTCTCTACTTCCTGCTGAATCACCCTTTTTAACGGCCTCGCGCCAAACTCAGGTTCGTAACCTTTTTCGGCCAAATATTCTACAGCCCCGACAGTCCATTTCAGGGTGCAATTTATTGTCTGGACAAGACGCAGGTTGAGTTTTTTCAATAATAAGACGGCAATCTGTTTGATCTGCTCCCTTTCCAGAGCATGAAAAACGATTACTTCGTCCATCCTGTTTAAGAATTCAGGTCTGAAATACTGCCTTAATAAAGTTAAAACGCCTGTTTTCATTTTATCATAATCGCCGCCTGTTTCCTGGCGGTTAAGTATTTCCTGACTTCCAATATTTGAGGTCATGATAATAATAGTATTGCGAAAATCCACCGTCCTGCCCTTGCCGTCCGTCAGCCTTCCGTCATCAAGGATCTGGAGAAGGACATTGAAAACATCATGATGCGCTTTTTCAATTTCGTCAAACAAAACTACGCAGTACGGCTTCCGCCTGACCGCTTCCGTGAGCTGTCCTCCTTCTTCATAGCCGACATACCCCGGGGGCGCTCCTATCAGCCTTGCTACAGTATGCTTTTCCATGTATTCGGACATGTCCAGCCGGATCATGTTTCGCTCGTCATCAAACAACGCCTCGGCAAGCGCCCGGCCGAGTTCTGTTTTGCCGACACCGGTCGGCCCCAGAAAGATAAAACTGCCTACCGGCCGATTCGGGTCCTTGATGCCGCCGCGCGCTCTAATCACTGCGTCGGTGACTGCGCTTACCGCTTCATCCTGCCCAATAACACGCTCATGTAATATCTCTTCAAGGTTGATTAATTTTTCCCTTTCACCCTCCATTAGTTTGCTTACGTTTATGCCTGTCCACCGGCTGACTACCTTGGCAATATCTTCTTCATCAACTTCTTCTTTAAGCAGCATCTTATGCTTTTGCCGGCCTGCAAGAGATTCTTCCTCCGCCTTAAGCTTTCCTTCCAGTTCATTCAGACGGCCGTATTTAAGCTCGGCCATCCTGTTCAAATCATATTCCCTTTCAGCTTTTTCCATTTCCATCCTGGTTTCTTCTATTTCCTGTTTTAGCTGCCTGATCCTGGTAATCACTTGTTTTTCAACTTCCCACTGTGCTTTTAAAGCATCGGCCTCTTTTTTTGATTCTTCAAGTGTCTCCTTAATCTTTTTCAGGCGCTCCAGTGAACCCGGATCCCTTTCTTTTGTCAAGGCGGCTTTCTCAATTTCTAGCTGCATGATGCGCCGGTTTACCTCGTCCAGCGCTGTGGGCATGCTGTCAATCTCCGTGCGCAGGCGGGCAGTCGCCTCGTCTACCAGGTCAATGGCCTTATCGGGAAGAAAACGGTCGGTTATATACCGGTCAGACAATACTGCGGCAGCCACCAGGGCGGCGTCCTGAATTCTTACGCCGTGAAAAACCTCGTACCTTTCCTTTAAACCGCGCAGAATAGAAATAGTATCCTCAACCGAGGGAGGGTTGACCAGTACAGGCTGGAAGCGTCTTTCCAAAGCGGCGTCCTTTTCAATATGCTTGCGGTACTCATCAATGGTTGTCGCTCCTATACAGCGCAGTTCGCCGCGCGCCAGCATAGGCTTGAGCAGGTTTCCGGCGTCCATGGCGCCCTCCGCAGCCCCGGCGCCCACAACGGTATGCAGTTCGTCGATAAAAAGGATCACTCTTCCCGAAGATTCCTGAACTTCTTTTAATACCGCCTTCAGCCTTTCCTCAAACTCACCCCTGTATTTAGCGCCCGCAACCAGCGCGCCCATATCAAGAGAAATTAATTTCTTTTCCTTCAGCCCCTCGGGAACATCCCGGGCAATAATCCTTCTGGCCAATCCTTCCACAATGGCTGTTTTGCCGACGCCGGGTTCGCCGATCAATACCGGGTTATTTTTGGTGCGCCGGGATAAAATCTCAATTACCCGGCGTATTTCATCATCCCTGCCGATTACAGGATCAATTTTCCCCTCTCCGGCCAGGCTGGTTAGATCCCTTCCGTACCGCTCCAGTGACTGGTACGTCTCTTCCGGGTTATCGGAAGTCACTCTCTGGCTGCCCCTAATGGAACGCGTGGAATCCAGCAGGCTGTTCCTGGTTATGCCCATCTGCTTAAAGAGGTTTCCCAGATCCCATTCAGCCATCTCGACCAAAGCCAACAGCAGGTGCTCGATACTTATAAAATCATCCTTTAAAACCTGCGCTTCCTTGTCAGACTGCGCCAAAACCCTGGAAAGGGCGGCATTGACCCGCAATTCGCCTTCGTAGCCGGAAACTGCAGGTATCTTTTTCATCAAACCCGCCAGGCCGCTTTTCAGAGCTGCCAGGTTTACCCCCGAACCTGCAATTATCCGGGCTGCCAAGCCGTCTTCCTGAGCGAGCAATGCTTCCAGAAGATGTTTCTGACCTACTTCCTGGTGGTTTTTTTCGGCGGCAAGCTGCTGGGCGGCGGATAGGGCCTCCCTTGATTTCTGTGTGAAACGGTTGATATCCATGGAATCACCTTTTTCTAAATTGTTCAATCTCTTCCTGGAGTTTTTCAATCTGTTCAAGAAGGTCGAGAATAATTGCTGCGCCCTGCCAGTTCAGGCTGAAAGAATTTTTCAGCCTAATCATTTTTCTGACCCGGTACAAACTCTCCGGACCGATACAGCCGTCGATAACTTCTACAATACCCAGCTCACTTAACTTCTCGATTATTTCGGGATGCACTTCCAGCTCGTTGACATTCAGCATTTCCTCTTTAATACTGTGAAGGTATACCTGTAATGAATATTTAGTCATTGATCTCTACCCCGTTTTAGTTTCTTTAAGCTGCCGGTATATTTTTCTCTGTTCTTCAGTTAGGAATTCGGGAATATCTATTACAATCCGCACATATTGATCTCCCCGGCCCCCGCCTTTGATGGGCATTCCCTTTTCTTTCAGCCTGAGCCTTTTCCCGGCCCGGCTTCCTGCGGGTACCGTCATCATAACAAGTCCGTCAAGCGTCTGTACAGATACTTTAGCGCCCAGCACCGCATCTTCAGGAGAAATGACAACCTCCGTCTCCAAATTATTTTCCTTTAAAGTGAATAAGGGATGCGGCAGGATATGCACCTTCAGGTACAGGTCTCCCCTTCGGCCGCCGGAAAGCCCTTCCCCTCCCTGGCCCCGCAGGCGGATGCGGCTTCCCTCCGAGAGGCCCGGCGGAACTTTTACCTGCAGCGTTTTTGTTTCCGGCAGCGTCCCGGTCCCCCCGCAAGCCGGGCAAAAACCTTTCTTCTGACGTCCAGTGCCGCTGCACATGTGGCAGATAGCGCCGTTGGAAATTTGAAAGTTCTTTGTCGTACCGTGGCACACCTCTTCCAGGGTAAGTTCAATCTCACTCTCCACATCCCGGCCATCGACAACATTGGAACGGTAAGCTGTCTCAGTCCCGTTGAAGCGGTCTCCGAAAAGCGTTTGAAAAAATTCGCTAAAGCCGCCGCCTTTCAAATCAGCATCCGAATAGAAATGAACATCTTCACCCGCTCCGGGAGGTGGCCCAAAATCCTGCGCCTGCCAACTGCTGCCCAGATGGTCATATTTTGCCCTTTTATCGGGATCGCTGAGGACCTCATAAGCTTCGTTAATCTTTTTGAATTTTTCTTCAGCATCCTTTTTCTTTTTACCCGTGTGCAGATCAGGATGCCATTTACGGGCAAGTTTCCGGTATGCGGCCTTGATTTCTTTTTCCGTGGCGCCCCGGTTAATACCCAGGGTTTCGTAGTAATCCTGGTAATCTGCCGCCATCTTCTTATCCCCCAATTATAGGCAAGTAGGGCAAGTATGGACGGTTCTTACTTGCCTTGGCAAGTAGGTGGCAAGTATGGACGGTTCTTGCTTGCCTTAAGCTGCCGCCATTTCAGCGGCATGGATATCTTATCCAGTCTTTCTAAAAATAATAGCGGTTCAAACCTTTTGCATTCTCAGGATACAAAACTGCAAAATAGCCGGTTACCGCCTGTTACTTTATCTATATTTCTATATTAAGTCTTTACTTTTTTTCAGCCAGGGCATCATTGACCGCAGTTCCGCTCCCACCAGCTCAATCAGATGCTCCTTTTCCCTATCCCGCAAGGCCAGGAAAACCGGACGGTTGGCCTGGTTCTCAAGAATCCATTCCCGCGCGAATTCCCCGTTTTGAATTTCTTCCAGGATGCACTCCATTTCTTCTCTTACGGCGCCGTTAATTAGTCTGGGCCCTCTTGTCAGGTCCCCGTATTCGGCAGTGTCGCTGATCGAATAGCGCATCATCGACAGGCCATTCTCGTACATCAAATCAACAATCAGCTTTAACTCGTGAAGGCATTCAAAATATGCTATCTCAGGCTGATAGCCAGCTTCAACCAGCACTTCAAAACCTGTTTTGACAAGGGAAGTCACGCCGCCGCAAAGCACGCACTGCTCGCCGAACAGGTCGGTCTCGGTTTCCTCTCTGAAAGTAGTTTCAATTACGCCCGCCCGGGTTGCGCCGATGCCCCACGCATATGCTAAAGCCAGTTCATGCGCCTTGCCGGTATAGTCCTGGAAGACAGCCAGCAGGGCCGGCACACCCCTGCCCTCGGTGTACATCCTGCGCACCAGGTGGCCGGGGCTTTTGGGCGCGATCATCATTACATCAATATTTGCCGGCGGGACAATCTGGTGGAAGTGAATATTAAAGCCGTGGGAAAACATCAGGGCATTTCCCTCTTCCAGACCTTCCATAACCTCTTTTTTATAAACGTCAGCCTGGTACTGGTCGGGGACCAGAAATTGAATAATATCGGCTGCCTTCGCCGCTTCCGACGCACTGGTAACGTTAAGGCCGTCTTTTACAGCCTGGTCCCAGGCAGCGGTCCCTTTTAATTCCCCGACTATAACATCCAGGCCGCTGTCTTTTAAATTCTGCGCCTGAGCATGACCCTGGCTTCCATAACCGATTACTGCTATTTTTTTGCCGCGCAGGGCATCCATTTTAACATCCGAATCATACAAAACTTTTGCCAACTCATTAACCTCCTAAATTTTTACTTAACATAAACGGCTTAGAGATAATTCGACTTTAGTGCATTTTTTTCCTTCTTTATTTTTTCCAGTAAACTTATTTTATAACACAAACTTTATTTTTTACCGATAATTTAAACAGGAAGGAAACAGCCTAAATCCAGAGAAATCTTTAATATAAAACTTCCGGCTAAGAAATGCCCGTAAAGAAAATCTCTTTTTTTTAGCCGAACTTCAAGGAGGCACTACCGATGAGCAATTGCGCAAACTGCGGCCAGTTCGCATGTTGGGACGGACGGCTGGAAAAAATACCGGCCCACTGCCCTATGCACGATCGCAAGGAATTTTATGAGGAGACTCTGCAGGAGTATGAAAAGGAAGAGATCAAAAACATCAGTTACAATTCTGCGCTTGTTGAAGGTGAGGGTCACAGCGCCTGGACAAGGATGGAGGAAATCATCGAATTCTGCAAGCGGGCAGGTTTTCATAATCTGGGACTGGCTTTTTGTGTCGGTCTCCGGAAAGAGGCGCATAAAGTATCCCGGATCTTACAGGACGCCGGCTTTAAAGTATGCTCCGTGGCCTGCAAAACAGGAGCCGAAGCAAAAGAAATACTTGGCCTGAAAGAATACCAGAAAGTACGGCCAGGTCAATTTGAGGCCATGTGCAACCCTATCGCGCAGGCCGGACTTTTAAAAGAAGCAGAGACAGATTTAAATATTCTGCTGGGATTGTGTGTGGGCCATGATACGCTTTTTATACGCTACTCGTCCGCGCCGGTGACAGTGCTTGCCGTAAAGGACAGGGTTCTCGCGCATAACCCTCTTGGAGCAATTTACGCAGAGAACTATTTTGCCGGAAAGCTGGCCGGCCACAAAAAGAGCGACAAAGAAGAAGCCAGCGATGAGATATCGCAAAAGATACTGGACGTTGTTAAAAAATCTGCCGGCAACGGAATATTAACCTGCGCACAGGCGCGCCAGCTGGCTGAAAAACTGAAAGTCAGCCAGCGCACTGTTGGAAATGCCTGCAACAGCCTGAAAATAAAAGTAAGGCAATGTGATCTGGGCTGTTTTTAAAAGCAGGTTTTTGCCCTATCGCCCAAATCCACTCTTTCACCATGTGTGTAGATAATAAATTTATCCTCTTTGACGGCGCCTATCAATGTGATACCCTTCTCACGCGCCAACTCAATAGCCTGATCAGTGGGATAGTCCCGGGAAATAATCACCGGTACCCCGATACGCAGGAGCTTTGTGATAATTCCGGAGGAAATCCGGCCGCTGAAAAACACCAGCTTATCGGATGGAGGTATCTCCTCGAAAAAGGTAAAACCAATCACCTTGTCCATTGCATTGAATCTGCCGATATCCTCAAAAAGGCGGATAATTTTGTTGTTCGTGCACAGGGCTGCTCCATGGGTGGCCCTTGTTGACGCTAAAAGCACGGAGAGGTATTCAAACTGAAGATTCAGGCTTACTATCTGTTCATATGATACAACAAGATCGGATACGACCGGATTTAGGGTCTCCTCATAGCCTTCCGGACGCAGAGAAGGCCATCTGCTTTTCGAACTGGCGCCGATAGGCCTTGTGAAATCCTCCTCTTTGGGTTCGTATGCCAGTGTTTCCACCATAAGCAAACTGCTGTTGTCGCTGAGAAAAATCCGCTTCAACTCATTTTTTTTATGGAGATACCCCTCTGTAAAAAGAAAACCCAGGGCGAGCTCACGCAGTGAATCCTGGATGCCGTCTATAACTCCAAGCTCCTGGCCATTGAAGAGTAGGTTAACCTGTCTTTCCTTGACCACTACATCCTGTAAGACAGTCGATTTTTTACTGTCTACCTCTGTTGTTTCAATAACTACTTTTGAAATAGGCATCATTTTTTAAAGCCCTCACTTTGAGATATTAAAAATATTTAAAAGTAGAAGTTCACCGGCTGGGTTTAAATCAGTTCGATTTCCCAATCGTAATCCTTTGATCGTTGGAATAAATATTAAACTTATCAGGACGGGCAAATCCAATAACCGTTATGCCTAACTGTTTTGCTATGCCAAGGGCCATATCGGTGGGGGCGCCGCGGGAAATAATCATGGGTGATTTGATTCGGGCAATTTTAATAATAATTTCCGAGGAAATTCGCCCGCTGAAAACAATTACTTTATCGTCCATGGAAATTCCATTTAAAAGACAGTGTCCGACCATTTTATCTACCGCATTATGTCTTCCGATATCTTCAAAAGTGCAGATAACTTCTTTGCTTGTGCAAAGGGAAACGCCATGGGTACCGCCGGTAGATCTGAAAACGATGGTGTTCTTTTCAATTTCCCCGCTTAAGTATAGAATTTCTTCAATGCTTAAAACCAGGCTGCTGTCAGTCGGCTTAATCTTGAGTACATCGTCCACAAGATAAAGTGTGGTCTTTCCCCTCCCGCTGCAGGTTGTTACGTACCGCTTGCGCAAATTTTCATCTGAAGGGATCCAGTCCTCCGCTTCCACCCGGATAACTCCCTCTTTCTCATCCACGATAACTGTCCTGAGGTCTTCCTTTCCCTGAAAAAACCCCTCCGAAAAAAGAAAACCTACCGCAAGCTCTTTTAAATAAACGGGAGAACAAACAACCACAGCCAACTCCCTGCCGTTTACAAAAAGGGTTATCGGCCTTTCCTTAATAATCACATCCTGTGATACAGACAGCCCACTGCGGTTATACCGCTTGACTTCAATTGAGGTTGTGTAATCCGGCAAACTTAATAACCTCCCCGTTCATTTTACCGCGTTGGAAAAACCAGTACAAGTATGTTAAACTTAATGGCGACAAAATCTAAAGGAGCGACGTTAAATGTATTCTGTAGGAATCCTTACGGCCAGTGATAAAGGATCCAGTGGAAAACGCGAAGACCTTAGCGGAGCGGCAATCAGGGAATATATTGAGGTATTGGGCTGGAAAGTAAAAACTTACCTGATCGTGCCCGACGATCTTGAAGAACTGGAAAGCGCCCTGCTTGCCATGTGCGAAGAAGAAAAGCTGGATCTTATCTTTACCACCGGCGGGACGGGATTTTCCCCGCGCGACAACACACCGGAAGCAACTAAAAAGGTCATTGAAAAAGAAGTGCCCGGCATTCCTGAAATTATGCGCCTGGAAAGTTTGAAAAAGACCCCGCGGGCTATGCTGAGCAGGGCAACGGCGGGAATCAGAAAAGGCACCTTGATTATAAACCTGCCCGGCAGCCTTAAGGCGGTAAGGGAGTGCCTTGATATACTTTTCCCCACTCTTATTCACGGTTTGGAAATCCTCACCGGCAGAACCGGGGAATGCGGAAGGTAAAAAGAAATATTTGCCTTTCCCTGGTATAAAAACCCCACGCGCCGGAAAGAATATAGAACAAAAAATGAAAATAAAAGGAAAAACAAAGAAATCTGAAGAAAAGTTATCTTAATCAACAAAGACGGGCTATTTTGTTGGAGAATGATGGTTGTCATAAATGTCACTGTTGAATAATATTTAGCTATTGTTAGCACTCACTATTATAGAGTGCTAACAATTAAATCAACTTACAAATCCTTTAAGGAGGGATTTTAGGTGATCAGACCACTAGGTGAAAGGGTAGTCATCAAACCACTGCCGAGCGAAGAGGTAACTAAAGGAGGCATTGTACTGCCGGAAACAGCGAAAGAGAAACCCCAAGAAGGGGAAGTCGTAGCAGTCGGCCCGGGCAGGCTGCTGGATAACGGCGCCAGAGTGTCAATTGACCTTCAAGTAGGAGACAAGATACTTTTCTCTAAATATGCCGGCAACGAGATCAAACTCGATGATGTTGAATACCTGATTATGCGCGAATCTGACATTCTTGGCGTTATTGAAAAATAATTATGGAGGTATGAAAATTGGCTGGAAAAGAAATCGTCTTCCGTGAAGACGCAAGGCGTGCATTAGAAAAGGGAGTCAATGCCCTGGCGGACGCAGTCCGTGTGACGCTTGGCCCCAAAGGCCGTAATGTTGTGCTGGAGAAGAAATTCGGTTCTCCCATGATTATCAATGACGGCGTCACCATCGCCCGGGAAATCGAACTGAGTGACCCGCTTGAAAACATGGGCGCCCAGCTGGTCAAGGAAGTAGCCACAAAAACAAACGATGTCGCCGGTGACGGCACCACGACCGCAGCAGTTTTAGCTCAGGCAATCGTACGCGAGGGCATGAAGAATGTTGCCGCCGGCGCCAACCCCATGATTGTTAAACTGGGAATTGAGAAAGCAGTTGAAAAGGTCGTTGACGCGATCAAATCCAGCGCCAAAAAAATCGAGACCAAAGCTGCCATTTCCCAGGTCGCATCCATTTCCGCAAACAACTCGGCTATCGGTGAACTGGTTTCCGAAGCCATGGAGAAAGTCGGCAAGGACGGCGTAATCACCGTTGAGGAATCCAAAGGTATTGGAACGACCCTTGAAATAGTTGAAGGAATGAACTTTGACCGGGGTTATATTTCTCCCTATATGATTACGGACGCCGACAAAATGGAAGCTACATTAAACGATCCGTACATCCTGCTCACCGACAAGAAGATCAGCGCAATCGCGGATCTGCTGCCGGTTCTGGAGAAAGTTGTCCAGTCCGGCAAACCAATCTTGATCATTGCTGAAGATATCGAAGGCGAAGCATTGGCGACACTGGTGCTGAACAAACTGCGCGGCACGGTATCATGCGCGGCTGTAAAGGCGCCCGGCTTTGGAGACAGGCGCAAGGCCATGCTCGAAGACATCGCCATACTTACCAACGGCACTGTCATCACCGAAGAACTCGGCTTAAAGCTTGACAAAGCCACTGTGGATATGCTGGGTAAAGCCTCAAAGGTAAGAATTAAGAAGGAAGAAACAATTATTGTAGGCGGCGCCGGCAATCCCGACACTATAACCGCCAGAATAGCTTCAATCAAGAAGCAGATTGAGGAAACAACCTCTGATTTCGATCGTGAAAAACTGCAGGAGCGCCTTGCCAAACTGGCCGGCGGAGTAGCCGTTATCCAGGTGGGCGCCGCAACCGAAACAGAGATGAAAGAAAAGAAACTGCGTATCGAAGACGCCCTCAATGCAACCCGGGCGGCCGTCGAAGAAGGTATTGTCCCCGGCGGCGGCGTAGCATACATTGAAGCCGTAAAATCGCTGGAAGGTATTGAGGGCAATACTCCCGATGAAAATACAGGGATTAATATAATCCGCAAGGCCTTGGAAGAGCCCGTGAGACAGATCGCCAATAACGCAGGTGTGGAAGGTTCTGTAGTTGTGGAAAAAGTTAAGACATCCGACCCCGGCGTTGGTTTTAACGCCTTGGAGGGCAACTATGTCAATATGATTGATGCTGGTATCGTCGATCCTGCCAAGGTAACCCGTTCTGCTCTGCAAAACGCAGCCTCCATCGCAGCGATGATCCTTACGACTGAAACCCTAGTCGCCGACAAACCCGACAAAAAGGATGATTTCGGCGGTATGGGCGGCGGTATGGGCGGCGGCATGCCCCCAATGATGTAATTAAATCAAAAACTATAAGCTAAGCCCAACCCCCCTTGCTCTGTCCGGGCAGGGGGGTTTTTATTGACTTTTAGCCCTCCTTCGGGTATGGTGAAATAGGTGATCGAATGAATCTGACTAAGGATCAAATGGCTGAAATCATCGACCATACTCTCCTTACCGCGACGGCTTCCGAAAAGGACATCCAGCTGCTGTGCGAAGAAGCAAGATTATACGGTTTCGGGTATGTATGCGCAAACCCCTGCTGGGTTATAAAAGCCGCGACAGAGCTGTCCGGGACAAAAACCGGGATTTGCACAGTAATCGGCTTTCCCCTGGGCGCAACAACGACTTCGGTTAAGCTCAGCGAAGCAGTAGAAGCTGTGCAAAACGGCTGCTCCGGGGTAGACTTGGTCATCAACCTGGGAGCGCTGAAAAGTGGATTTTACAGGCAAGTTGAAGATGAAATAAAAGCCGTTGCCGATACCGTGTCAGCCTGCAGTAAAGACGCGCATGTAAAAGTGATCATTGAAACCTGCTATCTCAACAGCCAGGAGAAAAAGGCCGCCTGCCTCATCGCCCGGGATGCCGGCGCGCGCTTTGTCAAGACAAGCACGGGATTTGGCAGCGCCGGCGCTACTGTGGAAGACGTTGCGCTGATCAAAAGCGTTATCGGTCAAGAAATGGGTATAAAAGCCGCCGGGGGAATAAAGACGCTTGCCCAGGCTGTCGCTTTGGTTGAAGCCGGAGCAACGAGGTTGGGCACAAGTTCCGGCACGGCCATCCTTAAAGAAATGGACGATGTTCAATGATACAGCATATCCATACACAAATTTTTGAAACAGCAAACGGATGGGTGGTCAGCGTCTGGTTTGATAAAGGTTTGGCCGCGCTTACACTGCCTCAGGAAAGCCCTGGTGAAGCAATTTATGCAATAGAAAGAAAATTAAGCAGTTGGAAGGATAGGAACGCATTTTTTGTGCCAGACGTGCCTGCAGAAGAATTAGATGAACTGCTCCTGCATTTTCAGAAACTGCTCCTGGATTATTACAACAGGCTGCCCGTTGTTTTCAACATTCCGGTAGATCTATCCTGGTGCACACCCTTCCAGTTTCATGTTTTGAACGCTATCCAGGCAATACCGTATGGCAGCACCCTTTCCTACAGGCAGGTAAGTATCGCCGCCGGGTATCCCAAAGCGGCCAGAGCAGTTGGCAATGCCGCCGGTTCAAATCTCACACCTGTTGTGATCCCCTGCCACAGGGTAATTATGCATAACGGGAAGCTGGGCGGTTTCAGTGATAAGATAGACTTCAAGAAAATGCTGCTGGATCTTGAATCCTCGAATGTCCGATTGTAAGTCTATTGTTCGGACGGCTCCTTTTATGGTATAATTTTTTAATAACGCTGGTGTGGCTCAGTGGTAGAGCAGCGCACTCGTAATGCGCAGGCCGTCGGTTCAAATCCGACCACCAGCTCCAAAAATATCAGTAATGGCAAGGGTTTCAGAAACAAAGCACCTTGCCATTTTATTGTTAAATCTTATTTTTGGAGCGATTTAGCAGCAAATCAAAGGGTGATTTAAAAAGATTAGTAGTCTTAATAAAAATATTATAACTGATTCCTTTATAAAATAATCATATTGAACAAATAACCTATACAGATAATCGCCAGGGCTACAATGCCGAAATATACAGCCAGCAGTTTTGGTTTCAGCACCTGCTTGAGGATTATAGCTTCCGGTAAGGACAGTGCCGTTACGGCCATCATAAAAGCAAGGGCTGTACCCATCGCCATACCTGTTCTGACCAGTTCCTTTACTACGGGAATCATCCCGGCCGCATTGGAATACAAAGGAACGCCAATAATAACCGCCAGCGGGACCGCTAACAGATTACCCGGACCGGCATAGCGGGCAAGGAAATTAGCCGGCGCATAGCCGTGCATACCGGACCCAACAGCTACGCCAATCACAACCCAAAGCCACACCTTGGTAAATATCTGCTTCGTGTACGCAATAGCTTGATCGATCCGGTCTTTCCAAAGCATTTTTGGGTTATCCGTACCGCAGCCGTATTGAGAAGCGGTTATCTGATACACGTATTCCTCTACAAGATGTTCAAGTTTAAGCCGGCCCAAGATCATACCGCCAATTATCGCCACAATTACGCCGCTTATAATATAAATGACGGCTATCCTCCACCCGAACATCAGCCAGAGCATTCCCAGGGCAACTTCATTAACCATCGGCGAAGAAATTAAAAATGAAAACGTAACTCCAAGCGGAACCCCCGCCTCTACGAAGCCGATAAATATCGGCACCGCTGAACAGCTTCAGAAAGGTGTAACAATACCCATCAGCGCAGCTACGATATTCCCGATAAATTCACGCCTGTGTCCCAAAATGTTTTTTGTTTTTTCAGGCGGAAAAAAGCTTCTGATTATAGCTATGACAAAGATAATCAGGGCCAACATGAACAAAATTTTTACTGTGTCGTATAAGAAATAATTAATAGTTGATCCAAAGTGGGATTCAGGAGATAAGCCGATAAGGTTATAAACCAGGTAATTTACAACCTGCTGCCACATACAATTACCCTCATTTCTTAATCTCGCCGGTAATAATGTTCTTTAACTTTTCCTTTGACGGAAGCGGACCGGTAAGCTTAACCTGTCCGTTTATAACTAGCGCCGGTGTCATCATCACTCCGTAAGAAGCTATATCTTTGAAGTCTTTTACGTGCTCCACATCTGCTTCCTCATTTAAGTTTTTCAATACTTCCAGAACCATCTGCTCAAGTTTATTGCAGTTTGCACAGCCTGCGCCGAGTATCTTAATATCCATGCCCTTTACCGCCTTTCTTCTTGCTTCGTATATTGAACCTATATAAGATTATGGTCTAACATCAGGTAATATTAATTACGTTCTAAAATGCCATCTATTGTGACCGTTATCCACTCTGCTGATATACCGCCATGAAAACGGGGCTCTCCATTAATTACTGTTAGCGGCAGTCTTACTTTATCAAGTATTTTTTTTATATTGGGATATCCTTCAATCTCATTTGTAGAAACATCCACAAATATAAACTCCACTTTTTGACCGTACTTTTCCTTTAATTGATTGCCTAGCTCCTCCGCTTCATCCTTCATGGTCTTTGAGGGTCCACAACCTGTGGAATCGTTACAGCTGCATCATCCGGACGGAACCGGGCTATTATCACCGAAAATACCTATTATAACTTTTTCATCCGCCATACTTTATTTCCTCCTACTTCTTACCCTCATAAAGAGTAAAATATTTATTTTTAAAATTAAGCGCAACATTAACCAGGCCGATCATAACCGGCACTTCAATTAAGGGACCTATAACAGCTGCAAAAGCCTGACCGGAGTCAATTCCGAAAACAGCTACCGCCACTGCGATGGCCAACTCAAAGTTATTGCTGGCGGCTGTAAAAGCCAGTGTAGCAGTCTGGCCGTAATTGATTCCAAACGATCTGCTAAGGAAAAAGGACAAGAAGAACATGATTACAAAGTAAATAAGCAGCGGTACGGCAATTCTAACCACGTCCAGAGGCAGGCTTATAATATAATTACCTTTCAGTGAAAACATGACGATAATTGTGAAGAGCAGGGCGATCAAAGCCAGGGGGCTAATCTTGGGGATGAATTTTTTCTCATACCACTGTTTCCCCTTGACCGGCATCAAGGAAAACCTGGTGATCACGCCGCCAAGAAACGGTATGCCCAGGTAAATGGCTACGCTTTTGGCCACGTCAGCCATTGCAATATGAACAACCATAGATTTAACGCCTAACCACTGAGGTAAAAGGGTAACAAAAAAGTAAGCGTAAACAGAAAAGAAAAGAACCTGGAAAATTGAATTTAAAGCTACCAGCGCCGCCGCATATTCCGAATCACCTTTAGCCAGGGAGTTCCAAACAATGACCATGGCGATGCAGCGGGCAAGACCGATGATGATTATGCCTGCCATATATTCAGGATAATTATGCAGCAGGATAATTGCCAGAAAGAACATCAAAACAGGCCCGATAATCCAGTTTTGAATTAAAGAAAGCGTCAGCACCTTGCTATTCTTAAATACTTTACCGATTTCTTCGTATTTTACTTTGGCCAGGGGCGGATACATCATTACAATCAGACCTATGGCGATTGGTATAGATGTCGTTCCAACCTGGAACTTTTTTAAAAGATTGGCCACTTCCGGTACGACATAGCCCAGCCCTACCCCAAAAAACATTGCCAAAAAGATCCACAATGTTAAATACCGGTCAAGAATGGATAATTTGGCCGCTGCCTTGTCAGTCAATTGTGTCACCTCCTTTTCCTTTTTGAACAGGTTTCTTCTTCAGTCATTTTTGCGCAAACATCAGGATCAAAACCCATTTCAGCGCAAAGATTAGGATTTTGTCTTAGCGGAGAAGGTTTCGGCAGGGAACATGAGAAGCACGAAAGATCATTTAGGAATCCATCAATCTGTTTTAATAATTCCTTGAGGCCATCTTTGTTCAGGTTGTAAAAAACAATCTTTCCCTCTTTTTCACCGCTTATTAGTCCCGCTTGTTTTAAGATTTTTAAATGGTGGGCAATGGCCGGCTGCGACAAACCGATAGCCTGGATAATCTCACATGCCCCCATTTCCCGATCAGCCAATAACCTCAGTATATTCTGCCTATGTAAATCCCCCAGGGCTTTTAGACTTTCTAACATGACATATACCCTTCTTTATACAATTATATTTTTACACTATAGAAAATGTTACCATACTATACTTATAAATATTTAAATTATTAGATATATCATATCGTTTTTTAAAGACAATTAAAAGAACTTTTTCTTGACAAAAAAACATACATAATCTTATAATGCAAATAGGACATATGTATTGCCCTACTATATATATAGAAGGTGTTTAATATAAAATACGAATCACAAGAATACTGGGCTTGTCTAATTAAAATGAGCCTTTCGCGTTTTTTTATCTTACAGGTGCTTCACCGGCAACCATTGCATGGCTATGAAATTACTAAACAAGTAGCCGGCCTTACTAATGGGTGCTGTGCTCCTACCGAGGGGAGCCTTTACCCGGTATTAAAGGAATTCGCAGATTCTGGACTAGTCAAGTTAACAACACAAGTTGTGTCTGGTCGGGAACGAAAGGTCTATACACTAACATCTTCTGGGGAACAAGCCTATAAAGTAGCCTCGCAAGCCTGGTGTGAAGTCGCTAATTATATTCTTGAAGCCATAAGACATTAGTAGTCTGACACCTTATCTGAAAGTGAAATTTAAATGAATACTTTTACTGAAACAATCAAGTATTTTGTTGTTATAATGCTAGAATTATCAGCACTGTTTATTGGAATCAGTACTATTGTTGCATTAGTTTTTTCATATATAAACCATGATAAACTGAAAAACTGGATGGAAGGCAAGGGTATCTGGGGTAATATCTTAGGAGTAATCTTTGGGGCTATTACTCCGTTTTGTGCATGCTCCACTGTCCCGATGACTCTTGGTTTTTTACAGGCCGGAATTCCTTTTGGAACCGTCATTTCTTTTGTAATTTCCTCACCTTTGATGGATCCTCTAATATTTATAATGCTCGGGGCATTTATGGGCTGGAAGGTAGCTATTGCCTTCTTAATTTTGACATCTATCGCTGCAATTATTTTTGGGGTACTCCTAGATAAAATAGGTGGCGCAAGTCAAGTTAAAAATGTACGTCTTGTCAGAGGAGGACATGATGAAGAACTGCCAACAGATTTTAAAAATAGGCTAATTATATCCATTTATAAAGCATGGGGAGATTTTAGGGGAGTTTTTATCTATATGATTATTGGTGTGGCAATTGGGGCGGCTATTTACGGATATCTGCCTGAAGATCTTTTGGCAAGAATTGCCGGCCGGGGCAATCCCCTTGCTGTAGTCGCCGTAGCTTTAATAGGCATGCCTTTATATATTCGAGTAGAATCTGCTATTCCAATTGGTCTAGCATTATTGGATAAAGGGGCAAGTATTGGAGCAGTTATGGCATTAATTATTAGCGGCGCAGGGATTGCCATCCCAGAGTTAACCATGCTTGCCAGCATATTTAAGAAAAACATAATTATTTCGTTTATAGTAATTGTATTCGTTATGGCGGTAGTGACTGGAATGATTTTTAATATGATTATTTAGATAGTTATAACCTTTTATATCTTTTGTAGAAGCATTTGTAAATTGGATTGTTGGATAGGAATTTTTGGATAGGATTGGATAATTGGATAGGAATTTGCTTTTTTTCATCTCATTAGTAACACAGTATATTACTGCCCGTCATGCATTAATACTTACCCGTCAAGCATTAAAATTACCAAATTATCGTTTTCCCCCGGATTTTTATGAACGATAACCTGGCTGTTTCGCAAGAAAGAGCATGCATACAGACTGCAACAGATGGCTCCGGGCATTAAAATGGTTTGTTTTCTTAAACTGTTTATCCGTTAGGCTTGCTTTTCAAGATTCATTTTCGTAATAATAAAGTTATCGGCGACATGATGGGGCTGTCAGGGCTGAGACAAAAATTTTGGAACATCTAAGAACTTAATTTAACAGATAAATACTAACTTGGATATTTCTTTATTTTCATATTTTAAAAAGAAGAGGGGTTAATCAGATATGAGCGGTAGTAATCCTAATGCACTAAAAATATATAAGATAGATGTTGGGGGAGATATGATAGGATTGGCTGGTGTGGAGCAGGCTTTTCTTGAGGTAATCAAACTTGGTTTAAAGGGCGATCAAGCTGCTGAAAAACTATTGGAAATAGTCGGAAGAAATAACTTTATCCCTGAAAGTTGTGAAAGACAATACAAATGGGCTCTATCTTTAGCATACAGAAACTATCTAGCTGATCCGTCTACAGGAAAAAAGGCCATGGAATTTGATCAGAAACCAGCATGTTGAGACACCTGATAATAACCTCTTCTGTTTTGGTAAAACAGAATTAATTTGTTAGAGTAAGCTTTTTTTAAAAAATAAGGCATACAAGGAGGTTTTAAAATTGAGCAAGGAGAAAAAGAAAGGTTTATTCGACTTTTTAAAAAAACCGAAATCGGGATGTTGTGACATGGAAATAATCGAGATAGGTAAAGAGAAAAAAGTCAAAAAAGGGTGCTGTGATTTCGAAATCGTCCCAAATGATGTAAAGGAAGAAAGTAAAAAATAAACTTCCAAACGCGGGACAGGTCTTCAATGATTGGCGTACTTACATTGCATACAGGAAGATGCCCTTGAACATGTTATTAATCGAAGACTGTGATATTGCGGCAAAAAAGCAGTTTAAACCAGGGGGGAATATTCAATTGGATAAAGGTAATGAACGTTCGGATATTCAAATTACCTACTGTCGTGAATGAGGCTTCCTAAATTTGGCCACCAGCATGGCGGCCGCTATAGAAAGCAATTTCGGACAAAAAGTCCAATTAATTGAAGGACACAATGGCGTTTTTACGGTAAACGTTAACGGGCGGGGTATTTTTGATAAAAAAATGTCGGTAAGCTTCCAGAGATAAACGATATTCTAAAAAATTTACAAGTTTATCTTAGTTAAACACAATCCGGCGCAGGATGCTGATAATCTGATAAGACAAATACAAATGATATTTTTGTTGTGGAAAGAATTAAACGGAAATCGCCGCTTCAGGGACTGAATCGGTATGTTTTGACAACATAGATTTGAAAAATCGTGTGAATCAACTAAACCCGCGTGATTTTTTGTATCATGGCCAGTGAGATTTCACATCATCTCCTGGCAGCAAACCTTCTATGTCTTCCTGGGTCTTTGCCCTAAATTCCTTCGTCCTGCCTATCCAAGAGGTGGAACGCCAGTCATGCTCCTAAATAATTTCAAGTCTTTCTCAATCAATATCATCGTTTATTGATTTATTCATTTAAAAAAACAGGTAAATCATAACATATCCACAATACCCGCTAAATCTTTCCGACTCGCTCTTTGGAGTAGTTGAAGATATGCTCGCGCACGTTTAAAGAGGGAGACATAACAATCATTTCACCGGTTTCGAGGGGCTCGCCGGTCTTTGGGTGGGGGCCTATATTTTCAACTACCCATTCGTTGAGCAGCTGAAGGCCTCCGAGGTTTTCAGGAAATCCCCCGAAAAGGTCCCACACCCTGAAGTATATTACCATATGAAGCCGCCAGATATTGTCCTCACGGTCCTTCCTCATTTTAAAAGTAATTTCACGCAGGCAGGGCTCCGAGGCGCGGCTTTCCGGGTCGTCAGGGGTTCTTAAAGCGGTGATGTCTTCCGGTTTGGCTATTGTAACAGAAGCTTTGGCATGTCCGAACCCCCATATCTGAAACCGGCGGATAACCTCTAAAACCTGCGGGACAATCCTCTCGCCATAAGTGTAGAAAGTGTTTTCCGGTACTAATGGGTTAAGGATATAGGAGTTGAAGTATTCCTCGATTTTTGCTGCAGTAGTCGGGGGCGGAAAGCTCATATGATGCGGGATGATATCGCATAAGGGCCTAATATGAGGCCTTCTGATCCGGCAAACGACAAAATCAAATTCTCTTCGGAGCATCCCGGGATAAGAACCATGCTCCACGCGGTATTCGTAAGCATCTATATCCCAGAGCTTTTGCTGTAAAAGGTACCAGGCTTCGGGCAGGTTTTCGGCGTCAATGTTGACTATGTTTAACAGTTCCATAGGTTGTCCTCCTAAGAAAACTATAAGTCAATGTTCCCGCCAATTTTTCCGTTACAGGCTTTTGTATACATCGGGAACTTTTGCAACTAAGATTTGCATAAACATCCGCATATCTATTATATTCCAAAAAGTATATTCCAAAAAGTATATTCCAAAAAGCAGGTAAAGTGGCAAGTAAAAAAGCCGCATCAACATATTGCACGAGGAAATATAGCAACCAGAGTAAACAGCGTCAGGCAGCACCCTTTTAACGCCGGTGGCTGCAGAGAAGGAATATAACAATCAGAGTCAACAGCTGCAGCTTTTTTCATAATTACCGGCAGGTTGGTGAAGCAACGGTTTTGTTTTTGACATGTATACAATTTCATTTGATTGAAATTTTGCGTATTTGCGGTTAAAATAATTATATGAGTATTTATATAGTTAACTATAAGCACAACAAACAATGGCGTTTGGGGGATATTTTCCTAAACGCTTTTTTTTGAAGATTTCTATATAAGAAGGTGACACCGGAGTGAAGCAAAGCAGCTTTATTGTCCTGGAAAACGGGCGGGTTTTTAAAGGGGAATCTTTTGGGGCAATCGGAGAAACCGTAGGTGAAATTGTATTTACAACCGGGATGACCGGGTATTTGGAAACACTAACTGATCCCAGCTATTATGGGCAGATTGTAGTTCAGACTTTTCCTTTAATAGGAAATTACGGCGTCATCCCATCTGATTTTGAAAGTTCCTCTCCCAAATTAAAAGCCTATATTGTCCGGGAGTGCTGTCAAGTCCCGTCCAATTTCCGCAGCGAGGGTGATCTTGACGCTTTTTTAAAACTGCATAATATTATTGGAGTCTCCGGAATTGATACACGCGAACTAACCAAGATCATCAGAGAGTTCGGGGTTATGAATACTAAAATTACTTCAACGATTGATGACATTGATGAGATATTGGCCGAAATTAAAAACTATAAAATAATAGATTCCGTTCAAAAGGTCGGCGCCGGGGAAATTTCCGTTACCAAAGGAGCGCCGGGAGGCTGCAAAGTAGTATTGTGGGATTTCGGGGCCAAGAAAAATATTCGCCGGGAGTTGAACAAACGGGGCTGTGAGGTTATCACTGTGCCCGCCCATACTACCGCAAAAGAGATCGTGGATTTAAAGCCGGATGGGATTATGCTTTCCAACGGGCCGGGCGATCCCGCCGACAATAAAGAGATTATTAAAGAACTGGCCGACCTTGCTAATTCGGGGATACCTATCTTTGGAATCTGCCTGGGCCATCAACTGCTGGCCCTGGCGCAGGGAGCAAAAACAGCCAAACTTAAATATGGACATCGAGGCGCCAACCAACCAGTGAAGGATTTAAAAACAGGCAGAGTCTACATTACCAGCCAAAACCATGGCTATGCGGTTGTAAACGATAGTCTGCCAGCCCCAGCCTCAATAAGCTTTCTAAACGCCAACGACGGGACTTGTGAAGGTATTGAGTATCATAATATGCCCGCCTTTTCGGTTCAATTTCATCCGGAGGCCTCGGCGGGGCCTTTAGACACCAACTATTTATTTGATCGATTTATTGACCTTATTCGGGAGGAGCGCTGAAAATGCCGCTAAACCAGGATATCAAGAAGGTTCTTGTAATTGGCTCAGGACCCATCGTTATAGGTCAGGCTGCGGAATTTGATTACGCGGGAACGCAAGCTTGCCGGGCACTAAAAGAAGAGGAACTGGAAGTTGTTCTGGTAAACTCCAATCCGGCAACGATTATGACGGATAACGCTATGGCTGACCAAATTTATATAGAACCTTTGACGTTGGAAACTATCAAAAGAATCATTATCAAGGAGCGCCCGGACAGCATCTTATCTACGCTGGGCGGGCAAACAGGTCTTACGTTGTCCATGCAGCTGGCTAAAGAAGGATTTCTGGAAAAACAGGGCGTCAAGTTATTGGGCGCCAATCCGGTAACAATTGACAAGGCTGAAGACAGGCTGATGTTTAAGGATACAATGCAGTCTATCGGTGAGCCGGTTGTTCCTTCCACAGTGGTAAATGATGTCCCTGCCGCACTGGCCTTTGCCGAAGAAATATCCTATCCGGTAGTTGTCCGCCCGGCTTTTACTCTTGGCGGGACAGGCGGCGGCATTGCCTTTAACGAAAAGGAGCTTCGGGAGATTGCTGAGAATGGTCTCAGACTTTCACCCATTACACAGGTCCTTATTGAACAATGCATCTCCGGATGGAAAGAAATAGAATTTGAAGTAATGCGGGACCGGACAGGCAACGTGATCACAGTCTGCAGCATGGAGAATTTTGATCCTGTGGGAGTGCATACGGGCGACAGCATTGTTATAGCCCCAGCAGTAACCCTTTCGGATAAGGAATACCAGATACTTCGATCGGCTGCTTTAAATATTATTACAGCCCTGGAAGTGGAAGGGGGATGCAACTGTCAATTTGCCTTAAATCCCAATAGTTTCGAGTATGCCATAATTGAGGTTAATCCAAGGGTGTCCCGTTCATCGGCTTTGGCCTCCAAGGCTACCGGATATCCCATTGCCAAGGTGGCGGCTAAAATAGCGATTGGATATACACTTGATGAGATTAAAAACGCAGTAACCGGGAAAACCTGCGCTTGTTTTGAACCAGCCCTGGATTATGTAGTAGTCAAACTACCCAAGTGGCCGTTTGATAAATTTGTTTACGCCAAGCGTACTCTGGGTACCCAGATGAAAGCTACGGGAGAGGTAATGGCTATCGGAACAAGCTTCGAACAGGCTATCATGAAAGCGGTAAGGGGAGCGGAGATTTTCCTGGACAGTCTTAACCTGCCCAAGCTTAAAGAACTAACTGACACACAGATTGAACATATGCTCACCGAGTGCAGCGACGAACGCCTCTTTGTAATATTCGAGGCGCTGCAAAGGGGTATATCCTGTGAAGCAATTCATGAAGTTACGAAGATTGACCGGTGGTTTTTATATAAACTTGCTCATCTTACAGAACTGGAAAAGGATCTGGCGGCGGGGCAATTAACACAAGAACTATATATAAGGGCAAAACACCTTGGATATCCCGATAAAGTCATTGAGCGTCTTTCCGGCTGCAAGATCGAGCAGCCGATTTGGTCTTCCTATAAAATGGTGGATACCTGCGCCGCGGAATTTGAGGCCGAGACCCCTTATTTTTATTCCACCTATGACGAGGTTAATGAGGCCGATCAGTTTATCAAATCCAGAAACAGCGGCAAAAATACCATTATTGTCTTTGGTTCCGGACCTATCCGGATAGGACAGGGTATAGAATTTGATTATGCCTCCGTGCATTGTGTGTGGGCGCTGAAAAGAGCAGGTTATGAAGTAGTAATCGTTAATAACAACCCTGAAACCGTTTCTACCGACTTCGATACAGCTGATCGCTTGTATTTTGAACCCCTGACCAGCGAGGACGCTTTGAATATAATCCATACTGAACAGCCCTTCGGGGTAGTCATCGCCTTTGGCGGACAGACTGCCATCAAGCTGACTAAGTCTTTGGAGGCATATGGAGTTCGCATACTGGGTACGCCGGCTGACAGCATTGATGCCGCCGAGGACAGGGAACGTTTTGATTCCTTGTTGGAAGGGTTATCCATTAAACGCCCTCGGGGATATACGGTAATGAACAAGGATGAAGCGCTTCAAGCCGCCAATAAGCTGGGATATCCGGTTTTGATGCGGCCCTCCTATGTGCTTGGCGGTCAAAATATGATTATTGCTTTCGGTGACGATGATATCTGCGAATACATGGATATAATTCTGGCGCATACAATTGAGAACCCGGTCTTAATTGATAAATATCTTACGGGTATTGAAATAGAGGTTGATGCTATCTGCGACGGAGAGGATATTCTCATCCCAGGAATCATGGAGCATGTTGAACGGGCTGGTGTTCATTCCGGTGATTCGATCGCCGTCTATCCCGCCTGGAATTTAAGCGGGGAGTTGGTTGAACAAGTAATAGATTATTCTAAAAGGCTTGCCCTGTCTTTGAACGCCCGGGGTCTGATTAATATTCAATATATTATCCACGCTGGAGAAATCTTTGTAATTGAAGTCAATCCCCGTTCTTCCCGAACCATTCCCTACATCAGCAAAGTTACCGGGGTGCCGATGGTTGACCTGGCTACCAGGGCGATGATTGGCGAGAGACTGACAGAAACGGGCTACGGTACAGGTTTATATAAGACACCTCCCTATGTTGCGGTCAAGGCGCCTGTCTTTTCCTTTGAAAAACTCACGGACGTAGATGTGCAGCTTGGTCCGGAAATGAAGTCGACGGGTGAGGTCCTGGGCATTGGAAAATCCCTTGCTGAAGCGCTTTATAAGGGCCTGGCGGCAGCCGGATATAAGATGGTGAAGCAGGGCGGAGTCCTTATTACTGTACGGGACGGTGATAAACCGGAGATTGTTGATATAGCCAGGAAATACGCCGAGTTAGGTTTTACGCTTTATGCTACCGCTGGAACAGCCAGAATTCTGGAACGTTCCGGTATACAGACAAAACCAGTTAAGAAAATTCATGAATCAGATCTTGATAATACCCAAACCCTTTTGGAAAGCGGTAAAGTCAATTATATTATTTCCACATCCTCCAAGGGCAGGCTGCCCAGCAGGGACAGTTTTAGAATACGCCGGAAGGCAGTTGAAACGGCGATCCCCTGCCTGACCTCAGTGGATACCGCCAATGCTCTGGCCGACAGTCTCAAGAGCCGTTATACGCAGAGCAGCACCGAGCTTGTGGATATCAATCATATGAGGAATGAGCGTCTTCAGCTAAACTTTACTAAAATGCAGTCCTGCGGCAACGATTTCATCTATTTTAATTGTTTCCGGCAGAATATTGTCAGCCCGGAATCCTTAAGCGTGCATCTATCCGACAGACATTACGGCATAGGCGGTGACGGGATTGTGCTGATCTGCCCTTCGGATAAGGCCGATGCCAAAATGCAGATGTTTAATTTGGACGGCAGCGAAGGAAAAATGAGCGGCAATGCGCTCACTTGTATGGGAAAATATATATACGAGAATAAAATCAGGATTAAAGACCAGATTTTCATAGAAACCCTTAGCGGAGTAAAAAAGCTCAAACTCTATATCCAAAATGACAAGGTGGATTCAGTCCGCGTGGACATGGGACCGGCTCAACTAAACCCTGAGGAGGTCCCGGTAAAACTGCCCGGTCAGGAGATTGTGAATCAGCCTGTAACAATTGATGGCAAGGATTATCGTATAACCTGCATATCAATGGGAAATCCGCATTGTGTTATCTTCAGCGAAAACCTGGAAAGCGTCAACATAGATTTGATAGGCCCGGCTTTCGAATATTCCCCTTTATTCCCTGAAAGAGTGAATGTTGACTTCGTAACGGTTATTGACCAAAATACAATCAAAATGCGTGTGTGGGAACGGGGAAACGGCGAAACTCTCGCGGCCGGCACCAGCGCCTGTGCCGGTGTTGTAGCGGCGGTACTGAACGGTTACTGTAATAAAGACCAGTATATCTCGGTTAAACTCAAAGGAGGCGCCCTGATGGTTAAATATACTGACGAGGCAGTATTTATGACAGGCAGGCCGGTAACAATTTTTAAAGGAACAGTGGAAATATAATTGTGGAAATATAATTATCGAAGATGCTGGAATACTGATAATTCGTCTGTTTTTTTAATCCCTCCCGGGCAGCCGGTCAAATCCGGCCACCGCCCGCCTCACAAAAAAAGATACCCCTCATGGTTTAATTGGGTCAAATTCAGCCATAAGGAGCGGCTTGTTTTCGGGGAATACCCGGATATTTTTCAAACTTGCACCGGGTGATATTCCATTTCCGTGCCGGAGGCGCTAGCTAAGGCGCTACCTTTAAAAAAATAAAACTAGCTCCGATCAAAAGACGAAACCAAGGTTGTATATTAAACGAGTTTCTTAAAGAAATTTTACAGACGCCGGGGTTTTAAGCATGAATATCTCTTGCTTATTTCAGCTTGCCTAATACCGATGCTAATTCACCCCAAGTAGTTCTTGCGCCTGCCGGGTGATCGCTGGTTAACAATCCTTTTGATTTAAACGCATCTACAACTTCCTGCGGTATTTCCGCAGCATCCAGCAGCCCGCATCTATCAAGGATTACCGCCAGCATCTCCCGCGTCACGGGTCCCTGTGGATCAGTACCGTCAAGTATGCCTTTGGCCGCCGCCTTGTCCCAGGATGCTTTCGCCCAATCGCTCACGGTATCAGCCCTCCTTTTGTACCTCGCGCAGCCAACAGCGGCTAGTTTTTCAGCTCCGGCATGCTGCCAATCCCAATAACTTAATCCAGGCAATCCCGCTCTTTCGCAAAGATCAGCGAATTTTGCGATATCGTTTAGAGTTACATCCCCATACAACTGTCCTACAGGCATGATTGTCAGGCCGTATTTTTTCAGGTCAGCCAGGGATTTCAATAACGCCTTATCTACGGCCATCTTAAAATCACCCCAATAAACCTGCGGCAAAGCAACTTTGCAAGCGGCGGAGAATTTTTGCCAGGGGAATTTACCGTGATATGACGGTATCCCAAAAGATGTGTAGCCTAATATGGCGCCAAGATTTTTGAATGCCTGCAAAACAGCGTCCGCCAATTCAGGATTTCTCTCATATTCCACCTCGGCGTCTATAACTAACCAATCGGCTCCCGCATTAAGGCAGCGTTTCGCCGCTTCCGCCTCCCCGGACGGATTCTTGCCATACGAATAGCCCCAAGCGCTTACGATTAAACCAGCCTTGTGAGCCATTTCTGTGATTAATTCTATCTGTTTCCAATAGTTGCTGCCGTCCCAGCCTTTCACAATCAGTCCTGTCAGATCCAGGGCAACAGCCTGGGAAACGACATCGGCAGGGCTCTTGCACTGATCGAGCTGCCATATCCAGATATGTTTGCCTTCCCAAGGGTTCAACTATTACCCACCTCCATACGCGATTAAACGTCATGTTTCAAACTCCCCAGATCCTTTAAAAGATATATTTCTTTTTTTCTATCCAAATTCCTCCATCTCTAAATAAAATAACCGCTTTTTGGGGCGGTAAGCAAGAAAAAACAGGCCGCAAAATACTGATCATGGTCGTGGTTTTAACAGCCGGCTTATTAATAATTATGATTTAATAGTTATCGGCAGTCGGGGACTTAACCCACTTCAGAAGCTATTTCCAGGCAGTGTTTGCAATAAAATTTTGTCCCTTGCCCGCTGCGCGGTAATGTTGATTAAGTGACAGTCCCGAAGAATAAATTAGCAAAAAAATTGTTTACATCTGGAAAACAATAAGTTAAAATTAGATAAATTTAATAAAAGCTTCTAGCTCAGGGTAAAATCGTCGAAAGACGGTGACACAAAGCCACGGGTCTACTGTTTATTTAAGCTAAGATGGCCGGGTTGCCTGGAAGTATAGTTATTATATATGTTGTTATATATATAGTTGCTTTTTACCTGTCAAGGGGCCTGACCTGTAACAGGTTTTTTATTTTGCTTAACCTTTAAACTTGCGCATCAAATAAGGTGATTGATCTGGCTTCCGTGCTTGAAAAAAGCAAAGCTTATGCCGACTTCGGGGAACATCTTCTGGACGAATTAAAACGTCTTGATTTATTAATCAGTCTTTTCGTATCTGATCATCAGCGCCAACAGCAGGCTGATTCATTCGAAGAATGGCGCGGATTGGCCCTCACCGGAGAAGAGGCGCATAACCTACTGGTCAACTGCAACGAACTGCAGAACGCGGGCCATACTTTAAACCTCCTTGAAGGAAATTTTTCCGCAGCTGAAGAGTTGAAACAATTGGAACTGCGGATTAAAAACCGCCGGGAGGAAAGCCTCAAGTCAGGAGTTTACCTTAGTCTAGCACACCTCTCCCAATTATTTCACCTTTCGCCATTTGAAGAACTGTGTATCCTGATCTGCCTGGCTCCCGAACTTCATTCCAAATATGAAAAACTCTATGCGTACCTGCAGGATGATGCAACTCGCAAAAAGCCCAGTATAGGCTTGATTTTGAGGCTTCTTTGCCGGACGCCGGAAGAAAACCTCACTGCCCGGTTATCTTTTAATTATGAAGCCCCTTTGATCTGGTATGGTTTGCTGCATTTTTCAAACAGTTCCCCGGGCGAAAGCTCTCCTTTAATTTCACGGCCTTTAAAACTGGACGACCGGATAGTCAACTTCCTTCTCGGTTCAGGGAGCATTGACGCAAGGCTTGAGTCCATAATCAGATTTTTAAATCCCGGAGATGGTTTGAAGGATCAGTTGTCAGCAAGTCAAGCATCAAATAGATTATTAGATTTCGTCCAAAAACATTTCAGCGGCGCCAATGACAGTTTCAGCCGGAACCTTGTTTTCTATCTTCACGGCCTGTATGGAGCGGGAAAACATACTTTGGCCGGGCTGATCTGCAGTAAAACAGGGTTTCCCATATTGATAGCCGATACTGAAAAGATGCTGGAAAGCAGCCTGCCATTTGATAAAATCGCCCGGATATTAGGCAGGGAGGCGCTCCTTCAGCAGGCTGCATTGTGCCTTGAGAATTTTGATTCTTTATTTAAGGATGCAGAAAAATATAATCTCAAGCTCGAATGTATTTCCGAAATGTGCCAGGTTTTCTCAAGATTGACTTTCCTGCTGGGAAGTCAACCCTGGATCCCCGTCAGTTCCTTTTACAAAAATACTTTTATCAGTTTGAAACTGCCCTTTTCAGATGATGAGTTTAACCGGAATGCCTGGAGAAGCTCTCTGAAGAAGTACAGCACTGCCGGTTGCCTGGACGCGGAAGAACTGGCGGGAAAATTTAATTTCACACCAGGGCAGATCCGCGATGCTTTCAATATGGCCAAGAATCTGGCCTATTGGAATTCCGGCAACCCGGCAATTACGGAAGGCGACCTTTATACCGCCTGCCGCAGTCAATCAAATAACAAGCTCAATGAACTGGCTTTCAAGATCCACTCAAAGTATACCTGGGAAGATATTTTTCTGCCCGATGACCAAATCGATCTGCTTCATGAAATCTGCAAGCAGGTAAAATACCGCCATACTGTTTTCAACGAGTGGGGGTTTAACCGCAAACTTTCCTGGGGTAAGGGAGTCAGCGTTTTATTTTACGGCGCCCCGGGGACCGGAAAAACCATGGCTGCCGAAGTTCTGGCTGACGAGCTGGATTTGGATTTATATAAAATTGACCTTGCGCAGATTGTCAGCAAATATGTCGGTGAGACTGAAAAAAACTTAAAAAACGTTTTTGCAGAGGCAAAATTCAGCAACTCCATACTCCTTTTTGACGAAGCGGACGCCCTGTTCGGAAAACGATCCGAGGTCAAGGACGCTCATGACCGGTACGCCAATATTGAAGTAGCCTACCTGCTGCAAAAAATGGAGGAATATGACGGAATTGCAATTTTAGCCACCAACATGAGGGCAAACCTGGATGAGGCTTTTATTCGCCGCCTGCGGTTTGCAGTTGAATTTCCTTTTCCCAATGAAGAATTCAGGGAAAAAATCTGGCTGAGCATGTTTCCTGCAGAAGCGCCAAAAGGCAACGATATAGACGTGCCGTTTTTAGCCCGGAATTTTAAAATAACAGGCGGGAACATAAAGAATATCGTTTTGACGGCTGCTTTTTTGGCTGCCGAAAATTGCCGGGTAATCGGCATGGAACACCTTATCCGGGCAACCAAACGCGAGCTGCAGAAAATAGGCAAACTCTTCGTCAAAGAAGATTTTGGCCCGTACTATGGGTTTATAGCGGATGACAGGAGACAAATAAGATGAGCATGTATTCGGTTATTGCGGCTGCAGGAGAAACTTTAATCGGCCTGCTGCGGGAGAATATGAATGACCTGATCAGTCCCGAATCAATTACCCTGCTCTCACCAGCTGATGTACAGGGCCAAAATATACGCCTGACCCTGTTCCTTTACAATATTCTGGAGAACCCACATCTAAAAAACCAGGGGATGCCCGATGTTGATCCCTCCAAATACAAGTATCCGCCCCTGGTTTGTGATCTGTACTATTTGCTCACAACATACGCTTCCAGCCAAATTCCTGATTTGACCGAGCGTACTTTGGAGGAACACCGCATTCTGGGAAGAGCGATGAGTATTTTTTATGATAATTCAATCCTGTCCGGTTCGATCATGCGGGGCAGCCTCAGCGGAAGCGAAGAAGAACTGCGGGTCACGCTGAATTCCTTATCCCTGGACGATCTAAACAGGATTTGGACTTCATTTCCGAATTGTTCGTACAGGCCTTCGGTGAGTTATCTGGTTACACCCGCTGTTATTGATTCAAAACGGGAAAGCACAATAAGCAGGGTGCTGGCGCGTGACTTGCGCTACTACACGCCGGGAGCATGAAAATGATTAAGCTGCAAAACTTTATCGAAGTTGAACGGATCTATAAACGGGTTTCTTTCGCAGTAAGGCTGCAGGACGATTACACAGCGCAGGTAAAACCTGCCGGACAGGTAACGGTTTTAATCGCCGGCGTCGGCTTCAAGGCAACGTATAGTCCAAGCGGTTATTACGTCTTTACGGATTTGACGGCGGATGACGTTACCATAACCGTTGAAGCTGAACATTATCTTAGAGCTGAGGCTCTGTTAAATGTAAGTTCACTTGACCAGGCATTTCCGGTTAAAAACGTTACTTTAATACCGGGCAGTTCTTACCCATTTCCAGCCGGCGCAACGCTGATCCGCGGAACAGTATCGGATTCCAATGGAAAAGCATTGCCGGAAGGGGAAGTTGCAGCTGTGTTTATGATCCCCGAATCTTCTGTAAAGGCCAGGATAGGACACGAGGGCTGTGCCACGGGTAATCTGTCGATTAACCTGGCCAATCTGAGCGGAATGCTGACAGCAGGTGATGCCCTGGTCATTCAGGATCCCAGCCCTTTATATGTAGAAATCTGCAGGATTGCCAATCCCCTGCCAACAAATCCGTCCCATCCCTACAATATTGCCGAACCGCTTAATTACGGTCATTCTTCGGGCACACCTCTGTACCTGATGAAACCTGACAGCAATTTAAACACCAAAACCGCCGGAACAGGGGAATTTGTTGTCTATTTAAAACAGCCGGTTAAAAAAAGAGTGTTTCTTGTTAGTCTGGAAATAAGCTGTCCGGGCTTTCAAATAAACAGGCGGGATGTACACGTTTGCGAAGGAAGTTCAACCTCGCTGGGGGTGATTTCGCTTAATCCAGTATGAAATTTTCAATAAAGTTTACGTTTACGGAAAAAGGGGGAAATGATAATGCCGGAATATTTATCACCAGGTGTCTACGTAGAGGAAATTGAAATCGGGGCAAAACCTATCGCCGGCGCTTCCACCAGCACAGCCGGTTTCTTGGGCGAGGCCGAGCGGGGTCCCACAACACCGCGTCTTGTAACAAGCTGGCTTGACTACCAGAGAGTTTTCGGGGGCTACTTCGGCGCTGATAAATACCTCCCATATTCGGTGCAGGGCTTTTTTGACAATGGTGGACAGCGCTGCTATATAAGCAGGGTTGTCAAGACAGGCGCGGCCACAGCTTCACTCAAGTTAAAAAAGGGCGCGGCCGACGCCCTGACGATAGAGGTTGTGGGTGAAGGGTCATGGGGAAAAAGGGTTGCGGTTAAAATTTCCAAAGGAACATTCGGCGGTTTTAAGCTAAGCGTATTTTACTGGCAGGAAGCGCCGCCCGTTTTATTTGATCCGGAAACAGATACAACGACCAAACCAAGGCCGGCAGTTGCAGAACTCTTTGACAATCTTTCTATAAACGAGTCTTCATCTGACTACTTTGTAAAAAAGGTAAACGGAATTTCCAATCTGATCAAGATCTCCAAGAAGACCGGTGATTCGGGCGAGATTCCGGATGATTTGTCAATTACGACGCTCCAGAATGGCGATGACGGCACAGGCAGTCTTGTACTGTCCGATTACGTACGGAGCGACACCAACGAACCGGGCAAACGCAAAGGTTTGACAGGACTGGCCGAGGTAGATGAAATATCAATCATCTATTCACCAAATGCACAGGGAGTCGCCGGCCTTGTCGGGGCCTTAATTACCCATTGTGAAACATTGAAAGACCGTTTTGCCGTCATCGATGCCTCCCAGGGGTCCGCAAATGTCGCCGGTCTGGATCCTCGAAGCCAGAACGATACAAAATACGCCGCCTTCTATTACCCCTGGATTAAAGTTATCGATCCTGTTGCGGGTGTGCGCAGGCTGGCGCCTCCCGGCGGCCACATGGTCGGCATCTATGCCCGCTCAGATGCAGAAAGAGGAGTTCATAAAGCTCCTGCCAACGAGTCTGTCCGCGGCGCGGTTGATCTGGAATTTCAGATTACCAAGGGTGAACAGGACATTTTAAATCCAAGGGGCGTTAACTGCATAAGGGCTTTCAGCAGCGGCATCCGCGTCTGGGGCGCGCGCACCTTATCAAGCGATACCCTCTGGAAATATATAAATATACGCCGTTTATTCATCTTTCTTGAGAAATCAATTGATGAAGGAACACAATGGGTGGTCTTCGAACCGAATAATGAAAAACTTTGGGCCCGTGTAAAACAAACAATCACTGAATTTTTAACCAGGGTGTGGAGAGACGGAGCATTGATGGGCGCCAAGCCTGAAGAAGCATTTTTCGTAAAAGCCGACCGCACAACAATGACCCAGGATGATATAGACAACGGACGTTTAATATGTCTAATCGGCGTTGCGCCTGTTAAACCGGCTGAGTTTGTGATTTTCCGTATAGCGCAATATGCCGGAGGCTCGTCGCTTTCTGAATAACCTCCATCATGAGCACGTAGGCAGTTGACCTTCCTAATGCAAATTAGTTTTTAGGATAGCAGGCAAGTAAAAGCAAAACTGGAGGTGAAACATCTAAATAATTCAACTGAGGAGGAAACCTAGATGAGTGAATATTTGTCACCCGGGGTGTATGTTGAAGAAATAGAAATAGGCGGCAAACCCATTGAGGGGGTAAGCACAAGCACAGCCGGATTTCTTGGCGAATGTGAACGCGGGCCAACGACACCCAGGTTGATTTCAAGCTGGTTGGAATACCAAAGAGTTTACGGAAGTTTTTTCGGGTCCGATAAATATCTCCCCTACACTGTGCAAGGGTTCTTTGATAATGGCGGCCAGAGGCTCTTTATCGGCCGTATTGTCAAAACCAATGCCCAAATAGCTGCGCTAAAGCTCAGCAAGGATGCGGAAGAAGCGCTTACTGTTGGCGCCGTCGGGGAAGGTTCATGGGGTGACAGGGTAGCCGTAAAAATAACTCCGGGAACATTTAGCGGTTTTAAAATGAGTCTGTTTTACTGGAAGGAAAAACCCGGCAGCCTGTTTGATCCGGACACAGATCTCCTGTCCAAACCAAGGCCTGCCCTGTCGGAGATCTTTGACAACCTCAGCACTGTTGAATCATCATCCGACTATTATGGAAAAAAAGTAAACGGGGTCTCAAATCTAATTTTAATCTCAAAAGGCAGTACGGATTCCGGCGCCGTGCCGGAAGTTGGGCATAGCGGTACCGTACAGGACGCCGACGCCGGGTCGGTCACACTGGATAACAAGGCTTCTGATACCGATGACGCCTATTCCGGTTTGAGGATAGAAATTGCCAGAGGTACCGGCAGCGGGCAGATCCGCACCATAACCGGCTACTACGCAAGCGCCAAAAAAGCTTCTATAGATTCCGACTGGGATACTATACCTGACAGTACATCGGGATACAATATTTGCCTGTTAAAATTTTTATCAGGCGGTATTGATTCCCTGATTCACCAGGGAATAGCACAGGACGCAGGGACAAACACTATTACGCTTGCCGGCAATGCCTCGGATGAAGACGACACATATATAGGAACAAACGTTGTGATCGTCTCGGGTACCGGAAGCGGCCAGGTTGGAACAATTACAGATTATAAAGGCAGTACCAAACTTGCCGCGGTGGATGGGGACTGGGCGGTAACTCCCGACGATACATCCGTTTACAACATAATAGACATATCTCCCGACCTGAAGCAGGCCGACTACGACAGAACCGATACCAATGAGCCCGGAAAACGGAAGGGATTGTCGGGGCTGTCCGAAATAGACGATATTTCTATTGTCTACGCGCCCAATGCACTGGCGGTCAACGGCCTGGCCAGTTCTCTAATCACACACTGTGAAAAGCTGAAAGACCGTTTTGCCGTCATCGATTGTTCTCAGGGTACGGCGGATGTTTCCTCGTTAAATCCGCGCAGCAGTTATGAAACAAAATACGCTGCCTTCTATTACCCGTGGATAAAGGTTGTCGATCCCCAAACGGGGCTTTTACGACTAATCCCCCCCGGCGGGCATGTAACAGGAATTTATGCCCGCAGCGACACTGAAAGAGGAGTTCATAAGGCGCCGGCCAACGAAACAATCCGCGGCGCTATCGATCTGGAGTTCCAGATCACCAAAGGTGAGCAGGACATTCTTAACCCCAGGGGGGTTAACTGTATCAGGGCGTTCCCAGGACGGGGCATCAGGCTCTGGGGCGCCCGGACGCTTTCCAGCGATTCCCTCTGGAAGTATGTAAATATACGCAGGCTCTTCCTCTTTCTTGAAGAGTCAATTGACGAAGGAACTCAGTGGGCTGTTTTTGAACCAAACGATGAAAAACTGTGGGCAAGGGTCAAGCGGACCATAACAGAGTTCTTAACCAGGGTCTGGAGAGACGGCGCGCTGATGGGAAGCAAACCCGAAGACGCATTCTTCGTAAAGGTTGACCGTACCACAATGACTCAGGACGATATCGACAACGGGCGTCTGATCTGTATAATCGGCGTTGCGCCTGTTAAACCGGCTGAGTTTGTGATTTTCCGCATCGCCCAATTTACAGGCGGAGCGGAAGTGTCTTAAGCGTAATCCAAAGTCCAACCTAAAAAGTATATTTGGAGGTGTAAGAGATAATGGCAACGGGACAAAGAAAAGATCCTTTAAGAAATTTTCGTTTCAGAATAGAAATTGACGGAATTCAGCAGGCTGGTTTCAGCGAGGCCTCCGGCTTTGATGCTGTTGTTGATGTTATTGACTACCGTGAGGGCACAGATCCCACACATGTCCGGAAATTATCCGGTCTGACGAAATACGGCAACATAACTTTAAAATGGGGCATCACAGATTCCATGGATATTTACAACTGGCATAAAGCCGTAATTGACGGCAACGTCCAAAGAAAAAACCTTTCTATAATAGTTGTTGACGAAGCAGGCAATGACAAGGCGCGGTGGGACGTCGTCAATGCCTGGCCTACAAAATATGATCCCCCCGATTTCAACGCCAAAGGGAACGACGTTGCTATTGAAACACTGGAAATTGTCCATGAGGGCGTGACACGGGTCAGTTAGAAATTTTACTGGAGGACCTTCAATATGTTTTCAACCGAGTACAACTTTACCCTTCCTAAAGGCTATGTGGATGAACAGGGTAATTTACACCGTGAAGGAATTATGCGGCTGGCGACTGCAGCGGATGAAATTCTTCCCTTAAAAGACCCCAGGGTTAAACAGAATCCTTCTTATTTGACTGTTATTCTGCTGTCCCGCGTGGTTGTTAAACTGGGCGATCTGCAGACGATCAACACAAGAATCATCGAAGGGCTTTTTTCAGCGGATCTGGCTTACCTGCAGGATTTTTACAACCGTATCAACGACATAGGCATGCCATCTGTGAAAGCCTCGTGCCCCAAGTGCGGACATGAGTTTGAGCTTGAGGCGGACAACTGGGGGGAAGCGTAACGGGCTACCCCCTGGAGCGTATCTATGAGGAGGTAGCCTTTATCGCATACTATTTCCACTGGCCACATGATGAAATTATGCAGATGGAACACCTGGAACGAAAACGCTGGTGCGAGAAAATATCAGATATTAACCGCAAACTGAACCAGCAGCCGGAAAACGTATTTGAGCGCTAAAGGAGAGAAAGATAATGTCAACCGCCGCGCAAGCCGATCCGATTACCGCCTTTAAGTTTTTAATCGAGCTTGACGGTTTGGTGGTCGGAGGTTTTTCCGAAGTAACGGGAATTTCCGCAGAGATTGAAGCCGAGGAGTACCGTGAAGGGGGAGTCAATGAATATATTCACAAGCTCCCCAAAATAACCAAGTACCCGAACATAATCTTAAAAAGAGGCCTGACGGACTCCGATCTGCTCTGGAAGTGGCACAGAGAGACGGTTGCAGGCAAAATCAAAAGGAAAAACGGGTCAATTATTTTATTGAACTACGCCGGAAACGAAAAATGGCGCTGGAACTTTTTCCAGGCCTACCCGGTTAAATGGAACGGGCCTGACTTAAAAGCCGACACCGGCGCAGTTGCAGTTGAAATATTAGAACTCGCGCATAACGGAATTACCAAGGGGTAGAGCATCAGTACCTCAAGATAAAGGGGTGAAACAATGAATCAAAGAGGCGGAGAAATGATGGCCGTAAATAAACATGATCGCGGGATGGCATCCCGTAATCATGATTTTGGCCAACCGCAGCGGGCGGAATCATCTGTGAGCGGCGCCGGTGAATGTTCTGATTTTCTGATGCTGCAGTCCACTTATGGGAATAGTTATCTGCAGAGGGTGCTCACTCATGTTAATAATGAGCCCTTTTGCAAGGAGCACTGCGGGCACAAGGCTGTTCAGCTGAAAGCATCAGGCTGCTGCAGCGGATGCGGCTGTTCAAGCCGGCAAAGAGATGAAGAAGAAGCAAGAAAAATGGAAACGGTAATCCGCAAATCAGAAAGCATGATCAGCAAGGAAAGACAGGACAGCCCCGGAGCAGGCGAATCCCGGCTGGCCAGCCGGATATTGTCCCGCAAGGGCGGGGGTGCGCCATTAGATAAAGAGACCAGGTCAACCATGAGCTCGTACTTCAGCCATGATTTCAGGCAGGTCCGCCTGCACACGGACTCTTTCGCGGCTGAAGCTGCCGAGCGCATGAATGCCGAAGCCTTCACAATAGGACACGACGTGTTTTTTAATTCCGGCAGATATGCAAGAACAGCCAGAGGAAAGGAACTGCTTGCCCATGAACTGACTCACGTAGCTCAGCAGGCAGGGAAAAGGCCGGCCATAAATTACTGGACCAAGCAGGGCGTTCTTAATGAACTTTGTCCTTCAGCAGACAAATGGGTGGTCGGTAAGTTAGACGTTTCAAAGGTATACAGCTTTGACAAAATCGTTAGGAAATGGAAATTGTATGATAAGACATCAACAGGCGGTAAAGGGAAGTTTGTCAAAAACCATTCCTACGAAGTTGACGGGCTGAATGACACAGCGGCAAAGGAGATCTACGTCAGAAAAAGTATTGCCGATCCTGAAGCGGCTTCCACATTCTATCACGAAACTACCCACCAGGGCCAACCCGCAACAATGGCCCTGCTGGAAAAAGAATATGACGCGTGGATTAGCGAAGAAGGGTACAGGATTAGGCATGGCCTGTCCGAAAACGCAGCCGGATTTAGGACTAAGAAAGGAACTACCTGGGTGGCCAATGAGTCGGAAATCAAGAAATACGTTAAAGCATTATATCAGCACAGGGATCCCAGCAGCCCTTACTACTATGAATGGGACGGACAGGATGATTACGGTGTAAAACAAGTAAAGGGATGGACGTGTCCCTGATAGGTGGTAACTCATGAAAAAAAAGGAAAACAGCGATATTTATCTGAAACCTGACGATGCGCCGGCAATGAAGAAAGCATTGCTCGATTATCTGTCGAGTATAAAGGATGAAGAAATATCATCCCTTATAAACACCCTGGAAAATTCCGAACCCGAAATAAACAGTCAGGGCGTGCTGCACATCGGGAACTGGATTTACGACCGGCAAAAAAATGCACTGATCAACTATCTGCCTCCGGGGGGAATGGCGGGATACGATTTTCGGGCGTTCCTTGCCAAAGAAAAGGAAACCTGGAAGGTGATCGATTTTCATCGCGTCGAGGTTTTTAGAAAATGAACAGCATTGAATTCTCCAAACGGATTACCCGGAAATACGGGGTCAAACAAAAAAGGCCGCTGTTTACGGCCCTTGTGCTTTTAAAATATCCGGCGGGGTTTTCAAAAATTATTTTCAGGCAAAATAAATTCGCCTACAGTTTAAATTTTACTTACCAGTTAATCAACAATGCAAAGTATTCCAGCCGTCTGGATGCAAATAATGAAATGTATTTAAAAACTATGCAGAAACAGAAAAGCATTCTAAATGTTCTGCAAGGGTCCATTCTGAACTGGGTGGTGAATCTGCCGCCGGTATCAAAATCTAATCTGTCAGCCTTGAGCAATCTGAGCAGGAATACCTTAATCAGAGCTTTTAAATACACAAACAGCATCTTTGAGAAGACGGAGGATTTCGAGGGGCGTGTTTTCAGTTCAATTTCCGGACCAGAAAAACTATTTTTGAATTTACTTGGAAGGTATTCTTCAGAGTACAAAACTGGAATTACCTATCCAATAAGTAGTCCGGCCTACTCAGAATCTCGCTTTCAGCTTTCTACAGCTAATTATTTTTTGACTCACAATTCTTTTTTGGCGCGGGATAACGCCGGGCAGGGGCAATTCATCAACAGGTCCGATTGGAAAACAGCCGACAAACGAATAAAAGGTTTTGCACGGGGTAACGGACAGACTAAAGAAATGACGACCGGTATTAATCAGCGGACAAACAAATATTTTTCTGTCCGGCTGGAAAGCAAATACAGAGTTGATGGCAGTCATGAACAGTCCTTTTTTAATAAACAGGATTCGCTAATTAATAATTTGTGGCTGCCGGTCGTCCTGAATGCCGGTAAACCTTATGATACTGGTGGCTTAACAAGCAGCGGAAGCAAAGAATCCGGAGCACACGACAATAATTACGGTACTGGCAGCGATCTTAATCCGTCTATATTTAATAACCGGGAGCCGCTGATCAAGATAAATAATTTACGGCAGTCAGCCGTTCATAAGAACAACAGACATTATACTGCTGACAGCAGGAAAGGCGGTGAAAGAGACAAATCAGGGTCATCCAATAAAAGGTTCGGTTATCTGAAAACAACCGCTAGTTTCAGCATACCCGGTGAAAGCGTGAAGCCGTTCGGGTACAGGGAGTTAATCTCCAATTACGTTTTCAACCTCAGGCATATGGATAAAACCCCTGGTTTTATAAGTGATGCGGTTTACCCGGGAAACGGTTATTTCCTGTATTACAGCAGCATATTTCCAAGTTTTAAATCAATAAATTACACTGAAACTGAAAGAACGTTTAAAAACATAAAGAGATCTCTACAACAACCGGAAGTTCACCAGACATTTTTCCCCCGCCTTGAAATGGCGGTTAACCAGGCAGACAGGCGTCAGGTTTTAAGCAGAAATGAGGCCGGCGCTGAGGTAACAGCGCGCGAATTGATCAGGAAAACTTCTGCCATCGACACTCCTGCTGTCGATGTTAACGGGATTGCAGAACAGGTTTACGGTGTGATTATGCGTAAAATAAGATTGGAGAAAGAAAGAAGAGGAAAGTAACGGCATGCCGCTGGAAAAAGCTTTGGTTCAACCATTGGATGAAAAGGGAAATCCAAAAGGCGCCCCGGTGAAAGTCCTTTTTAATCCTACTGAATACTCAATTGAAAAAAGCAATCAATTTCAGAACACAATTCTGCCCGGCCTTCAGGTCCCTGTGACCTCGTTTATCGGCGGAAATGCTCAAACCTTAACCATGGATTTATTTTTCGATTCCTATGAAAAAGGAACAGATGTCCGGGAGTATACAGGAAAAATAACTGCTCTGCTCGATATTGACAGAAACATACATGCGCCCTGTGTGTGCAAGTTTATCTGGGGGAAGCTGGAATTCAAAGCTGTGCTCGAACGGTTAACTCAGCGTTTTACCATGTTTCTGGATACCGGCATTCCCGTTCGCGCAACCCTTAACGTTACTTTTAAGGAGTACAAAACCATTACGGAGCAACTTATGAGCCCGCCCCGGCAGTCAGCAGACAGAACAAAACACAGGGTGGTTAAACAGGGCGACAGCTTATGGCTGATCTCAGATAGTGAATACGGCGATCCTGGCTTCTGGAGAGTAATTGCAGAGGCCAATAATATAGATAACCCGAGGCTTTTAGAAACGGGACGGGAATTAATCATTCCCCCGCTGGATTAATCAATGGATCTATCTGTTTTAGAAAAGAAATACCATAATTTCTATGCTCCCGCCTTTGAAGTAAGCATTGAAGGGGAGAACCTTTTCCGGATGGGTGTTGAGATAAGCAGTGTAACGGTTGACAACACCCTCGAAGGCGCTGATTCTTTTACACTGCTGATCAGCAATTCCTATGACATTACCATGCGGGAACTGAAATGGATGGACAGCATTTTTGAACCCGGCAAAAATATTGAAATAAAAATTGGTTATACAGATAAATTTAATACTTTGCTTGTCGGTCTGGTTACCTCAGTGAGGGCGAGTTTCCCCGCCAGCGGGATGCCTTTCCTGGAGGTTACCGGTTTTGACCTCTCCCACAAGATGATGAAGGGAAGACAGTCTTATCCCTGGCCTGCCAATATAAAAGACAATGAGATAGCCGGTAAGATAGCCTCCAAATACAGCCTGGGGAGCAGCATAGAAGATACGAAGGTAAAATACCCTGATGTCAAGCAGGATCAGGAAAGCGACTTTGAATTCCTGACCAGGTTAGCCCAAAGGAATCATTTCGAATTTTTTGTTTTCGGCAGAACTTTATACTTCAGGGCGCCGGCCAATGATGAAGATCCGATCCTGTCTTTGGAATGGGGAAAAACATTGATTAGTTTTTCTCCGGAGATGGATCTTACCGATCAGGTCTCGGAAGTGGAAGTAAGGGGCTGGGATGTCACTGCCAAAAAAGAAATCGTCGGCACAGCCAGGAAAGGCGACGAACAGGGAACAGACAGCGGGAGAAAGACCGGCGGCGAGTTGGTCCAAAACGCATACAATAATAAGGTTGTTGAACATATACGTCTGCCTCTTTTTTCCCAGGAAGAAGCCGACCGGATGGCCAGGGCAATCCTAAACAGGCATGCGGAAGGGCTGGTCAAAGGGACCGGCCAGACAATAGGAATACCCGAATTGCTGGCCGGTAAAAACATAGAGCTGAAGGGCCTGGGGAAAAAATTCAGCAAAACGTATTACATAGAAAGCACAAGCCATGTTATCAATGGCTCAGGATACCAGACAACTTTTAACGTTAAGGAGAATACGATTTGAGCCTGTACGATTTACTAAGGACTGATATACAGAAATCCGGGGGAAGTGTCAACGGGGTAGCTGTCGGCATCGTTACAAACAATCAAGATCCTGACGGTATGGGCAGAGTAAAGGTAATATTTCCCTGGCGGGAAAGCGGGGACGAAAGCTATTGGGCACGTATCGCCACACTGATGGCCGGCAATGGCCGGGGCAGTTTTTTTCTCCCTGAAGTAGGCGATGAAGTGCTTGTAGCTTTTGAACATGGGGATATTAACCACCCCTACATCCTCGGCGCTCTCTGGAACGGTCAGGACAAGCCCCCGGAGGCAAACAGCGACGGTAAAAATAATTTGCGAAAGATAAAATCCAGAAGCGGGCATGAAATTATCTTCGACGACAACGGTGACCAACAAAAAGAGAAGCTGGAGATTCACTCTAAAAGCGGGCATGTGATCGTCCTCGATGACTCTTCAGGCGCAGAAAAGATAGAGATTAAGGACAAGTCCGGTTCAAATTCAATTAAAATTGACTCGTCTCAGAACAGTATAACGTTTGAGAGCGGTATGAACATCAAAATAAAGTCTCAAATGATTGATCTTGAAGCCGGCTCAACAATGAATATTAAAGCCGGGGCAACTTTAACCATCAAGGGCGCCCTGGTACAAATAAATTAACACGGGAGATGAACAATATGCCTCCTGCAGCAAGGGTTGGAGACATGACGAGCCATGGGACACCTTTAAGCCCCGGGCCCGGAAGTGTAAATGTATTAATAGGGGGAATGCCGGCATGGCGGGCATCTCTTGATTTTCATGCGTGCCCCCTGGTATCTGGAACAGTTCCTCATGTAGGCGGTGTTATTGCGGCAGGAAGCGCTACAGTTTTGATCAACAACATGCCTGCCGCACGTATGGGCGATATGATTACCGAGAGCGGACCGCCTAATACTATCACCTTGGGGGATTCAACAGTTCTGATAGGATAATTAGTTCTGATAGAATAATTATTGAAAAGATTTAAGGTGAAATTGATTATGGGCGGAGCTTTCCTCGGTAAGGGATGGAGATTTCCGGCAGGAGTTGATCCATCCGCAGGAAGTATCCTTATGTCGGAGTATGAAAATAAAATTAAAGAATCTATCTGGATCATACTTTCAACTTCAAAAGGCGAACGTGTGATGAGGCCCGACTTTGGCTGCGGCATACATGAATTTGTCTTTGAAACTACGAACACGACCACGTTGGGCATGATGGAATCAAGTGTCCGCGATGCATTAAGACTATGGGAACCGAGGATAGAAGTGATCGGTGTGGAGGCTTCGCCGGACCAGAACGAGTCAGGAAAACTTTTAATAGGGATCACGTATGTCGTACGCAATACAAATAACGAGTTTAACCTTGTCTATCCGTTTTATCTAAAGGAAAGCTAAGAAAAGCAAGAGTAGGAGTTACCTGCAATGACTGTACCTAAAATAGACAATCGCGACGCCGAAGCTATTTTAAAACAAATTAGTGAAATGGTTCCTTTCTATACTCCCGAGTGGAACTATAAGACCAAGGATGCGGGTTTTGCCCTGTTAAAAATCTTTGCCCAAATATTTGAGGGAATTATAGGCAGATTAAACCGTGTTCCGGATAAGGGCTTTATAGAGTTTTTAAATATGGCCGGTGTAGGTTTACTGCCAGCCCAACAAGCCCGCGCCCCACTGGTATTTAATTTAAGCAAGGGCGCCCCGGAACCGGTTTTAATCCCTACAGGTGTACAAGCAGCCGCAAAGACGGATAATGGCGAGCAAATCCTGTTTGAGACTGACGGAAATATGCTGGCGACTACCGCCAAACTAATCGAACTGTACAGCACTGATCCGGACAAGATTTATAAAGCCCCGCCTGACTTTCTCACGGGGGGAAAAGATATAAAGCCCTTTGCAGTATTTGCCGGTAAAGATCTCCAAGAGCACGTTGTATATATCGGTCACAACGATCTCTTCAGTCTGGAAAGTCAGACCGAAATCGAATTGATCTCTTCAAAGTGGAATCCAGCTTTTAAAAACAATAGTCTTGTAAAGTGGGAATATTACGGAGAAAAAGAATACCAGACAGATGGGACAAAGGCAAAAAAAGAAAATTGGCACTCGCTTGACATCGATACGGATGATTCTCAAAAGCTTGTCTTAAGGAAAAAACAAACGGGAAAATTTAAGGAACTTGAAATTGACGGAATCAAAAGCCGCTGGATCAGGTGTACAAGCATCTCTCCCGCGATGCGGCAGCAAAAAGCATCCCTTAAGGCATTCAAAATCACTGTCAAACCGCTTTCGCTAACCGAAGGCAAAGCAGAAAAAGCTTATTTCAATTCCGAGGAAAAAGCAATTTATATAGCAAGCGATATACTATCGAAGATAAAAGGCCGGGCGGGGATCGAACTCCGGTTTTCAAACCAGCGTCTGAAATTAAACGACAGGAAGGTTTTTTTATGGCAGTACTACGGAGTGCGTTCCGGAGAAGAAGGCTGGTATACATTGAATACAAACGACACCCCGGCCGGCCGGGTTGTTCTTGTAAAGGACAACTCCGACGAATTAAAAGAGCACAAAATCGGAAGTTATTCATCCTATTGGCTGCGCTGTCAGTTAAACCTTAAAGAAACCGAAAACAAGGAAATCATGGAGCTTTTAGAACTAAAACACCCCTGGGCTGGTTTTGCCGGCAATTTTCCCCCGCACATCAGGCTTTTATTTCAGAAGGCTCTGGATAATAACAATTTATCATTTTTCATAGAAACGGGAGAGTCGCCAAAAAACAAAGTTCCATATCCCGGTCTGGAAAAAATTATTCTTGACCAGGGGAAGACTGTTCTCGACTTTGATAATGTCACCAAGCAGCTTGCCGGGGATATCGAAGAGTATCTTGATAAAAACATACGCGGCGTTGAAATATCTGTTCAAAACCCCCCCTATGTTGAACCTGAGATGATTTTTTATAACGATGTGCCCCTAGAATTACCAAGCCAAAGTACGCTGCTCTGCCCATTTGGAAAACAACCCAAAACTTTTGATATATTTTACCTGGCCAGTCCTGACGCCCTGTCCAAGAAAGGCTCCAGGATCACCTTGGAAATAGACACCGCAGAAACTACAGACAAACTGCCTGTAGGCTTTGTGCAGGGTATCGGACCTGACTTTGTTGATCAACTGATTAACCACAAGCTCGATGACGGGACTCCTGACCCAATTGACACCATCCGTAAACTGCTCAAAAAAACACCCCGTGAACTGTCGCAAATTTTAACCTCAACCACCAAAGATAAGGGAGAAATATCGATCGGCCTTAAAAGAGCAATGAATATACTTGAAGCGGCTCAAAAGGAATTTCATGATAAGACAGGTATTTTTCAACCGATAAATGAGACTAAAATCTTCCCGACGGAAGAAATACTGATGCTTTCCTGGGAGTATTGGAACGGAACCGGGTGGCGGGCTCTGGCCGGTATTACAGACAAGACAAATAAACTAAGGGAGAATGGAACTGTAATATTTGACTGCCCGGAAGATTTGGCTGCAACGACGGTTAACGGACAGGAAAATCTTTGGGTCCGGATCAAGATTGCCAGCGGGGACTACGGGAGAGAACGATTCATGTCCTCAGACGGTAAAACGTGGCAATCGGATACAAGCCAGATTAGCCCGCCAAAAGTGTCCGGCCTTAGAATAAAGTATGACGCCCTTTCTTTATACCCTGATAGATGCATTATTAAAAATAATCTTCTTAGCGAGGATATAACAGATGCTTTGCTCAAATCCGCCAAACCGCTGAATCCCTTCCAATTCATTGATGACCGGCACTGCTCGATTTATCTCGGTTTTGACACTCCTCCTTTGAAGGGACCGATAAAAATTTTCTTCTCTTTGAGGGAAGTGGAGTATACCAATGAAAACAGGCCTGTTATCGAGTGGGAGTACTACAGGGAACAAAGAGACACCGGTGAATGGGCAAAGCTCGATGCCCTGGATGGAACGGACAGCTTAACAGAAAGCGGCATACTCGAGTTCGTGGGCCTTCCTGATTTTACGAAAACAACCCGTTTTGGCCAAAAATTATACTGGATCAGAGCAGTCGACATCCGGGACAGTTTTAAAGACAAGGCATTATCACCCATAATTAATGGAATTTACCTGAATGCTTCCTGGGCAACACAGACTGAAACCGTTCAGGGAGAAATACTTGGGTCCAGCGATGGCGAAGCGGGTCAAACGTTTTCCATGTCCAAAGCGCCTTTTGTTTCGGAAATTATTTGGGTAGATGAACTTAAATCTCTGTCTGCAGCAGAAATGGAAAGTATTGTAATAAGCGGCCGGGATACAGTAAAGGAAACAGAAGACGGAGGAATAAATACAGGTTTCTGGGTAAGATGGGACCCCGTAAGTGACTTTTTGGAGTCTGGGACATCGGACCGGCATTATCTGGTTGACAAGGCGGCCGGAAAGATTAGTTTCGGTGACGGAATTAAAGGAACTGTACCACCGTCAGGAAGTAATAATATTAAAGCCGATTATAAAGCCGGGGGCGGGGCGGCAGGCAACGTAGGCCGGTACGAGATAACAAGTTTAAAAACATCCATCGCTTTTGTTGACAGTGTATATAATCCCGAAACAGCCGATGGCGGATCGGACCTGGAAACTGTTGGGCAGGCGTTAAAACGCGGTCCCCGGATCCTTAAGCATCAGGATCGCGCAGTAACCGCCGAAGACTTTGAATGGCTGGCCTTGGAAGCGTCCCGTAACATAGCGAGAGCGAAATGCCTGCCTAACATCAACGACCAGAATCAAACAAAACCGGGATGGATAACTGTGATAATTGTGCCGAAAAGCAATCAGGACAAACCTGTCCCATCATTAAGACTTAAAAAGCAGGTAAAAAGTTATTTAAAAGACAGAACAGCCAATGTTATTTCAATGCCGGGTAATATTCATATCAGGGGTCCCGCCTTCCAGGAAATCTCGGTTACGGCTACCCTTATAGCCGTTTCCATGGATGACCTTCCGCTGGTTGAAAAAGAATCATTGGATAGCCTTACGTCCGTCCTCCACCCGCTTACAGGCGGGAAAGACGGAAATGGATGGGAATTTGGAAGATACCCCAGCCTTTCAGATTTCTTTACCCTGCTTGAAAGCATCCAAGGGATTGATCACGTTGAGTCACTTTCTTTGATTATACGGGATGAAGATGGAAAAGAAACAAAGGTAGACTCCGCTCATCCCCTGAATTTGCCTTTTTCTCCTATAAATCTTGTTTTTAGCGGCAAGCACAATATAACTGTAAAAACAACAGCCGGTTAGTTTACTTGTTACCGGACACAAACAACAGTATAGGGGGAGTTTTCGTGTCGCTGCCTTCACCAAATCTTGATGAAAGAACATTTACAGAGTTATATGAAGACGCTAAAAAACTTATTCCCCGTTTTGCGCCGGATTGGACCGATCATAATGCCAGCGACCCCGGTATTACTCTTGTTGAGCTTCTTGCCTGGCTGGCTGAAGCACAGCAATATTATCTCAACCGGACAAGAAATGAGCATTACCTTAAATTTTTAAAGCTTCTTGGCGTGAGGCTTAAAAGCGCTCAGCCGGCAAAGTCTGAAGTTGCTTATCAATTTATGGATAGTTTTCAGAAAGAAGTTATAATCCCAAAGGGAACCAGGCTTTCTGCCAAAGAGGTTATTTTTGAAACAGGTGAGACATTGACTGTTCTGCCCTCAAGGCTTAAAAAAGTAATCAGCGTATCTGACAGGGGTTTAACAGACAACTCGGAAGCAAACAGCACAGACGGGCTGTACTACTTTGCTTTCGGGGAAGAAGCAAAAAAAGGCGGCAGTCTGTATATCGGTTTTGACCCGGAGAGACCGCTTCCGGCCAATAAACTGGTTGTTTTAACTTTCAGCCTTTTGGGCGACGGCATCACATCAACAAAACCCCGTAAATTATTGCCGCCTGTTGAAATAGCCTGTGAATACCTTAAAAAAGACCGAAATAGTTCAGGAGTCTGGGCTCCGTTAAAAATCCTTAAAGATACCGCCTTAATGCTGACTAAAAGCGGCAAGTTATACTTCTTTGCGCCCCGGGATATGGAAAAGCGCTCTTTATTCCATTCTGAGGAAGATCACTACTGGCTGCGCGCTACTATAAAAAAGGGGGAATACGAGCTTGTTCCCAAACTGTACAGTATTTTACTGAACACTGTTACAGTTCTTCAAAAAAAGACTTTATCCGAAGTTTTTACCTTTTCCGGTACAAGTCAAAAAAAATATACATTTGATGCTTCCTATTTAAATCTAAAAGGCATCAACGATATCCAGATTTTAAAAGAAAACGGTTTCTGGCGGGATTTATCGGAATACTCCATTGAAAAAGATGAACTTCAGTGCAGAGTTTCTATTACTTTTAAAGGTGAGGTCCCGGAAAAAGGCCGTAAAAATATAAGACTGATTTCCTGGCAGCCCGGTTTTGCAGAAAAGGGCCTGATTGGCGCAGGTAACGGTCTGCCGAATCAAAAACTGACACTCGATAATAAATTTGTCCTTCCGGACAGAATAATCCTTCAGGTAGGCGAAGAGGCCGAAGAAAACGGAACAAAGGAGATTAACTGGCGTGACTGGATTAGGGTTGATGATTTCGACGCGTCGGGACCGGTTGATCAACACTTCGTGCTTGACGAGGAAAAAGGGGAAATTTTCTTCGGAAACGGGTTGAATGGCGCCATTCCCCCCATGCCTTCCGACAGTGAGATAAAAAACATTCGTCTGGTTTCTTTTCAGACTGGAGGAGGTTCTTCAGGCAATATTCCACAGTATTCAATCAACGAAACAATAAGCCTTACAGGCTATAATAATACTGTATTAAAAGCAACAAATTATTTTATGGCTGCCGGCGGGGAAGATAAAGAAACTTCGGAGGAAGCAAAGTTTAGGTTAAGAAAAGAATTAAAAGCAGGATACCGTGCTGTTACCTCGCAGGATTATGAACGTTTAGCCCTGGCCGCTCCAGGAGTTAAGGTTGCCAGAGCAAAAGCTGTTCCGCTTTTTTGCAGCGAAGCGAAAAACTACCCGCAGGAGATACAGCCCGGAGTTGTAACAATAGTCGTCGTTCCGGATAGTGGAAAAGCAAAATCCATACCCGGTACGGCTTTTTTACAAAATGTTCATAACTATCTCTGCAGTCACAGGTTGATTACAACTAAGATTTGTCTGATTCCTCCCCTCTATATTGAAGTGGGGGTAACTGCGCAGGTGATCATCAAATCCGGGTACAGCCAATCAAACCTTGAGCTGAAAATCAAGGAGGAACTGGACAGGTTTTTACATCCCCTAACAGGAGGCACGGACGGGAAAGGATGGCCTTTCGGACGAAGTATATACCAATCCGAAATTTACCAGGCGATTGTAAATCTGCCCGGTGTTGATTACGTGAAGGAAATTGTATTATCTGCCGGTACCGGGGCGGAAAGTTACGGAAAAGGAAATTACTCAATACCCCCGCAAGGATTGATCTGCCCGGGTGAACACGTTGTTGAAATCGTTGCCGACAAGTCCGCCTGCCGGGCAAAAGGAGCGAGGTGAAGCAATGAT
>DFZT01000043.1 GCA_002382755.1 Firmicutes bacterium UBA4049 | reverse complement strand
GAAAAGCATAATTTCCTAAACATTTAAAAAAGTGGCCTCCGGCCACCTTTTTCTATTGTTCCATTTGTTTGGCTAAAAACCCGGCTGCCGTTTCCGCCAGTTTCAGTTCCAGTTCACCCATTCTTTTTTCCGGTTCTTTTGAGGCCAAAATCACAGCCCCAATCGGATCTCCCCCGGCAATAATCGGCGCGATTACTTCCGAAGAATATTTGCATTCGCCATTATCTATAATCATACACTCTTTACAAAACGGATCTTCACCGGGGTTATTAATCACCACCGTTCTGCGCTCTTCCATAGCCTTTTCAAGAGCAGGGCCAATCGGTTTATTAAGGTATTCCTTCTTGGGAGCACCGGCAGCGGCAATTATCGTATCCCGGTCAGCAATACAGGAGATATGCCCTAAAGCTTCATAAAGCGAATCGGCATATTCTTTGGCAAAGTCCCCTAACTCCCCAATGGGTGAGTATTTTTTAAGGATTACTTCACCTTCTCTGTCAACAAAAATCTCCAAGGGATCGCCCTCACGAATACGTAAGGTCCTGCGGATCTCTTTAGGGATTACCACTCGACCTAAATCATCGATACGGCGGACAATACCAGTTGCTTTCACAGATCACCCTCCCTCCTTGTTTTTAAAACTATGCAATAGATCCTTTATTGATAGTATATAACAAGGGAAAGAAGGTTATTCATTTTTTACCAATACCCACGAAATAATTTTCAGATTTCGAAAATATCCAATGTTATTCGCTTTTTAAGCAACTGTCACCTATATTTTAAATTATCCGTTAAAGTCAGGCAAGTTAAATTTGACAAGCTTTTCTAGTTTACAAAAGATGGCGCAGAAATTCCTCAATACAGGTCAGGTAACTGATCGGCTCCAAAGGAGATATCCTCGTTTTTAACCTGATTTCAAATTCGTCGGAGTTGCTGAATTTGACCTGATTTTGATAATGACGGACAATAGCGACCAGTTTATCACCGCTTAAAGAGTGCTGGCTGTGAAACTGCATCCGGTAGCCGCCCGCGTATCCGGTAAGGTTTTTTACCCCGGCCTGACTGGCCAATACTTTAGACCTCGCAATCATCAAAAGGTTGCGCACCGGCTCCGGTTGATCCCCATAACGATCAACAAGCTCTTCCTCCATATCCAGTATTTCATCCTCCCTGCGGAAAGAGGCCAAACGGCGGTAAAGATCAATTTTTTGATCGGAATCAGGCACATAGCTGCTTGGAATATAAGCCTCAACAGGCATTTCTACGGAAGTGTCAACCGCGCGCCGGACAGTTTCACCTTTAGCCTCCATAACCGCCTCTTCCAATAGACGGCAGTAAAGATCAAATCCGACCGCGGCAATATGGCCGTGCTGTTCAGGTCCCAGTAGATTTCCGGCGCCGCGAATTTCCAAATCCTTCAGGGCTATTTTATATCCGGAACCAAATTCCGTAAATTCACGGATTGCCGCCAGCCTTTTTTCCGCAACTTCAGAAATAATCCGGTTCCTGGGAAAAGTAAAATAAGCATAGGCCAGTTTGTTTGACCTGCCGACTCTTCCGCGAAGCTGGTATAACTGGGCAAGGCCAAGATTCTGCGCATCCTTGACAATCAGTGTGTTTACATTCGGTATATCCATTCCGTTTTCAATAATCGTTGTGCAGACTAAAATATCATACTCGTAATTAACGAAGTCAAACATCACCTGTTCCAGTTCATCCTCACGCATCTGGCCATGGGCAGCGACAATCCTTGCCTCGGGAACAAGGCCCTGGAGCCAATAGGCGACACTGTCAAGGTCCACAACCCTGTTATGGACAAAATAAACCTGGCCCCGGCGTCCAATTTCCCTGCGGATCGCCTCCCTGATCAGCACGGCGTCTTCCTCAAGAACATAGGTCTGAACAGGAAAACGGTTCTCCGGCGGGGTCTGGATCAGGCTCGTGTCCCGGACGCCAACCATTGACATATGAAGCGTGCGGGGGATTGGAGTGGCGGTCAGGGTAAGCACATCCACATTTTCCTTTATTTTTTTGAGTTTTTCTTTGTGAGCGACCCCAAAACGCTGTTCTTCATCAACTACAACCAGGCCCAAATCTTTAAAAACAATGTCTTCCTGAACCAAACGGTGGGTCCCGATTACCACATCGACCTTGCCGGCTCTCAAGTCGGAGACTATCCGCCTTTGCTCCCGGGAGGAACGAAATCTGCTGAGCATTTCAACCGAAACCGGAAAACCATTGAAACGATCCGTAAAGGTATTGTAATGCTGTTGAGCAAGTATGGTTGTGGGAACCAGCACTGCAACCTGCTTTCCCTCCGTTACTGCTTTGAAAGCTGCCCTTAAGGCAACTTCTGTTTTACCGTAGCCGACGTCGCCGCATAACAATCTGTCCATCGGCCTTCCTTTTTCCATATCAGCTTTAACTTCCTCAACGGTCCTCAGCTGATCGGGGGTTTCTTCATATGGAAATGATGCCTCAAATTCGCGCTGCCAGACGGTATCCGGATTGAAAGCATAACCGGGCAGTTTTTGACGGGCGGCATATAGAGCCAGCAGTTCACCCGCTATTTCACGAACGGCTTCCTTTACCCTCCCTTTGACGCGGGACCACTCGCTCCCGCCCAAACGTGACAGCCTGGGAACCTCCGCCTCTGCGCCAAGATATTTTTGAACGAGTCCAACCTGATCCGCCGGCACATACAACCTGTCTTCCCCGGCGTACTGGACAAGCAGGTACTCCTTTTGAATACCTTCTATTTCAAGAGAAACTATCCCCTGGAAACGGCCGATTCCATGATTCTGATGGACTACGAAATCGCCAACCTTTAATTCGGCAAACGGCTCCGTAACTTTAGCCCGCCGGCGCCGCTCCCTTTGATTTTTTACCGGGCGGTTGAAAATTTCATTTTCAGTAATAACAACCAGTCTGCCGGAAACAAATTCGAACCCTTCGTTTAAAGCGCCTAAAGCTATAACTGCCTGCCCGGGCTTTAGCTCCTGATTCAGGTCTTCTGTTGCAAAGGAGTTAATACCGGCGTCAATTAAAGATTCCTGCAGCTTAAAGGCGCGCTTTTTATCTCCAATTACCAGGACGATTATGTAACCTATTTTGAGGAAATACTTTATTTCCTCAAAAAGAGTCTCCAAATGCCCGTGAAAAGCCCTCCCGCTCTTTGTAGCAAAAGACACGGTATTCAGGGAAATTACATCCTGTGATTTCCTTGGCAGCAAAGACAGATTAATAACCCGGAAACGGCTCAACGCTTCCTCAACATAACACCAGTCAACATAACCGCCGGGCTGCATGGGAAGAACCTTTCCCTTCATCATCAGTTCCGTATAAAGCTGCTCCCGTTCCCTGCCGATACTTTCGGCAATTTCTTTTATTCTTACGGGATCATCTATAAAAACGGGAGAATCTGCGGGCAAATAGTCAAACAGGGTTACAGCCCGGGGATAAAAGTAAGGCAGCAACTGCTCCCATTCCAGTGAATAAACTCCCTCCTGCAGTTGTCGGATTACCGTTTCGGCAAATTCAACAAGATTATCGCCCGCTTCGCTGGGACCGGCCCGCTTAGTTCTTTTCGACTGATTAGGGTAATCAGCTTCTATTCTTTTTTGCGCCGCGGCCCTGATTTCCTCATTAGTTACCAATTCCCTGGC
>DFZT01000069.1 GCA_002382755.1 Firmicutes bacterium UBA4049 | reverse complement strand
CGCCCGACAGGGCGAATTTGTTCATATTATTTTAAGCGACCAAATAACTACTTACCAAATAATTACTTACCATCAGTCAATTTGTATGTTGAAGAAGGGATATTACAAAAAAACCATCTCTGGAAATAAAGGGAGAGAAAATAGAAATAATGCCCCAAAAACAAAAGGCCCGGATAACAATCGTGGGGTTGGGGCCGGGAAACCCCGGGCAAATCCCCCTGATAGTATGGGAGGCTTTGAAGCAGGGCGAGCGGATACTCCTTCGGACAGGGGAGCATCCTGTAGCGCCGTGGTTAAAAAAACAGGGGATTAAATTCGCGACTTTTGATAATTTGTACGAAGCTGGAAATAACTTTCAGGATGTATACAAACAAATAGCTTCCTGCGTGCTTGAGCAAGCCGGCCGGGGGCCTGTAATTTATGCCGTGCCGGGTAACCCGTTTGTTGCGGAAGAAACAGTGGAGCTTATTATTCATGAAGCGGCTTCGTTAAACCTGGACGTTAACGTTCTGCCTGCGATGAGCTTTCTTGACGCCATAATAACCGCTCTGGGCATTGACCCGTCAAAAGGGCTTCTTATCCTGGACGGCTCCTCTTTCAAAGGAAAACTCCCCCAGCCAAATGTAGGAAACATAATACTTCAGGTGTACAACCGTCTTGTTGCCTCGGATATCAAGCTGCTTTTGATGGAAAGCTATCCGCCTGATTACAAGGTTATTATTGTCAGGGCCGCAGGGGTCCCCGATTTTCAAAGGATTGAAGAGCATCCTTTGTACGGGATAGACCGCCTTGATTGGATAGATCACCTGACCAGTATTTATCTGCCGCCCGGTTCGGAAACCGCAAAGGCCCGCTACCCGATGGACCAGCTTGTTGAGATAATGGAGATCCTGCGTTCCGGGAACGGCTGCCCCTGGGACAGGGAGCAGACACACAAGACTTTGCGAAAGTATGTCCTTGAGGAATCATATGAGGTTGTTGACGCTATAGAGCAGGAAGATGTGTATAAAATATGTGAGGAACTGGGAGACTTATTACTGCAAATTGTTTTTCATTCCCAACTTGGCAGGGAAGAAGGCGCTTTCGATCTTAACGATGTAATTGCCGGGATTATTAAAAAAATGATTGAAAGACATCCCCATGTATTTGGCAACGTTCTAGTGGCGGACAGCGCTGAAGTGGAATTAAACTGGGAAAGAATCAAAAACAGAGAGAAAAAGACTAGCCCTCAGTATTCAATTTTAGACGATGTTCCCAAATACCTCCCGGCCGTCTTACGGGCGGGTGGTGTACAAGCCAAGGCGTCTAAAGTCGGTTTTGACTGGACTGATTACCGGGGGGCAATGAAAAAGGTTGAAGAGGAATTAAAGGAACTAACCTTGGCCATTGCGGAAAATGTTCCTGAAGAGGTAGAAGCAGAAATCGGAGACTTGTTTTTTGCTCTGACAAATCTTTCCCGCCTTCTTGGAGTTGATGCGGAGGTAGCCCTTTCCGGGACGGTAAACAGATTTATCAGCCGTTTCCATTATATTGAGGAAAAAGCCCGGATCAACAACAAGGAGATTACCGAATTCTCCCTGGATCAGTTGGACGTTTGGTGGGAAGAGGCAAAAATAGTTGAAAAGAATAAAAAAAGTAGGAATTATTTTCTTGGCGGAAGGAACTGTAATAAATATAGCGAATAATAAAAGCATACCAAAATCCATTGAGGGGGGTATTTATGAACAAGGCAGAACTGATTGCACAGGTAGCCGAAAAATCGGATCTTACTAAAAAAGATGCGGAAAGGGCGGTTTCAGCCCTGATTGAAACTGTCGAAGAAGCTCTGGTAAGGGGTGACAGGGTTCAGTTGGTAGGGTTCGGGACGTTTGAGATTAGAGAACGCGCCGCCCGTAAGGGCCGCAACCCTCAGACGGGGCAGGAAATTGACATCGCCGCGACCCGTGTGCCTGTGTTTAAGGCCGGAAAATCGTTAAGAGAAGTAATTTCCTGATTTAGTGCGTCTTTTGGAATTATTTTCATTTTTGGTGATATTGTGCGGGTAGATAAATACTTGAAAGTTTCCCGGTTGATCAAAAGAAGAACAATAGCCAAGGAAGTGTGTGATCGGGGACTGGTCAGTATAAACGGGCGTGTGGCAAAAGCGGGCGTCGATGTTAAACCCGGCGATATCGTTGAAATTAGCCTGGGGCGTCGCCGGCTTAAGGTAGAAGTCTGCATGTTGGCGGAGAGCATGCCCGCCAAGCTGGTTTCACAAATGTACAAAATCCTTGAAGACAGGAAAATAGGAAACGACGACCAAGAAGATTACCTGTAGGGGCCTTAAAGGCCCTCTTTTATTGCTCTTAATAAGTAATTAAGAGCAAGCAGAAGAAATCTGGCGATCTTCTTTTTTATGTCTGTTTAAGGTCACTTCTTGGCCATTTTTAGTTTATTACAACACTTGCCTAATAATGCTATAATTAACATTATATACCATCCGGGGAGGTAGCTTGTATGAGAGATGGCGTACTTGTTTAGCTTTAAAAAAACTGCCTCTAAAAAGATGCCTTTAGTGAGGGCGCCTTGCCCATAATAATGTCCTAACCATTGCAGGAGGTGGTGTGTCATGAGGGATGGTGTGTTTGTTTAGCTCCAAAAACTGCCTTAAGAAAAGATACCTTAAGTGAGGGCGCCTTGCCCAAAATAAAGTCCTCAACTTGAAGGACTATTATTAATTAGTAAAGGTTATCTTTTCAAAAGCGGAAAAAGCTAGCGGGAGGTGTTAAGGTGCCTTTCAGTGAACACATATTTTTTTCCCTCCGGGTTAAGAATAAAAATACTTATTTAGTACAAGGAGGAAAAAAAATTGAAGAAACGGTTCACTGGGATGCTGGTGACTGGTTTTATACTTTGTCTTCTGGTGACGGCATGCGCCCGCCAGGTTTCCCGCAAGCCGGTTCCTGGCGCCCCGCAAAAAGAGCCAACTATTTCGATTTACGTGAGCGAGACCGGGCAAAAAAAGCAAATTAAGCTTGAGGATTATGTAGCCGGCGTGGTGGCGGCGGAAATGGAGCCCGCCTGGCCGGTAAATGCCCTTGCGGCCCAGGCAATCCTTGCGAGAACCTTTACGATGGAAAACATCCAAAGCGGTCAAGTGCGTCAACTGCACGGTACCGATGTATCCACTAATGTACAGGAATCTCAGGCTTACAATTCTTCAAGAATAAACGATCGTGTGCGCCAGGCTGTGAAACTTACCCGGGGTAAGGTGGTCACTTATAATGGTCAGTACATTAAAGTCTGGTTTAATGCTTGTGATGGAGGGGTTACAGCCTCCGCGGCCGAGGGGCTCGGTTATACTAAAACGCCAACTCCCTATGTTAAAGCGGGAGTAAAAGATAACTGCCTTTCCATCACAAAACCTGAGAATCGCCTGTGGGAAAAGCGGATACCGATCGAACAGGTTCGCCAGGCGGTAAATAAAGTAACCGGAAAGGATGCCGGGGCTATTGAATCCGCAAAAGTCGTAAAACGAGGCCCTTCCGGAAGAGTTGAGCAGCTGCAGCTCGGGAACGTTACGGTAAGCGCACCGGCTCTACGGCTTGCCATAGGAAGCGAGTTGATGCGTTCCACTTTACTTGCCGGTGTAGCAGTTAAAGGAGGCTCGTTGGTTCTTAGTGGAAGAGGATACGGGCACGGGGTAGGGATGTGTCAATGGGGGGCTAAAAGACTGGCCGAGAAAGGTTCATCACCGGAAGATATTGTAAGGTTTTATTATAAGAATATACAAATTCGCAAACTCTGGGGATAACAAAGTGGCCTTTAAGGCCACATTTTTTTGCGCATATTTTTTGCGCATATTCTTCCTCCTTCAAGGCATACAATATATAAATTTCGGTAAGGAGAAGGTTTAAATGGAGGAACAGGCCGGAAATAAGGTGACGCTTACAGACCGGAAGAATCTGGCTCTTGCAGGGGTTCAGCATGTAGAGAAATTCAATGATGATGAAATTATGCTGGACACCAATATGGGGGTTTTATCTCTCAAAGGAGAAGGCTTAAGTATAACCCAGCTTGATCTGGAAAAGGGCACACTCACCGCGCAGGGTTTTTTTGCAGCAATTCAGTTTAAGGAAAAATCCAAAACTATTCAGCGGCTGCGGGGAAAGAATAAAGTATTCGGCTGTTTCAGCAAGTGATGGTGGCGGTTTTATGGCTTTGGGTGCTTTGGGTAAAAGTTTGATTACCTTCGCCTGCATAATTGGAATTGGTTTCCTGGGCGGGCTGCTATACGATTTTTACAGGGCTTGCGGCAGGATTTTATATATTAAAAGGAGAGCTGTTTTTGTAGGCGATCTCCTTTTTTGGTTGTTGTTTACCGCAGCGGCTCTTATTCTTCTTCTTCTGGCAAACCAGGGTGAAGTTCGTTTTTATGTTTTCTTGGCGCTGGTTCTTGGTATTTTATTTTATTCAAAATTTTTTAGCCGGTTTTTTTATTTATTGTTTTGCAGAATTTTTGAACTGCCCGTTTCCGGTATCCGGTATTTTGTAAAGAAGATTAAAAAGATTTTCTTAATGTAGAAGGATTTTTATGTAAGATAAAGAATAATTAAATTAAAATGTCAACAAGTTGTACAAGTCTTGTGGATAACCGGGGTACTATCCTTTGCAAATAGAAATTAGAGGCGTTGAGAAATTAAGTTTTCGCGAACGCCAGGTGGTTGTGCTGAAGGAAACGGGGTATTCCAATGAGCAGGTTGCTCAAAAGCTTCGCCTGAGCAGCAGCACAGTGGCGACTTTGTTTAACCGTGCCCGCAATAAGGGGTATGAGGTTGTAATAGTAGTCCATGGAGATTTAGGGATTTTTGATGTAGATGAGGGGGAGGAAAGCGAATCTTGATCTCGCCTGTCCGCCGGCAGAAAAAGGAGAAAGTCAGTTCCCGTAAGTTCCTTCCAAAACATAAGAAAAATTTTCGTTTTCCAGTCAGCAGACTTTCATCTCTTATACTTATTCTCCTGCTGATTTATCTCGTTGTCTCCTTTACGCTGCAGTTTAAGAAGCTCTATGCAATGCAGAACGAGATGAAGGAAGTTCAAAAAAAGGTGGTTGAGCTTCAGGATAAGAATGATCAAATGCGCAAGCAGTTAAAACTTGTTCAGTCGGATCAGTACATTGAGCAGATGGCAAGGGAGAAATTAGGTCTGGTTAAGTCCGGTGAATCGCGGATTATAACTGCGCAACCGGATAAAAAACAATAAAGATAATCTCTTGACACCTTTTTATTTTCCTGCATATAATTTACATAGGTCTTTTCTGGCTTCAAGGAGGATATCTAAAAAGGGTTATGCCGGCTAAATTAGGGAGTGTCCTGGAAGGTATCGTCAAGGGAATTACCAATTTTGGCGCTTTTATTCAACTCCCGGATGGCGAAACAGGTTTAGTTCATATATCGGAAGTCGCCAGGATTTATGTAAGAGACATTAATGATTTTTTAAAAGAAAATGATCGAGTAGCAGTTAAAGTAATTTCTGTCGATTCCCGGGGTAAGATTGGCCTGTCTATCAAACAGGTTGAAGTTGCGGCCGGAGTAAATGGTTGCCAAAAAGGCAGGCTGGCTGCTTCTTTTGAAGAGAAATTAAATAAATTTCTTAAAGAAAGCGATGAAAAGCAGACTCGCCTCCGGCGCAGCACGGAAGCTAAACGTGGCGGCCGGGGTTCGACAAGACGTGAAGAATANNAACGGGACACAAGGGGACGGTTCTCCTGTGCTCACTTGCTTCCTTGATCACATCGACATGAGCACAGGAGAACCGTCCCCTTGTGTCCTTGTGTCTTTAATTTAGGAGATTTATGAGAGTCGCAGTAATTGATGTCGGCACAAACTCGACCCGCCTGCTGATCGCGGAAGTTAATCGTCAAAAAGAGGTCAAACCCCTGCATACCGATCTGGTTACTACCAGATTGGGCAAGGGAATTGGAACAGCCATGCTTATGCCCCCGGCTATCAATAATACGGTGGCCGTAATTGATGATTACCTGAAAATGATTAACGGCTGGAAGGTTAAAAGGATTGTTCTTGCGGCAACAAGCGCAGTCCGGAATGCGGTTAACCGTGAGGATTTTCTCAAGACTGTTCACGAAAGGACAGGCCTTGAAGTTAAAACGCTTTCCGGCGAAGAGGAAGCGCTCTTAAGTTACCAGGGAGCGCTGAGCGGGCTGCATACAGGTATCGACTGTCGAAATACGGTTATTATGGACCTGGGTGGCGGGAGCACCGAGTTTACCTGGAAAACGCCGGACGGGTTATACTGCCGGAGTGTTGAAGTAGGCGCAGTACGCGCTACAGAAGGTAATTTTTCAGATGCGGAAATTCTTTCCCTGCTGATTTGTCCTCTTGAAGAAATTCGAAAAATTTCCCCCGTAAATCTTATCGGAGTTGGCGGAACGGTAACAACCATTGCAGCCATATCCCTTTCCCTTCGAGTATATAATCCTGTGCTGGTTCATGGTTTCGACCTGCCGGCGGAACAGGTCGAAAAAACGCTTTCCCTATTATCCGCCCTTCCGCTTGAAAAACGCCGCTGTTTGCCCGGACTTCAGCCGGAAAGGGCGGATATAATAATTGCAGGAGTACGGATTGTTAAACAGATCCTCTTGTATTTGGATCTGCCGGGTCTGAGAGTCAGCGAAGCGGATCTCATGTATGGCCTTGCAATTAAGGAGGCAAACAGCGAGTTGTAATTTGTCGATAAAAAAATAACGCATGTTACCAGTAATGACAATAAATGCCTGTCTCTTGTACTATAATCTGAAGTTAAGGGAGCCAACCCTTAATTGAATGTATAAGAGGTGGGGCTAAGGTGCTAAATAAATCTGAAGTTTATCCTTTTCGCCGGTTGGAAAAAAAACAGGGAATTAGAAAGAAAAAGCCTGTCAAGCATACCTCCGGTATTGCCCGGATAAAGCTATTGCCTGTAAAAGATTCTGCGAAAAAGTCCGCCAAAAACAACCTGCTTGCCAAACTGGGATCCGCTATTTCCGGAAGGCATTTTTTTTTCCTGGCGGCAGGCTTTTTTTTGGGCAGGTCTGTTTTATTCGGGGAACTTGTCCCTTTTGCCGCTGCCTTCGCGGGGGCCGTTACTCTTGTTCTGCCGGCTTCATCAGTGATGGCGATTACCGGGTTGATACTGGGGCTGGCGACAACGGTTAAGGGATTTCCCCTGGCGATAGATTGCGCAACAGTAATGCTGGTCTGGATATTTCTTGCTTATCGTCAGGATAATCTTAAAAAGCCTTTAATTGTGATACCCGCGATTGTTTTCGCGCTCAGTCTGATTCTCAAAATTGGCTGTCTTGCCTTTGTTAATTTCTCGCCTTATGATTACATAAGTATTACTTTTGAAGCGGTTTTCGCCGGCATTTTTACTTTTATTTTTTTAAAGGCCATTCCTTCTCTCTCCAGGATTAGCGGTTCACAGATTCTCGAAGTCGAAGAAGTATTATCTGTTTTGATTCTCCTGGCAGGAATCCTTGCCGGCACAAGCGGGCTTGAATACAGAGGAGTTTCTCTCCAGGGTCTGCTGAGCCGTTTCATCATCCTTGTCCTTGCCTGTGGCGGGGGTATGGGCCAGGGCGCCGTTGCCGGAGCCCTGATGGGAATTATCCCGGGTTTGGCTTATGTAGCTGTTCCTGTGCTGGCGGGAGTATATTCTTTTGCTGGTTTTGTGGCAGGATTCTGCCGGAGTTTAGGGAAACAGGGAGTTGCGGCAGGATTTTTGGTTGGCAATCTCATTTTACTTATTTACATTAAAAACTTTGGGAACCTGATCGCCATAGTAATCGAAAGCTGTTTAGCCATTGTCCTTTTTTTCATGTTTCCGGCAAGGCAAATTGAGAAGCTTGCAGAAGTATTTTCTCTAATTATATCCGGCAATACACCGCCGGTTACAACGGGCGGCAGATTGCAGAGACTGATTCGGAACCGGCTTGGCAAATGGTCGTCTGTTTTTAAGGATCTTTCCCTGGGATATGGGGAAACCTGCGTGGCTGCCCCGGAAGAGCGGCGCGAACCGGTGCTTCAGGCGCTTTTCAGGGAAATTGGCCAAAAAGTTTGCAACGGTTGCGGCATATATCAAATCTGCTGGGAGCGGGAATTTTACCTCACCTATCAGAGCCTGCTGGATGCCTTCGCCCAGGTCGAGCTGTACGGCCAGTTAACAGTTTCAGATTTACCGGAGTTTTTAAAAAGGCGCTGTACAAGGGCCAGGGAACTGGCCATAACAATCGCGTGCCTGTACGATACTTATAAGTTAAACCTTTACTGGACCAAGCGTATTCTGGAAAGCAAAGAAATCGTTTCCGAGCAGCTTAAAGGCATGTCTGAAATAGTTGACTATTTGTCCTCCGAATTGCAGTTGGAGGTTCAGGAGTTTGCCGGAAGGGAAGTTTATCTGAAGGACAAGCTAAAGCATTCGGGTATTCCTGTTACCGACGTTAAAATGTTCCGTAATGAAGATTATGGTATTGAGTTGGGTATAAGCAGGCTGCCCTGCTCGGATCGCCTTGATTGTTCCGCAAGGTTAGTTCCGGTCCTTTCCCAGTTTTTTAAGGAGCCATTATCTTTGCCGTCGGTTAATTGCGCAGGTCCATTGGGGGAAAACCTTTGTTTTTTAAGGTTATACCCCGGGCTTAAGTTCCAGGTTAAAGTGGGCATCGCCCAAATAGGCAAGGGGGGAAACACTGTCTGCGGTGACAGCCGCGCATTTATCCATTTAAGAGGAGGGGAGTTTGCCCTTATGTTGAGCGACGGGATGGGCGCAGGAGAGAACGCGGCGCGTGAAAGCGGCGCTGCCCTGACCCTGTTGCAGAATCTTTTAGAATCGGGATTAAGCAGGGAATTGGCTGTTAAAACTGTAAATTCCCTGATGATGTTAAGATTCCCCGGGGATAGTTTCGCTACGGTTGATTTAATAACCCTTGATTTATACACCGGCCAGGCTGAGTTTACAAAGATAGGCGCCCCGCCGAGTTTTTTAAAGCAGGGCAAAAGGGTTAATTCAGTCAGGGCGAATTCCCTTCCGGTTGGAATTATAAAAGATATTGACGTTGCAACTGTTTCAAGGAGGCTTACCCCGGGTGATCTTGTGGTTATGGTAAGCGACGGGATGCTGGATATATACAGCGGGCCGCAGGGAAAGGAAAATTGGTTCAGGGACGTAATTCAGGACGCCGGTGAAATACAACCGCAGGATCTCGCGGATCTGCTGCTGAATTTGGCCATCACCAGCGTTGGAGGGGAGGAAAGGATTCCGGACGATATAACGATACTGACGGTATTTTTGGAAAAAAGAAGCTTTGATAAAAAAATGGAGGGAAAACTATCTGAGTGTGGAAATATATAGAGTATATACAGTATAAAATTTCGTTTTAAGGTGTCGTTTTTTGGCTGGCATTGACTTGGTTAAACAAGTAAGATTACTAATCGAAAAACAGGGAATGTTAAAACCCGGAGACAAGGTTTTGATCGGTGTTTCCGGAGGGCCCGATTCGATTGCCCTGCTGCACATTTTGTGGACACTGAAAGATGACATGGGAATAATCCCTATGGTTGCCCACCTGAATCACCAGCTCCGGGGCGGGGAAGCAGATAGGGATGCACGTTCGGTAAGGGAGTTTTCCGAAAAGCTGGGGTTGCCCTGTTTCATAGAAGAAGCTGATGTTAGAAGCTACCACAAAAATTCGGGGCTGTCCCTTCAGGAAGCTTGCAGGGAAATACGTTTTTCTTTTTATGAACGGCTTGCCGGCAAGTTGGACGCCGGCAGAGTGGCGTTGGGGCATCATGCGGACGATCAGGCGGAAACAATCCTTCTCAACCTTCTGCGCGGCGCCGGCATAAGCGGACTAAAAGGCATGTCATATATACGCGGCCTGTATATCCGCCCGCTGCTGGAAATACGCCGCAGGGAAATAGAAGAATATTGCCTGCGGCTTCATTTACCTGTCAGGCAGGACAGCTCAAACCTCAAACCGGTATATACACGGAATCGTATCCGCCTTAATTTGCTGCCTTTGCTTGAACGCGATTACAATCCTCAAATTATTCATACGCTGGTGCAGCTGGGTAATCTTTGCAACCAAGAGGATTCTTACCTTGAGGAACTTGCCCTGGTTAATCTGGAAAAAATAAAAGTAAATGGGAAAAACGGCATGGTTGCTTTAGATAATAACACGCTGCGTTCCCTGCCTGCCCCTCTTTGCCGGCGCGTATTGCGTCTGGCCTGGGATGAGGTAACCGGGGATACAAAAGAACTTTCCTACCATCATATTGAAAGGCTTATGGAATTATTGCATAAAAAAGCCGGCGGGCGGGTTGCGATCCTTCCAAGGGGAATTCGTGTTCTGAAAACTAATAACGTCCTGCAGTTTTTTAGGGAAGCGGAACCGGTTCCCGTACTTCCCTACAAGCATTCTTTGAATGTGCCCGGGGTAACCTATATTCCTGAAATAGATCTTTATATCCAGGCGGAAGTAACCTGCTTCAGGGATGCTCCGCCGTTTGCCGAAATATCTCAAAATGAAGCCCTGCTTGATTATGATCTGATCAAGTACCCGCTCTATGTGCGCAGGCGTATGGAAGGGGATGTTTTTTCCCCTTTGGGGCTGGGCGGGACATTGAAACTTAAAAAGTTTTTGATTGACAGCAAGATTGACCGTTATAAACGAGACAGGATTCCACTGGTAGTGAGCGGGGATGATATTATCTGGGTAGGCGGCCTGCGTTCCGGGCGGAACTGGAAAGTGACCGACAGGACGGTCAACTGTCTTTATCTTCAGATTTTGGGAAGCGCCGCCGAACGGCACAATTGAAACAAAGCGCTTGATGTGTTAAAATTTTTATTTAAGGGATCTTTTAGGAATACAGTAATTATTCATAAGAAGAAGGAGTGGCTTTATTGAACAGGGTTCTCAAGAACCTTAGCATTTATTTGCTAATCTTGTTGGTAATCATAGCCCTGCTTAAATACGCGCAGCCTCAAAACGCTAATATACAGCCGTGGCGTTATGATCAATTTCTTGATTCAGTAAATCAGGGGCAGGTACAGGAGGTAACTATCCAGGCCAAGGATACGACAAATCTGATTGCCGGTACGACAAAGAAAGGCACGAAGTTTAAAGTGACCGGCCTGAAGAACGATGCCGATCTAACCACACTGCTTTTGGAACAAAAGGTCGAGTTCACCACAGAAG
>DFZT01000052.1 GCA_002382755.1 Firmicutes bacterium UBA4049 | reverse complement strand
TCGCTTTCTTGAAATAGCCTTCGGTTCCGCAAGGGAACTGCATTACCAGTTCGGCTTGGCCAGCCGCTTGGGTTATACAAATGAGTTGGATGTTCCCGAATGCGACTCGAAAATGGCGGAGACCGAGAAGGTTCTGAGCGCCTTGATTCGGTCAATGCGTGACTAACAGCCTACAGCCTATAGCCTAAACAACCTGAGTAGTAACTGATATTTTTAATAAAAAAGAGGACTTATTCCCTTTTATATAGAAAAATAATAGAAATAAAAAATTCTGGTGCAAAACCGTTTTTCCCCAACGGTTAAGGCTTGCACAGATAAAAAAGTTTTAGGGAGGTTTATGCAATTGGAGATTAAGACATTTGCAGTATTGGGCGCAGGTATCATGGGAGCGGGTATAGCCCAAACCGCGGCAAAAGCGGGATTTAACGTTATTATGCGGGATATTGCGGACAATTTTGTTTCTAACGGTTTAAATACAATCCGCAAAAACCTGGACAGGGATGTGCAGAAAAACCGCCTTAGCGCAGAAGAAGCCGACGCTATCTTCGGCCGGGTCAGGGGAACTGTAGACATGGACATTTTGGCGGAAGCGGATTTTGTCGTTGAAGCGGTAATAGAAAAAATGGATCTTAAAAAAATTGTCTTTAGTGAATTGGAAAAGATTTGTCCTCCTTCCACATTTTTTGCTTCCAACACATCCGGCCTCTCAATCACCCAAATGGCTTCCGTCACCAAACGGCCGGAAAAATTCATCGGCATGCATTTCTTTAACCCCGTGCCGGTAATGAAGCTTGTGGAAGTAACCAGGGGAGCGGACACCGCCGAGGATACAGTTAAGCTTACATTCGAACTTGCGGAAAAAATGGGCAAACAGCCGATTATGGTTAATGAGGCTCCACTTTTCGTGGTCAACCGTATCCTGATCCCAATGATCAACGAGGCTATATTTGTCCTTTCAGAAGGTGTTGCATCAGCGGAAGATATCGATAAGGGAATGGTGCTGGGCGCCAATCATCCTATCGGCCCCCTCGCCCTGGCGGACTTAATTGGACTGGATACCACACTGTTAATACAAGATTCTCTTTTTGAGGAAACACAGGATTCTAAATATCGTGCTTGCCCATTGCTTCGTAAAATGGTCCGCGCAGGTCATCTTGGACGCAAATCAGGAAAAGGCTTTTATAATTACAAATAATTATCACGGTAAAAATGTGGCGGAAGTGTTTATGCACTTTCGCCGTTTTAATTTCAAACCAAATATCTTTCTAGATCAGCCCAGCTTTCGAGCAGACCGTCAGGGTTTAAGGCCGCAAGTTCTTCCCTGGTGTTAATACCCCAGGTTACCGCCAGGGTAATCGTACCTGCGCCAAGGCCGGCCTTAATATCATGGTAGCTGTCACCAATATACAGTGACCGTCCGGGAGAAACGTTCAATATATCAAGCGCTTTAAGAATCGGATCCGGGAAAGGTTTATGCACATTAACGTCATGAGCGGTTATAACAACATCCATGTAATTATCCAGCCCGGTTATTTTAATCGTACGTGCAGCCCCTTCTTTCCCCTTTGACGTGACTATGCCCAGAAGGAATCCGTTTATTTTAAGAGATTCCAACATTTCAAAAGTGCCGGGAAAGGGGCTCACGTTATTTTCGAAGTCCAGGTTATAATATCTCTCGTAGAGTTTTAAGAATTTGTCTTTTTTCTCACCGGCAAAAAATGAGGCGATCTCTCTCAGCGGCCGGCCAATCCATTTGATCAGCTCTATTTCGTTCCAGGGAAGATTCAGTTTTTTAAAGACAAGTTTGTAAGTACTCATGATAAAAGGAAGGGAATCAACCAAAGTCCCGTCCAGATCAAATAAGGCTACCGAGAATGTCATCAAAAAAACCTCTTTTTAGTTTTTGTGTAAGTTAAAATATTCACCTGTCAAAAAATACTTTTTTAGGAAAAGGACGATTATCAATGCCGATTAGCAATAAAATAAATGAGAATCTGGCCAACGCTTCCTGGATAAGACTAATGTTCGAAGAAGGTGAACGCCTGCGAAAAATTACAGGACCAGAAAATGTGTATGATTTTACCCTGGGCAACCCTGATACGGAACCACCGCCCGCTTTCCGGGAAATGCTTAAAAAACTGGCCGACAATCCATTGCCGGGAATGCACGGTTACATGAGCAATTCAGGATACGAAACAACCCGCCAGGCAATTGCAGCCAACCTGACTGAAAAGACAGGCTTGCCGCTTGATTCGTCACATATTATCATGACCTGCGGCGCCGGCGGCGGGCTAAACGTTGTTTTAAAGACCATTCTAAATCCCGGTGATGAAGTAATTGTTCTTGTTCCCTATTTCGTAGAATACAAATTCTACGTCGACAACCATAACGGAATTATCAAAGAGGTCCGGACAGGAGCTGATTTTCAACCCGACATAGATGCAATCGGCGCCGCCATTACCTCAAAAACAAAAGCAATTATTATTAATTCCCCAAATAACCCCACAGGTGTTGTTTATAGTTCAGACTGTCTTAAGGAATTGGCGGCTGTTTTAAAACAAAAAGAAACCGAGTTGGGTACCACCATTTACCTGGTTTCAGATGAACCTTACGCCAGGATTATCTACGACGGAGTAAAGGCGCCTCCCATATTTAATTATGTCACAAACAGCATTCTGGTTACTTCACACAGTAAGGACCTTGGCCTGGCCGGTGAACGAATTGGTTATATAGCTGTACATCCTCAAGCTGCTGATGCGGGCCTGCTTATTGAGGGTATGATCTTCTGCAACCGCACGCTGGGTTTTGTCAATGCCCCCGCCTTGATGCAGCGTCTTGTCGCCCATCTGCAGAAGGAGCAGGTGAATCTAAGCGGATACTTGGAAAAAAGAGATCTTCTGTATACCCATTTAACTAAGATTGGTTTCAAAATGGTTAAACCTCAGGGAGCTTTCTATATGTTCCCCCAATCGCCTTTGGCTGATGATCTCGAATTTATTCAGACAGCCAAAAAATATAATATTTTACTTGTTCCCGGCAAGGGATTCGGCCTGAAGGGGTTTTTTCGCCTTTCTTATAGCGTCCCCAGGCAAACGGTTATTAATTCCTTGCCTGCCTTTACCGATTTGGCGAAAGAAGTTGGCCTTTAAATAAGCAAACGTGGAGCAAAATTTAAATAGTCTGCGCTGACCAGGTGAAAAGAAATTTCCCAGGCTTGATCCGGAAGACGGAAACGACAGGCTCCGGCGTGGAGGTGCCCGTAAACAACTTTCCTTACTCCGTATTTTTGGAGCAGTTCAATAAAACCGCTGTATTCGTGCTTCTCATTAGTCGGCATGTAATGCATCATAACTATAATTTCTTGTTTGGAAGAACCCGCGCTGGCAAGCGATTTTTCCAGCCGGCCTAATTCCCGCAAGTAAATTTTCATATCCTCCGGTTGAAAGCAGTCACTCCCTGGACATAACCAGCCCCTCGTACCGCAGATAACTGTGCCGCCGACTGAAAAGTGATCATTCCTGATCAGGCGCATGTTCGGCGGAAGGCTTTTCCTTGTCTTGGAAATACTCTGCCACCAGTAATCGTGATTCCCCTGCACACAAATTATTAATCCCGGCAAAAGCCTAAGAAAATTAAAATCCGGATACGCCTGCTCAAGGCGCATAGCCCATGAAATATCGCCAGGAACTAAAACCACATCATCCGGCCCTACAATTTTGCGCCAGCTATGATAAATTCTTAACGCATGAGATTCCCATTCCCCGTTTATTTCACTCATCGGTTTATACTGCAATTCAGGCTGCCAATTGTCCGGATCAGGGGTTTCAATAAAAGAAAGGTGGAGATCGCTGATCGCATAAATTTTCAAAATAACTAAAACCACTTTTCTTTTTAAAATAGACAAAGGTTAAATAAAAACCCAGATGTTACATCGAACAATATCCCAAACATATTGGAAGCCCGGAATCCATATACATCATTTAAAAAAGAGCTTTGGAGCAAAGGAGCCTGACAATATGTGGGTTCTGATCGCCTTACTTCTTCTGTTAATCAGCTTAATAATCTTTAAAAGATATTTATGTGCTTTTTTTACTTCCGACTACCGCCGCAGGGAACAACTTTTCTGGTTAATCTGCATCATTACGCTTACCATAGGAATGATTATACAACCAGGAACCGTCTACCAGGGAGCTTTGACAGGCGTCAATCTCTGGTTTAATATAGTTTTTCCCTCGCTTCTGCCTTTTCTGATCATCTCTGATTTGCTGTTAAGCTTCGGCATGGTCCATTTTCTTGGTACGTTAATGGAACCTTTAATGCGGCCTCTCTTCAACGTTCCGGGAAGCGGTTCTTTTGTACTTGCAGTGGGTTATACTTCCGGCTGCCCAATTGGGGCAATGATTACAGCCCGTTTGCGTTCCCAGCTCCTTTGCACGCGAATTGAAGCGGAACGGCTGGTTTCGTTTACAAACAATTCAAGCCCTCTTTTTATGCTTGTGGCTGTTGCAGTAGGCATGCTTAACAGACCTGAACTTGGGCCTGTAATTGCCGCGGCCCATTACACATCGAACCTGACCCTTGGACTTATTTTGCGTTTTTACGGGAAAAACGACCCCGAAAAAATCTGCGCGCCCACTGAAAAAGGGTTCCTCCTGGCCAGAGCTTTTTCCGAATTGTTTCGTATCTATAGGCTGGAAAAACGTTCCCCGGGGAAGATAATGGGTGACGCAGTGAAAAACTCTATTTCAAGCCTTCTCAATATCGGCGGATTTATAACGATATTTGCCGTTTTAATCCAGCTGTTAAAACAGGCAGGGTTTATTAACTTTATATCCGGTAAGTTGGGACTCATCCTAATACCGCTAGGTTTTTCTCCATCTGTTCTTCCGGCTTTAACAAGCGGATTAATTGAAATGACTGTCGGAGCAAAACTTACTTCAGCATCAGAAGCCCCTTTACTGCAACAACTTATGGTAATAGCCATAATACTGGCCTGGAGCGGAATTTCTATTCACGCCCAGGTAGCAAGCGTGATTTCTGAAACCGATATCAGAATGAAACCTTTTATCCTGACCCGGTTTGCCCATGCCTTTCTTGCAGCAATTTATACAAACCTGTTTTTCCGCCTTGCTTCACCGGCAGCCCGTACTGCGATGGTTCAACAAGCGCACAACCCTTCATTGTGGACCTTTTTGCCCCTTCTGCTGGCTGTTTGCGGTTTGATTTTAATAACCCTTTTAACAGGATCGGCGATTATCTGCCTATGCAGAAAATTAATTTTTAGAAACAGGTAAATCTCTTTTTTTCATTTGCGCAGCACAGTCAGCGCAATAAAAAACCAGAATAGAACCGGCGGCAATGAATGCCGTTTTAACTACCGGAAAACCATCAATTACAAAAGTCCCGTTCAAAGCTAAAAGGACTGAACCGGTCAGCAGAATTGCGATAATCAACCAAAACTGGCTGATCAGAAGGTTTTTAAATATCTTTCAGCAACAATTTTTCTCGCAAAAGATTCTGCCATTGAAACAATATTTAAACCGGGTGCAAGTTCCTGAACCACTACTTCAAGTGTCATCAGCGATTTGGCAAGCATAATAAATTCCGGCAGAAGGCGTACCAGGTATTTAAAAACCACTTTCATGAGATCGCCGATTGCCTCTTTTAAGCCGATCCGGTCTAAAGAAGTAGTATAATATTTTTCTTGAAGCAATTCAATATCGCGCTGAAGAAGATTTTATCAACATTCTCAGAAACAACCCCCGGGGCCAGGACAGCCTTTGCAACCCGTTTGGCATCTCTGCCTGCCAGGCCCATAAAACAAGTCTTTTGAAAATAAAAATAATTTCCCCTGACAAATACTTACAACGCGCGTAATAAGCATTATGCTTTTTGGTCGTTTCAGTTCATCTTCTTCAATGTAAAAAAAACCAGTAATATTTAATGGCCATTGTTGACAATAATAAGTAGGGAATTTAAATACCATTATGGAGGCGTTAAGATGACTCAATCGTGGAATGATTATCAAAAAGGGGTAGAAGTAAAACCGAGCGGTTTTGATGAAGTGAACATAGTTTACAATGGTTTGCTGTCCAGATCAGGCGCTGATCAGGTATTCCTGCACTACGGATTGGGCGACCCAAGGAGCTGGTCAAATGTAAACACTATCCGCATGGACAGGAGTTTTAAAGGATGGGAAAAAACGTTACGTTTGCAGAACAACCAAATTACCTTCTGCTTTAAAGATTCCGCCAATAACTGGGACAACAACAGTGGTTTCAACTGGACGATCCGGTAAACCGGATCGTCCCGGTTTCCTTTTTTCCTTTTTTAACCTATAAACTCCTGTACAAAAATCTTACCGTATTGGCTGCCGTCCACTACCCCTATTCCAATCTCCTTAAAACTGGAATTTAAAATATTGGCCCTGTGGCCCGATGAATTCATTAGGTTCTCATGGGCGGATTCAACCGTCGGGGCGCCTGCTAAATTTTCACCTGCGGTCCTGTAAGAAATCCCAAACTGGCTCATCAGATCAAAAGGAGATCCATATGTAGGGGAGGTATGGCTGAAATAATTATTCTCAATCATGTCTTCAGCCTTAAGACGGGCTATTCTGACAAGATCCGGATTAACCTTCAAGGCTGGTAAACCGGCGCTCTTCCTTTCGCTGTTAACCAGATCAACCATTTTCTGCTCATCAGCGGTTAATCCTGCAACTTGCCGGTCAGGTTCTGAACCGGTGTCGGAGTTGGGAGTAGTGTCGGGTGTTGTGTTAGGAGCAGTATTGGGAATTGTGCTGGGAGTAGTTTGTTTTAAATGATGATATTTTCGCACATTGCCGAAATTGACGCTGTTATCTTTCAGGTTTTCATTCAACAATTTCTCCAGTTTTGCAAGATAGCTTTTTACCTCATCAGGAGTGCAGTTTGCTGTAAACTTGTATTCTCCCTGACTCAGGCCGCATAACTTGCTTAAATCGTCCAACGATATAAATTGCTTGCCGTTACATGTCTGCAAGGCAGCCTGTGATACCCGGGGAACTGACGACCACAAAAAAGCAAAGCACAGCAATACTAACAACAATACCAACGGTGTTCTACGATTCTTTTTCATCAAAACTTAATTACCCCTTTCCTGAAGATTGAAATATCTAAAACCAACTAATAGTTTACCAGATTAAATATTCATTGGACAAATAAAGATATGATGAATATCACTGTAAATACTGCAATTATTTAACAGACAACTTCCAGAGCTTGTCCGTATATAAAATATCGCATAATCTTCTCCAGATGGTTTTAACTGGAATAGTGAGTTTATCTTGTTTGGAAAAACTGACGCGCCTCCGAGGAATATAAAACAGCGCCTAAACCGTCAGTAACTGCAAGGCATTCCAGGTTATCATTTTTTTCATAAAAACAGCTCAGAATAAAAATACCGTGAAAAATTTTGCGGAACCTCTTTATCCAGAGCTCATCCAGATCATGAAGTACTTCCAGGGAATATTTACTGCTTTTGATAACCAGATCATAACGTCCGCCGCCCCTTTGCTTGAAATTAATTTGATAAGGCCCCGCAGATGAACCGGCTATAAATTTATCAATTTCCTTAAATAATTTTTGCGCAACCCGGACGGCTTTCTCCCTACCACCAATTTGTGGTCCGATAACCGGTACTTCCCCAAGCAAAACAAGGGCGGCCTTCCCCGTACAAAAAATCTTGTAACCCAAGTTTTAAACCTCCTTATTAGGTAAAGCAGGGATAACACAATCAATTAATAACTGGCCGGCATTTAAGATATCATCTAAAACTTGACCATAAGGCGTTCCATAACATTATCTATACAGTTAAAAACAGTGTATTTATCAGAACCTGCAAAGAGCAGCCCAACGGCTTTTTTTTCTGAATTCACAATCAGAGAACCGCTGTCGCCTGGCTGCGAAAGAATATTGCTGACTACCTGGTCTGTGAATAAACCGTTTTCTTCTTCAGTAATACCCACTTTAATGGTTACTCCGATTGCCTGGACTTTTCCTTCGGTCAACCCTGAGGTGCGGCCGCTCTTTTTTATTGACTCGCCGGGCACAACGCGGGCTACACCTTCAATCCTGCCTATTTCTAAAACCTCTTCATCAACCAAGCTTTGCTTATCCGGTTTGGCAACTGCGGCATCGATTATATTCATATCATTTGTATATTTGGTTAACCTGATATTATATCTGGGACGAACTATGTGGATAATTATGTTTCCCGCCTGCAACGCCGCCGCTGCTACCGGGCATTCAACATCCTGAATGGAATGTCGTATTGGTATAAAGCGTAATAAAGTAGCTATTTGATCATTTGGTCCGCCGCCGTCGTGCGGACCCGGCTGCAGGATCGGATCTCCTATTGATGAGCGCCCGTCAAAGCCGTTTGTAGCGTTAGCCAGTATGTGGTTGTTGCTTAGGATAAGTTTTTCTCCCGTGGTTTTATCTTTCACAACTGCGCCGAACGTGCCTGCAGATATCTTATAATGCCCGATACTTATCCCGGGGCTGGCAGGACGCCGGCGATCAACCCGATTATCAAGCAGACGTACGCGGCCGATTTCAACAATATCAGTATAAAGGCCGTTGATTTTCCCTGGAATAACGTTACTTTTGCTCAACCGGTCTGAGGGTAATTTTTTCTCTACAAAAATAATCAATGAAAGCTGTTCGGTTTCTACTCCCCGTACCTTTTTGTATCCAACCCCAACGCCTATGACATTGGTTTTATTGAGCAAATCTTTGCTGTACTTATTTATTGCTCTTAAATGCCTTTCCATATATCAACCCCCCTACTTCCTGAGTCATCATATGCATCTGTTCCCGGAAGGGTGTTAGAAACTGCTCAATAGGGAGATTTGGGGATGCCCATGCGGTATTTGCCTCTGGTTTCAAGGCCGCCGATGCCCGGAAATCCGGTTATTGTTCCGTTTATTATGTCTTTTAAAGAAATAGGATCATAGATTGACGTATAAGCTATCTTTTCAACAACAAAAACAGGATCAAAAGCATGGATTAGCACGCGCTCGGGAGAACTCGCAAAGTTTGCGCCTGCATTTAAAATAGCGTCATAATGAGACTGACAGGCGCCTGCAAATATAATCAGATCATCCATATTTCTTTCAAAATCGCGGGCAACTCTTACAGAATCAATAAAATAAGACGAGCTGTGGTAGTTTTTGAGATCCGTAAAGTCCCGGGCGCCTTTAACCAGACCGTCATGTCCGGTAACAACCAAAATGTCCGGATTATGCTTGCGCAGTAACTTTCCTGCCTCCCGGGATTGGAGTTCTTCGGAAATAAAATAACCGTTAGCCGAAATGCCCAGCTGTCGATATGTAGTAAGACAGAGTTCCAGATAATCTTCATCCCCGTCAATATGAAGAACTGAACCCGGCAAATCGAAACTTTCAATTTTACTGGACTGGTTTACTAACCTGTTTAATTTTTCGACCTGTTCATTCTGACGCCGGACAAAGACTCTTTTTATATGTTCATGATTGTTGGCCATGAACCTGCGTATATGTTCAGCCACCATACTCGCTTCAAACTTATATAGGTCATCCAGGGGCGAATTTGCCATCAGGCGCATATCCAATCCTTTAAGAAGCGCATATTCGCTCCCGTCAGCGCCCGTAAAGATTTTGACTACCTTAAAAAAAATATCGCATCCGTAAGAGATTCGCCCTACAATATCTCCCGGTTTAATCTCATCCATCGTCGGCGCCTCCGCTTTACTTATTTTTTACAGTTTATGTTTTAAAGCTATTGAGTTGTGACCGGATCAGGGAACTTTTTCCTTGCAATTACATAATTTAAATCAACAAAAAAAGTAAAAAGGGCGTATTTAAATGATAGCCGCAGTTGTACCTGTTAAAAATGAGGCAGCGACAATCAAGAAAGTTATTAAAACTATCGGCGGTACAAAAGTCGATTTGATAATTCCGGTCTTTAACGGCTGTACGGATAAGTCCCGGGAAATAATTGAGACAATGAACTATACAAACATCTCGCCTATTCACTTTGAAAACTCTTTGGGAATAGATGTTCCAAGGTCCGTTGGAGCCGCCTGGGCATACAAGATGGGAGCTGATATAATTCTTTTCATTGACGGTGATATGGAAGGAAATATAGCCGGCGCTCTAAAAGGCCTTATGTCAAGCATCCAAAGAAACAGGCTGCAGATAGCCTTAACCGACTGCTATCCTCCGGAAACTGAAAATAAACCCTCACAGCTCGCCAGATATTTATTAAATTTACGGTCGGAACTGAACAGAACTCTGGGGTTAGAAGAAGCAATCGGCAACGCTTCCCCTTCCCACGGGCCACATGCTATAACAAGGGAATTTGTTGAAAGTGTCCCCTGCCAGGAACTGGCCGTTCCTCCTGTGGCTCTTGCCCTGGCGGCAAAACACAGTCTGAATGTCGGTATAGGAGCGCGTCTTCCCCATGCCAGGCTTGGTTCAAGGCAAAGGGATTTCTATCATAACAGACAAATTGCAGAAACGATTATCGGGGATTGTTTGGAGGCGTTACAAGTTTTTTACGGCTACAAACGAACCAGGACCCAGGGTGGTAAAACTTTTCTTGGGTACCATACAGAAAGGAGATTCGATTTGCTGGAGGATTTTCTGCAGAAAATTTTCACGTAGCGACTTATTTGGTATGTTTATCTGCAACGCTGGAAGCTCCAAAAGCCTCCGGCTTAATTTTTGCCTGGAAACCACTTCCGGTTACCATTCCTACAACTTCCCTGATTAGATCCCGGGTTTCTCCCTGCTTTCCCACGTCAATATGAATCTCCACCTCAGTATCATCAAGACCGCATTCAGAAAGATATTTTGCAACTAATCCGCCCATTTCCAGGCTTAATGATGTTTCATAAAATATTTTTTGCCTTAAACTCTTGATTCTACGCTGAAGTTTCTTGCGGTAAAAATAACGCGCCCCTTTACCAAGTCTGTGAATGATAATTGCAGTGACAAAACAAGAATCCTGCTTAACCTGGGAGTCCGTGCCGATAATGATCTTATACATCGAAGTCGGCAGACCCCTAATATAACTGACTATTTCGGACATCATTTCATTGAAGACGAGCCTGCCTTTGGTGGGGCTGATAAAATACATTTTTATACCTCTTCCCCTGCGTCCCAGTCTTATGCTTAATGCTTATACTCCCAGCAACGGCAACAAATATCCGAAAACTCCTTTAGGTTAAGAGTTTCTCCCCTCCGGCAGGGGTCAATCCCCGCGGACTGTATTATCTCTTGCCATTGCTGGCGGTTAAAGCGGGGAATTAAATTACCGCCTGAGAGAGCATTTAAAATAGTTTTTCGTCTTTGTCCGAAGGCGCCGCGAACCAGACCAAAAAAAAGATCCTCCTCGGGGACCTTCACTGGCGGCGCCTGCCGCTTGACCAGAAAAACGACAGCCGATTCCACTTCCGGACGCGGATAGAACACAGCACGGGGAACTATAAACAAAACTTCGGGAACTGTATAATATTGGACAATTACGCTTAAATTCCCGTAGTCCCTGCTGCCGGGCACAGCGATTAAACGTGAGGAAACTTCACGCTGAACCATCAAGGTTAAGGAACTAAATTTGAATTTTTTGCGTAGCAGGTACGTGAGAATAGGCGTTGTAATACTATAAGGCAGGTTGGAAACTAGTTTGTAAGTCCTTTGACTGTTAATGGTTAAATCTTTGCATTTAAAATCAATAAGTTTGTCGTAATCCAGTTTGAGCGCATCTTCAAAGACCAGGTCTACATTGTCAATTCCGGCAAGAGTTTCTTTTAGGACCGGTGAAAGCCTTAAGTCCAGTTCAACAGCGATTACCCTTCTTACACATTTTGCCAATACGGAGGTCAGCGTACCTGCGCCAGGCCCAATTTCAATAACCACATCATCATCGGACAGGTTTGCGGAATTAATTATCTTGCGGATGATGTTGCCGTCAAGAAGAAAGTTTTGACCTAACCCTTTATGAAATTGAAAATTAAATTTGCTTAAAATTTCCTTTAGATTTTGTGAAGAATTAAATTCGGGCATTCACAGCCTCCGCAACAAAGCTTTGTAATAATCCTATAATATATTTTTTCTTCATATTATATTCTTAATTCTTATAAGTAAAAAGGCCTTTTATATTTTAACCATAGTTGGGCGACGTCCTGAAAAGGCAGCTATTTCCCTGTAGCCAGCCTCTTTAAGATAAAAGGCCGCCTCTTTCCAATCTTCCCCAACCTGCTCTGGATGGTGAGCGTCAGACCCGACAGTTGCAGATACACCATATTTATTAAACAACCTCAGTAATTCCAATGAAGGATAAATTTCCCGCGCAGGATATCTTATACCTGCTGTATTTACTTCTGCGCAAACATTGGCCTTTGCAAAAATTACGGCTGTCTGCTCATAAAGATATGTCAAATCTTTTTTGGGGCGGTAGCCAAATTTTTTAATCAGGTCAGGGTGAGCCATAATATTAAAAAGCCCCGATCGGGCAGCGCTTTGAAGGCAGGAAAAATAAGCGGTATATATTTCGTCCAAATTCAGATGTTCATACTCATTTTTATTGGCCGGGTTATCAACAGCCCAGCCATTGACGAAATGGACCGAACCCAGGACGTAATCAAAAGGATGTGAGTTCAGCAGTCTGCTCAATGCTATCTTTTTGCAGGGTATATAATCAGCCTCAATTCCAAGTTTGATGCTGAGATCGCTGTTCTCTTCCCTAAGCTTAATGACCTTTGCCACATAGAAGGGCAATTCCTTTTCGCTCATTGCCAAACCGGGATTGCGCTCTTTTTCGGGCAGCCAGTACATGGGCAGATGATCCGAAAAACCCAATTCAGGCAAGCCCTTTAACCTTGCCGATGAAATATACTCTTCCATCTCACCCGAGGCATGTCCGCAAAGATTTGTATGACAGTGATAATCCGGAAACAAAAAAACACTTCCTTAGCTGTAATTATTTCTTCCGTATTTTTTCAGATATCAGGCTGTTGAGATGATAAATGCGCTCTGTCAGTTCTTTTGATAACAAGCCCGTACCGCAGGCCGGTGTAATCATCGACTGTTGTTCTAATACCTGGGGATCTACACCCCGCGTTGCAAGTTCCAGCCATAATTCCTTTAATAATGCAAGCAGGCTTTCATCAGTAACCTTGAATGCATCCCCGTTAGTTGGAACTATCCCCCAGGCTATTACAGAACCCCGGCTCAAAAAATATTTCAGATCTTTAACATAGTGGAGTAATGAATCTCCATAATTATAGACATCAAGGTTAACAATATCCAAATCAATTCCAAAAAGCAGCGACCAGTCTACCGCGTCGCATGAATGTACACCTGCATATGCTTTTGCTTCATGAATGGAATTGGCGATTGCGGAAAGGTCGTTCTGAATCATTTCCCTGGATATTGTTATATAGCTTACCTGACCATAGACGCTAATTGCAGGCTCATCAACAAACATAATCACCGGCCGCCCCAAAGCGGCTAATTTTTCTGCCTGCCAGCGGGCATGCACGGCCAGTGATTTAACCAAAAGATCGCGAAGCTGTTCGTCATAATAAGCCGGATGCCCTTTTTCATCCTTTATTTGAAAACCCACAGTCAAAGGCCCTGTTAATTGCCCTTTAAAATAAACTGCCTCCGGAAGATCTTTTTTGCTGACTAATTCCTCAAAAGCGTAAAAACCGGCTGCCGCCGACATAGGAAAGGAAAACTGCTCCAATGCTTCNNCCCTAACTTAACAAGCGGGTAAAGGTATTGAAAAACAAAACCTTCCTGTTCCCCTTTTCCGGGCAGCTGCGGCCAGTGAGGAATCTCCGGGACTTTGCTCAGCACAAAATTGGCAGCTTCATATTCATCCAAAAAGGGAAGGCTACCGATTCCTGTCGCCAGTCCGTTGATTGTTAATATCATTGTTAACCCTCCCAACAGCGGATACATTATTTTTGCCAAGGTTATGATTTTCGAGGAGCTTGCGTATCTGAGGAATGCATTCCAACGCCGCTTTTTCCCCTTGTTCTATACAATAAGGAATAAGGTCAAAATTCCATGGAGCAACATTTTTCAGCAAGGGTTTAATGACAAGATCAGCATAGTTTTCCAGTTCGGTATTGATTCTATTAGAGGCAATTATGTCCAGAGATTGACTCAACAGTTGAAAGATATTATTAATTTTCTTATACGGTTCACCATCATAACCGACATCAATTGCAATCACTGTTTCGGCGCCCATCAGGGAAAGCACTTCCACAGGTATATTTTCTCTCAAGCCTCCATCAACTAAAAGGCGGATCCCGATTTTTTTCGGTGTGAAAAATCCGGGAACCGCACAGCTGGCAACTACAGCATCAGCAACATTTACTCCCCTGATAAAAACAATATCATTTGAAGCTCTTAATTGATCATACTCCGTATCACCTTTAACAAAAACTATTCTTTGGCCTGTATTAATATCTACGGCAGTTATTGCCAGTGTTGTTCCAAGTCCGCAAAATTTTTTCTCCTTAAGTTCCCCTTCCAGCCAGGCTTTTAATCTTTTGCCTGATGTCAGTCCCAAAGGAACTTTTATATAAAAGGGCAGATTAAAAAAGTCCAGTAAGGCTGCCATGGCCATATCGCCAAAGTTGGTGATTATTGAACACGGGTCGTAAAAGCAACCTGGTTTCAATTTTAAGGCAATTTTCTCAAGTTTCTCCGGACTCCATCCTGAACAATACAGTGACGCTATAATACTACCCGCGCTTGTACCGGCAACCAAATCCGGTTTATAACCCTCGCCGGCCAATACTTTTAAGGCCCCGATATGCGCCGCTCCACGCAAAAAGCCCCCTCCCAGGGCTAATCCAAACTTTCTCCGTGCCATATCCGTTCACCCACTCCGTTGTTTCTTTAGATAAAATATGTAAATTTCAAAAAATAAGTTACCTGATTTCTAACGGTTTGGGTGCTTAGGATAACAAAATCAAGGAAAACAAATCTGCATAAAAATTACCGTTTCGAGTATTGCGGCGCCCGGCGGGCTTTTTTCAATCCGTATTTTCTGCGTTCCTTCATCCTCGGGTCCCTGGTTAGAAAACCAGCTCTTTTTAACGCAATCCTAAGATTGGGATCCGCTTGCAACAGGGCTCGGGCGATCCCCTGCCTCAAGGCGCCGGCCTGACCGCTTACCCCGCCGCCATGTACAAAAGCTTTTACATTAAACAGAACTCCCGTTCCAGTTATTTCAAGCGGTTGTCTGACCAGTATTTCCAATATCTTCCGGCTGAAATAATTTTCAATGTTATGATTATTTACCTGGACTTTTCCATCACCGGGATAAAGGTAAACTCTTGCTATAGCTTCCTTTCTTCTGCCGGTTCCATAAAAACTAACCTGATCCATTTTAAATACCTCTTTCTAAAAGTTTACATCGGCCATACGCCAGGTTTTTGCGCCTGATGCGGATGCGTTGATCCAGAATATACACGTAATTTTTTTGCCATGGAGGATCCAAGTCTGTTATGGGGAAGCATCCCCATAATTGCCTTTTTAACAACCAATTCCGGTCTTGTCTGCATAAGCTTGGCATAGCTGGTTTCCTTAAGACCACCCGGGTAACCTGAATGATGCTTTTCAAATTTTTTATTCAGCTTATTTCCCGTCAGAATCACTTTCTCCGCATTAATTACAATCACATGATCACCTGTATCAACGTGCGGTGTAAACAGAGGGTGGTGTTTTCCCCTTAAAATTTTTGCTGCTTCTACCGCCAGCCTTCCTAAAACCTTTCCCTGCGCATCAATGACAAACCATTTCCGTGTAATTTCTTTTTCTTTGGCCATGAACGTACTTGACATTAAGAATCCTCCTTGTGGCTTTTCAAATATCTTTGAACAGACTGCTCCTCATATTCTACCTGTTTCAGGTATAACCCACAGGCAGGCGCCGTATATCCTGCCATTTCCCTGTTTCGTGAATTTAAAATTTGTTCGATTTCTCCAGGCGGGCGCTTACACTGACCAACCTCCAACAGGGTGCCAACTATAATCCTAACCATATTATATAGAAACCCGTTCCCGCAAAAGATTAGGTAAACAAACTTTCCCTTTTTCCTTACGTCAGCTTTAAATAATGTCCGCACAGTTGACTTTGCTGCTGAACCTGACGCCTGAAACGCTGCGAAATCATTTTCTCCTTCCAGCAATTTGGCAGCGCTTTTCATTGCCTGAATATCGAGGGAACGCGGCATAAAATAGCTGTACAGCCGCCAAAAGGGAGAAGGTTTTCTGTCGTTGTATAGAATATAAAAATAAGTTTTTGACAGTGCGCTGTAACGGGCATGGAAATCAATCTCAACTTGCTCTGAATTCATAATTACAATATCCCGCGGGAGAACGCCATTCAAAGCTAAATTTATACGATCAGCAGGAATAGACCATCTTGAAGCGTCAAAATTGACTACTTGCCCACGGGCATGGACACCAGCATCTGTACGTGCTGCGCCTGTTACCTTTATTTCACTTTTAGCCAAACCCGACAAAGCATTTTCCAAAACTTCCTGGATTGTAGGAAGCCCAGTGTTGTACTGCTTTTGAAAGCCGTGATAATTTGTGCCGTCATAAGCAACGGTCAGCTTTATATTACGCACTTTAAAATGCTCTTTTTTGCATCACTTGCAATATAGGCTAAACGAGTTCAAGCACTACCAGCGGCGCGGCATCTCCGCGCCGGTACCCTAATTTAACAATCCTTGTATAGCCACCCTGCCGTTCACTGTAACGAGAGCCCAAATCGGTAAAAAGCTTCCTGACCACAGTTTCACTGTATAAATAAGCTAAGGCCTGACGCCGGGCAGATAATTCATCGCTTTTTGCAAGGGTAATCATTTTTTCCGCCAGGCTTTTAACTTCCTTTGCCCTGGTTTCAGTTGTTACTATACGATTGTTTAATAATAAGGACGCAACCAGGTTTCTTAACATAGCTTTACGGTGACCCGTGTTACGGCCTAACTTACGGTAACCCATCGTAGTCCCCCCTAATCGTCGTTCTTGCGCAGGGATAAATTCAGTTCATTAAGTTTCTTGACAACCTCTTCCAGCGATTTTCTGCCCAGGTTGCGCACTTTCATCATTTCTTCTTCGTTTCGCTGGAGTAATTCTTCAACTGTGTTTATTCCGGCACGTTTTAAACAGTTATATGATCTTACGGACAGATCCAGTTCTTCAATACTCATCTCAAGCAGTTTGTTTTTCTGTTCCGCTTCCTTTTCAACCATTATTTCCACTTCATTTGAAACAGTTTCGGTAAGGCCAATAAACAATTGTAAATGCTCAACTAAAATTTTAGCCGAAAGGCTTATTGCTTCATTAGGCCTGATCCCACCGTTAGTCCATACCTCAATAGTTAATTTGTCATAATCAGTACGCTGGCCGACGCGGGTATTTTCAACTACATAATTAACTTTACTTACAGGTGTAAAAACTGAATCCACGGGAATAAGTCCAATTACCTGTTCGCCCTTTTTATTGCGTTCGGCCGACACGTAGCCTCTTCCTTTTGAAACAGTAATTTCCATGAATAAGCGACCGTTATCCATGGTCGCAATATGCATGTCCGGGTTTAAAATCTCAATATCGGAATCGTGGATAATATCCCGCGCAATAACATCTCCTTCGCCCTCAGCTTCAATGCGGAGAATTTTTTCTTCATCAGAATACATTCTTAAACATAAACCCTTAAGGTTCAGGATTATATCAGTAACGTCTTCGGCTACCCCTGGTATAGTAGAGAATTCGTGAAGAACTCCGTCAATTTTTACTGCCGTCACTGCGGCTCCCGGAAGGGAAGAAAGCAACACCCTTCTTATAGAATTGCCTAAAGTAATCCCATATCCTCTCTCCAAAGGTTCCATAACGAACTTGGCATAGGTATTATCTTCATTCACTTGCAAACATTCGATCCTTGGTTTTTCAATTTCTAACATTGTTCGAGTCATCCCTCTTTCTTTGAGCCGAAAAAATCTTTTAATCTGTGCAAACGGCTTTACCTGGAGTACAACTCTACAATTAAATGCTCTTGGATAGAGATGTCTATCTGATCCCGTGTTGGAATACCTACCACCCGTCCTCCTTTTTGTTCAGGAAGCAACTCTAACCATGGCGGAGGAATCCTTTCAGCTGCTCTTTCCATCAATTCATTTAAGCGGGCGGAGTCCCTGCTTTTTTCCCGGATAGCTATTAAGTCGCCAACCCGTACTTTAAAAGAAGGAATGTTCACTTTCCTACCGTTAACTGAAAAATGGCCATGCCGTACCAATTGACGCGCCTCCGCCCGTGAAGAGGCCAGACTCAAACGATATACCACACTGTCAAGCCTGCGTTCAAGAAGTTTAAGCAGGTTTTCGCCTGTTACACCTTTCTCGCGTTCGGCTTCCGCAAAATAATTGCGGAATTGTGTTTCCAGCACATGATAAATGCGACGCGCTTTCTGCTTCTCCCTGAGCTGAAGGCCGTATTCACTTTGTTTTGCCCTGCGCTTTTGACCGTGTATGCCCGGCGCATAACCGCGCCGTTCAATAGAACACCTTGTTGTATAGCACCTTTCTCCCTTTAAATATAACTTAACGCCTTCACGACGGCAGAGTCGACACTGAGGACCCGTATACCTCGCCATCTAATAGATTTACCTCCCGTCTTAATTGGATATAAGATTAAACTCTTCTGCGCTTTGGTGGCCGGCAGCCATTATGCGGAATTGGGGTTACATCCTTAATTAAACTTACCTCAAGACCAACAGCCTGTAATGAACGTATAGCAGCTTCACGCCCTGCCCCAGGACCTTTTACAAGAACCTCAACCTGCTTCATGCCATGTTCCATTGCTTCCTTCCCTGCTGTTTCAGCTGCCATTTGAGCTGCAAAAGGAGTGCTTTTGCGCGAACCTTTAAAACCGACAGTCCCCGCGCTGGACCACGAAATGGCATTACCTTTTGTATCTGTAATGGTGACCACTGTATTATTAAAAGTAGATTTAATATGGGCCACTCCCTGATCAATATTTTTTCTTTCCCGCCGTTTAGTGCGAACTTGCCGACGAGCCATCCTAACACCTCCCTTTATCTTTCGCCACGCTTAATGCGCCAATTTTATTTCTTGCGGCGTACTCCTACGGTCTTGCGCGGGCCTTTCCGGGTACGGGCATTTGTCTTTGTCCGTTGTCCCCTGACGGGCATACCCCGGCGGTGGCGAAGACCACGGTAGCATCCGATTTCAATAAGCCTTTTTATTTTCAGGGCTATCTCCCTGCGCAGGTCACCCTCAACCTGATGGTTTTTCTCAATAATTTCCCGGAGCTTGTTTACTTCCTCCTCAGCCAGGTTTCTTACCCGTGTATCGGGATTGACTTTTGCACTGGCCAGGATCTTTTTAGCCTGTGAACGCCCGATACCATAAATATATGTAATGGCAACTTCCACACGTTTATCACGAGGCAAATCCACTCCTGCAATACGCGCCATTAATTTTAGACACCTCCTTTAAGCCCTCAATGCTTACTTTATCCTTGCCTTTGTTTATGCTTTGGGTTCTCGCAGATTACCCTAATCTTTCCATGGCGTCGAATAATTTTACACTTCTCACAAATTAATTTAATGGATGGCCGTACTTTCATTTTCCTTTACCCCCCAAAAACTTTTAAACAGTCTACTTATTACTTGTATCGATAAACAATGCGGCCCCGGCTTAAATCATAAGGGGACAACTCTACCATTACTCTGTCTCCGGCAAGAATCCGTATAAAATTCATCCTTATTTTTCCGGAAACATGAGCCAGTACTTTATGACCATTTTCCAGCTTTACCCGGAACATCGCATTGGGAAGCGGTTCAATTACAGTACCTTCCACCTCGATAACATCCTGTTTTGACATAGCTACCCCCTTTTCACCAGTGTTTCGACCATTAAACGCTGCAATATATTACGCACCTCAAGATCTGTTATACGCTGACCGGAATTCTTTTTCTCTTCTATTTCACCGGCTTTTTGTGAATAAGCTATCAGGTGCTTTATATTTTTCTTTTTGGGCGCAGCAAGTTTCCGGATTTTTCCGTCAACAACCTGAACCATGGTATTACTTAAAATATCAATAATAATATATACATTTCCCGCATCCCGGCCGGCAATGGAACATACCAGTCGACCAGGTGAAAACTTATTCTCCATGACCATAATCTCCTAATTAAAGCCGCGTTAAAATTTCCGGTTCTCCTTCGGTAATGGCCACGGTATGTTCAAAATGAGCCGACAGCTCCGCATCCTTAGTAATTACCGTCCAGTTATCGGCTAGAGTATAAACTTCGTGTGTGCCAATATTAACCATTGGCTCGATAGCCAGAGTCATTCCCGGCTTGAGTCTTGGCCCGCGGTTTGGCTGGCCATAATTTGGTACCTGCGGTTCCTCGTGCATGCTTTTGCCTATCCCATGCCCAACAAAATCCCTGACTACTGAATAACCGTTTTTCTCCACATGTGTCTGGATTGCATTGGATATATCCGACAAACGGTTGCCTTCACGGGCTTTTTTAATGCCCTCATACAAAGACTCTTCGGTGATTCTTAAAAGCCTTAAGGCTTTATCAGCAACTTTTCCTACAGGGAAAGACTGGGCGCCGTCACCAAAATAACCGTTTATTTCCGTGCCCACATCAATACTGATAATATCTCCGTCCTTCAATTTTCTTAAACCAGGAATCCCGTGAACAACTTCTTCGTTTATGGAAACACAGATACAGGCAGGGAAACCGTACAAACCTTTGAAAGCCGGTTTTGCGCCATGACTGACAATAAATTTCTCTGCAGCGAATGCCAATTCCGCCGTTGTTACGCCCGGCCTGATTAATTTTAAAAGTTCTGTAAGGGTCCCGGCCACTATTCTTCCGGCGTCACGCATATATGCTATCTCGCGTTTTGATTTTATGGTTATCATTGGCCATACTCCATTATTATTTAATAAAACCGCGGTAACTTCGCATCAGCATCTGGGATTCAATTTGCTTCATCGTATCCAGGGCCACTCCTACCACAATAAGAAGCGCTGTACCACCAAAATAAACATTGGGAATGCGGGTTGCCATTAAAACAAAGTTGGGCAAAATTGCTATTATAGCTAAAAACACGGCGCCTACAAGAGTTACTTTGTTCATTACCTTGCTTATATACTCGGCGGTTGGCCTGCCTGGACGAATCCCGGGAATAAAGCCGCCATATTTTTTAATATTTTCCGCTACATCCGAGGGGTTCATAATCACTGTTGTATAGAAAAAAGTAAAACCAATTACCAGCAATGCGTATATAATTGTGTGCGCAGTTGTTCCCCAATCAAAATAAGTCGTGTACCAGGCTGAAAACTTATCGCCTGAAAACCATTGTACCAACTGTTGAGGAAACATCAATATAGACGAAGCGAAGATTACAGGGATAACGCCTGCCTGGTTTACCCTGAGCGGGATATGCGTGCTTTGGCCTCCGTAGACCCGCCTTCCAACCACACGTTTGGCATATTGAACGGGAATCCTTCGCTGGCCTTCATTAATCAGGACAATACCCGCAATTACAAGAATTCCAATGATAACGAGCAGAATAAGATTAAAATAATTTATTGTCCCCGCTTGTATGTATTCTACCGTTCTGACTGCACCTGCAGGTACGCGGGATACTATACCTGCAAAAATTAAAAGTGATATCCCGTTTCCAATTCCTTTTTCTGTAATTTGCTCACCTGTCCACATCAAAAATGCAGTTCCGGCTGTTAAGGTCAGCGAAACCAAAATATATTGCTCCACCGACGGTTTGATAAAGGCATTTTTAAGAGCTAAACTCATCCCAATTGCCTGTATAAAAGCCAGAACCACCGTTAAATAACGTGTATACTGAGTTATTTTCCTGCGTCCTTCTTCACCTTCCTTGGCCAAACGTTCAAGGTGGGGAATAACAACAGTAAGCAACTGCATAATAATTGAGGCGTTGATATAAGGCGTTATGCTCATCGCAAAAATAGAAAACTTTTTGAAAGCGCCGCCCGATATTACATCAAAGAAGCCAAACAGTACGCCCTGTGAGACCATGTTTGAAAAAACTTCATTGTTAATACCCGGGACAGGAACATGAGCTCCAAGCCTGAAGACGAACAGCATGAGCAAGGTAAAAAGCAGTTTCTGTCTGAGATCACCTATTTTTAAAGCGTTCACCAAGCTATTCATCATCGGAAATCACCTCGACCTTGCCGCCTGCAGCAACAATTTTTTCTGCCGCTGTTTTGCTGAAAAAGTGCGCCTGCACAGTCAGTGCTCTGGTCAACTCACCCTGTCCGAGTATTTTTATACCGTCACCCATATTTTTAACTATCCTGGAGGATTTCAGTTCCATGGGAGAAACAATTGTTCCGTTCTCGAAACGATTTAAAATTTCAACATTTACACCCGTAATCCGCTTTTTAAAAGGGGCATTTGTAAAACCCCTTTTGGGCAGGCGACGCTGTAAAGGCATCTGTCCGCCTTCAAAACCAGGACGAACTCCGCCACCGGAACGGGACTTCTGCCCTTTTGAACCCCTGCCTGCCGTCTTACCCTGGCCGCTGCCGATACCCTGACCCTTGCGGTTGGGTCTCTTCCTGGCGCCTGGAGCAGGTCTCAGTTCGTTTAGAAATACCACTATAACACCTCCCCACCACTATTTACGAAAAAACTTTATTTTATCATCATCCCAATGTTAAGGGTTTTTTTCAAAATCAAAAACCGCGTAAGGCTTACGTCGCTGTTGTGACAGCGGTCTGGTCCCCGTAACCTCTCCAATTAAGATCCTCCTGTGGTTTACCACGCAGGCGAGCTACTTCCGCAGGTGTTTTAAGGCTTTTCAATGCCTTTACTGTGGCGTGAACCACATTGTTTGCGTTATGCGAACCTAAGGATTTTGTTAAAATATCACGGACACCGGCTAATTCCAAAATAGCCCGGACAGGTCCGCCTGCAATAACCCCCGTTCCAGGCGCTGCGGGTTTTAAAAGAACTTTTCCCGCCCCGAAAATCCCTACTACCTCATGTGGGATAGTAGTACCAATAACAGGAACTTTAATCATATTTTTTTTGGCATCCTCAATCCCCTTGCGAATTGCTTCGGGAACCTCTCCAGCCTTGCCTAATCCCGTGCCTACATGACCTTCGCTGTCACCAACAACAACAAGGGCTGAAAAGCTGAACCGACGGCCGCCTTTGACAACTTTGGCAACACGGTTGACATAAACAACTTTTTCACTTAACTCCAGCTTATTGGCATCTATCCTTGACACCCATCCCCCTCCTTATTGTTCAAAATAAATTCTTTCAAAACTCCAAACCACTTTCTCTTGCTGCTTCAGCCAGCGCTTTAATACGGCCATGGTACAGGTATCCGGCGCGGTCAAAAATAACTTTTTTAACGCCTGCCTGGATTGCTTTTTGAGCCACCAATTTTCCAACCGCGGCAGCTGCTGCCATATTCCCACCGCTTTTCAAGTCATTCCTTAACTCAGGCGAAAGAGATGAAACAGATATCATCGTCATTCTCTGGTTGTCATCAATAATATTGGCATATATATGATTCAGGCTGCGGAAAACATTCAGCCTCGGCCGGGAAGCAGTGCCCTGTATTTTCCTGCGAACCCGCCATCTGCGACCGCAGCGCAATTTCTCACGGCTGGGTTTTTTGATCAATTGTACTTACCTCCTAATTCTTTGTTCGGGCGCTTACTTCTTTCCCTTGCCGCCGGCCTTACCGGCTTTTCTTCTAATTTTTTCTCCCTCGTATTTTATCCCTTTGGCTTTGTATGGTTCTGGTTCGCGCACAGCGCGAATCTTTGCCGCCAGGTTGCCTACCCTCTCCTTATCCATCCCTTTAACGACAACACGACTTGGCGCAGGAACATCTATTTCCAGCCCTTCCTCAGGAACTATTTCAACAGGGTGGGAATATCCCATCAGCAAAACAAGCTTATTTCCCTGTTTGCTGGCACGGTACCCAACTCCGTTGAGCTCAAGGGTCTTTTCGAACCCGTTTGTTACACCTAAAACCATATTATTTATTAAAGTACGGGTTAACCCGTGTAATGAACTATGCTGTTTCGTATTCGAAGGCCTTTCAACTAAAAGGCGGTCGCTTTCTTTGCGGATTACCATCTCGGGGTGAATATCCCTGACTAGCTGGCCTTTTGGCCCCTTCACGGAAATCCGGTTGTTTTCGACCCGCACATCAACAGCCCCCGGTAACATAACAGGCTGTTTACCAATACGCGACATTAATAAATTTCACCTCCTTTAAGGCTACCAGACGTAGCAGATAACCTCCCCTCCCAGACCCAGTTTGCGCGCTTTTTTATCTGTCATAATACCCCGTGAAGTAGAGATAATTGCTATTCCCAACCCTCCCAAAACACGCGGAATAGCGTCTTTCCTTGCGTAAACTCTTAATCCGGGTTTGCTGATTCTTTTAATTCCTGCAATTACCCTTTGTTTTTCAGGTCCGTATTTCATGAATACACGTATAACACCCTGATTTCCGTCATTAATAAATTCGAAATCCCTGATCAGACCTTCTTCTTTCAAAATACCGGCTATAGCCTGTTTCACCCTCGAAGCAGGAGCTTCAACTTTATCATGATATACTACATTAGCGTTCTTAATCCGGATTAAAAAATCTGCTACAGGATCCGTCATTACCATGAAAACCTGCCCCCTTTCTACCAGCTTGCCTTACGCACACCAGGAATTTCTCCTCTGTAAGACAACGTCCTAAAACAAATTCTACAGATACCGAACCTGCGTATATAAGCACGGGGCCTACCACATAACATGCATCTATTGTATTTGCGTACTTTAAACTTTGGCTCAAGCATGGCTTTATTAACTAAAGATTTTTTTGCCATCATTCCCCTCCTTATAACCGGGATTTTTTCATCTGCTTGCTTTCTAAACAGTTCAATTATGATTTTGGTTTAACGTTAAACAATTCCCGCTTTTTGCCGGCCCGAAACTGTTTTAAAAGGCATTCCCATTAAACCCAGGAAAACCCTTGCCTCTTCATCACTTTTAGCTGTCGTAACAAAGATTATATCCATACCCCTGATTTTTTCAATTTTGTCATATTCAATTTCCGGAAAGATTAACTGCTCTTTGATGCCCAGGCTGTAATTACCGCGCCCGTCAAACGAATCAGGAGAAACCCCCCGAAAATCCCTTACCCTGGGAAGCGCTATGTTAAATAACTTATCTACAAACTCATACATACGGTTCCCGCGCAAAGTTACCTTGCAGCCAATCCTCATCCCCTGGCGAAGTTTGAAAGCAGCAATGGATCTTTTGGCTTTGGTTATTACCGGCCGCTGTCCTGTAATGATCGCCAGGTCGCTTACTGCTGAATCCAAAGCCTTGCTGTTTTGGATGGCATCGCCAACACCCATGTTGATCACTACTTTTTCTAACCTGGGTACCTGCATGACATTTGAGTAGCTAAACTTTTCAACCATGGCCTTAATTACTTCCCCGGTATATTTATCCTTCAATCTTGGCATTTGATTATCCCCCTGGTTCCATTTCTCCAAAAGCAGGCTAACTGAAAGACTCCCCGCACTTTTTACAGACACGGACCTTTTTCCCGTCTTCGAGTATAGTCCGGGCAGGTCGTGTCGGTTTGTTGCATTTATTGCAAACCAGCATAACATTTGAACAATGAATCGGGGCTTCTTTTTCCATAATTCCCCCTTGCGGCATGGACCGGGTGGGGCGCGAGTGGCGTTTAACTTTATTTACTCCTTCAACTATTACCCTGCTCTTCTTGGGTTCCACAGAGAGCACTTTTCCCCGTTTGCCGGCGTCTTTTCCTGTAATAATTAAGACATTGTCTCCCTTTCGCACATGAACTGGGGGCATTTTCACACCTCCTTTGTATACTTCTCAAACAACTTTTTATTTTTATTAATAAGCATCTAAAAGGGATTTAACTCCCTAGATGACTTCCGGCGCCAGCGATACGATTTTCATGAAATCACGCTCTCGTAATTCCCTGGCTACAGGGCCAAATATTCTTGTTCCCTTTGGGCTTTTGTCATCCTTGATAATTACGGCTGCATTTTCATCAAACTTTATATATGAGCCGTCTATACGCCTTACTTCTTTCTTCGTGCGTACAACAACAGCCTTTACAACGTCACCCTTTTTTACCACACCACCGGGAGTGGCCTCTTTTACGGCAGCCACAATTTCGTCACCCAAACTGGCGTAACGCCTTTTTGAACCACCAAGAACCCTTATGCACATCAGACGGCGTGCCCCGGTATTATCTGCCGCTTTCAGGATAGTCTGGACTTGGATCAACTATATTCCCTCCCTGATACTACACTTGCTCAGCTCTCACCAACACTTCTACAACACGCCATCTTTTATCCTTTGATAAAGGACGGGTTTCCATGATGCGTACTTTATCTCCAATCCGGCAGGTATTCTGCTCGTCATGCGCTTTAAACTTTCTTGTCTGCCGGATAGTTCTCTGATATAGGGGATGCCTCACTAAAGTTTCAACGGCAACCACAATAGTTTTATCCATCTTATCGCTTACAACGCGTCCTATTCTGACCTTGCTCAAATTTCTGGCCAACCACCCTCACCCCCCTTGGATATGCTTTTTTAAAAGGTTCGAATACCCAGTTCCCGTTCTCGAAGAACAGTTTTTAAGTGGGCAATGTTTCTGCGTACTTCTTTTATCCTGCTGGGATTATCAAGCTGGTTGGTGACCAGTTGAAATCTTAATTTAAACAGCTCGTCTTTGGACTCTCCCAGCTTTTTAACCAATTCTTCATCAGTTAAATCCTGCAAATCCTTAATTTTCATTAACCTCACTACCCTCCTCGCGCTTCACAAACCTGGTTTTAATGGGCAGTTTATGAGATGCCAGTCGCAGGGCCTCTTTTGCAGTCTCTTCATCTACTCCGTCAACTTCAAAAAGCATTCTGCCAGGTTTAACAACCGCCACCCAGTACTCCGGTGTTCCCTTGCCGCTACCCATCCTGGTTTCAGCAGGTTTGGTCGTAATTGGACGATCGGGAAAAATCCTAATCCAGACCTTGCCGCCGCGTTTCATATAACGTGTCAGGGCAATACGGGCAGCCTCGATCTGCCTGTTTGTTATCCAGAATGCCTCCAGTGACTGTAGTCCGTAACTGCCAAACTGTACTTCGGCTCCCCTCATGGCCCTGCCTTTTGTGCCGGGGCGGTGCTGTTTGCGATATTTGACCCTTTTGGGCATTAACATTAGACATTAACCCCCTGAGCAGAGGCAGCCTTGTTTTTTTGTGGCATTACTTCACCTTTATAGATCCACACTTTAATACCAATTCTGCCATATGTAGTCTTAGCTTCACAAAATCCATAGTCTATATCAGCCCTTAATGTATGTAAAGGCACTTTCCCTTCACTGTACCACTCGGTCCTTGCAATTTCCGCTCCGGCCAGACGCCCGCTGCAGGCAACCTTAATACCCTTGGCGCCCTGTTTCATAGCCCTCAGGACGACCTGCTTCATAGCCCGCCGAAAGGCCGCTCTTTTTTCTATCTGGGCAGCGACATTTTCCGCTACCAGTTGGGCATCTGTCTCTGGTACTTTGATTTCGACAATATTTACATGAACTTGTTTTCCAGTCTTAGTCTCCAATTCTTTACGCAAGACTTCAACTTCAGCTCCGCCGCGTCCGATTACTATCCCGGGCCTTGAAGCATATATGCTTATTCGGACACGGTTTGCCGCTCTTTCAATTTGTACACGTGATACGCCTGCGGCATAAAGTTTTTCTTTAATAAACTTTCTTATCTTGACATCTTCATGAAGTATACTTGCAAAAACCTTTTTATTTGCATACCATTTACCTTCCCAATCCCTGATAATCCCTAAACGCAAACCCTCGGGATGCACTTTCTGACCCACAAAAAATCCTCCTTAAATAGAGTTCTTCTCCTTCACAACAACTGTTATATGACTGGTACGTTTACGGATGACGTTGGCGCGTCCATAAGCCCTGGGCTGGAATCGTTTAAGGGTTGGTCCCTGATCCACATAGGCTGCAAAGACAAACAAATCATCTTCATTCATCTCATAATTGTGCCCGGCATTTGCGGCGGCAGATCGAACGACCTTGGCCACCGGCACAGATGCGCGATTGGGGGTAAATTTCAATATGGCCAGAGCCTCGTTAACATTCTTTCCTCTGATAAGGTTTATAACATCGCGGACTTTCACCGGAGAAATCCGTATATATCTAGCAACTGCTTTGGCTTCCATGTAAAGTCTCTCCTAATAAGTTATTTAAGTTATTTGAGCGCTGTGGATCGCTCTGTATGAGCGCCATGGCCTCTAAAAAGACGGGTAGGAGCAAATTCGCCCAGTTTATGTCCCACCATGTCTTCTGTAACATATATCGGCACATGCCTGCGTCCGTCATGGACAGCAATTGTATGACCGATCATCTGCGGAAATATTGTTGACCTTCTCGACCAGGTTTTAATTACTCTTTTTTCTCCTTTTACATTCATGCTTTCTACCCTGCCGAGCAGTTTATCATCGCAGTATGGCCCCTTTTTTAATGAACGTCCCATAATCCTGCACCCCCTCTTACAGCTTTAAACGCTTGTAAAATTATTTCGTTCTCCTTTTGACGATCAACCGGTCACTGGGCTTTTTCTTGCGCGTACGCGCGCCTAATGCAGGTTTTCCCCAGGGTGTAACAGGGTTGCGGCCGATGGGCGATCTGCCTTCACCGCCGCCGTGGGGATGATCTACGGGGTTCATAACTACTCCACGCACAGTGGGCCTCGTTCCCAACCAGCGTGTACGACCGGCTTTACCAACAACGATATTCTCATGCTCAATATTTCCAACCTGTCCAATGGTAGCCCTGCAATCCCGCAAAACAAGCCGCATTTCACCGGAAGGCAGACGAAGATGCACATATCTTCCTTCCTTGGCCATCAACTGCGCCGCCCCACCTGCCGAACGCGCCAATTGCCCGCCGCCGCCCGGATGCAGCTCAATATTATGAATAAGCGTGCCGAGTGGTATATCCCTCAAAGGCAGGGTGTTGCCTACCTTTATGTCTGCGCCATGCCCGGAAAAAACGGTCATGCCGACTTCAAGTCCGAGAGGAGCCACAATATATCTTTTTTCCCCGTCTTTATATTTCAGCAGTGCAATTCTGGCTGCGCGATTAGGATCGTATTCTATAGTAGCAACCTTGGCTGGAATCCCATCCTTATTTCTCTTAAAGTCAATAATCCTGTACATCTTCTTGTGACCGCCGCCGCGATGCCGCACAGTTATTTTACCAAAAGCGTTTCGGCCGGAAATTCTTTTAAGGGGTCTTAAAAGGGATTTTTCAGGCTTATCAGTGGTTATTTCTGAAAAGGCTGAAACGGTAACAAACCTTTGCCCCGGTGACGTCGGTCTAAATTTTTTAACTGCCACTTAAGTTCTACCCCTTTTGATCAACTAAAGATCTCAATTTTATCCCCTTCTTTAAGGGTTACGATAGCTTTTTTGCGATCGGACTTATGTCCTGGAATGTTGCGAACTCTAACCGGTTTTCCCTTAACATTGATCGTGTTAATTTTAAGCACTTTTACTTTGAAAAGTTCTTCAACTGCTTTTTTAATCTCAATTTTGTTTGCCGATGGATCAACGGCAAAGGTATACTTGTTCTGCCCAGCCAGGGAGTAACTTTTCTCTGTAACTAAAGGCCACTTAATAATATCACGCGGGTTCTTCATTCAACAGCGCCTCCTCAATCCCGGCCAGGGCATCTTTAGTAACAACCAGTGTTTCATACACCAGAAGATCGTATATGTTCAGCCCATCTATAGTTACCGTTTTGACATCGGAAATATTACGGGCCGATTTATAAACATTATCATCCTTTACCATAGTAACCAGAAGGACCCCGCCGGAAGTTTTAAGGTTATTCAGAATATCAATGATGTCCTTTGTCCGGGGCCTTTCTAATTTTAGTTCTTCCAGTACGATCAATTTATCTTCCATAATTTTGGATGAAAGAACAGACTTCAAAGCTAACCGGCGCACTTTTCTAGGAAGGGTGTAGCTATAGTCACGCGGGTGCGGTCCAAAAACAATACCCCCTCCGCGCCAAATCGGCGAGCGGATGCTGCCATGTCTTGCTCTTCCGGTGCCTTTCTGACGCCAGGGTTTCCGTCCTCCTCCGCGCACTTCACCGCGTGTTTTTGTGTCGCTGGTACCTCTTCTGCCGCCTGCCAGATACCTGATTACGGCGTCATGCACAGCTGTATTATTAACAGGAGCGTCAAACACTTGGTCATTTAGCCTAACTTTTCCCAGTAAATCGCCGTTGACATTGTACATTGAAACTTCGGGCATTAAATTACCCCTCCCTATGACCGAGCCGGGACGCTGTTCTTGACCATTACCAGACTGCCCCTGAACCCGGGTACAGACCCTTTAACGGCCAATAGGTTGCGTTCTGCATCAACTCGTACTATTTCGAGGTTTTTCGCTGTAACTCTCTCCGCCCCGTAGTGGCCGGGGAGCCTTCTGCCTTTGAAAACGCGTGCCGGTCCCTTGGCTGCCAGTGATCCCGGCCTGCGGTGGTACTTGGACCCGTGGGCCATCGGGCCGCGGTGAAAACCGTGCCTTTTAATACCTCCTGCAAAGCCGCGGCCTTTCGAGACACCTATAACATTGACTATTTCCCCAACCTTAAAAAGATCGGCCTTAATTTCCTCGCCAATTTGGTAAATACCGCTGTCCGGCACACGGAATTCTTTAAGTACATTTAAAGGTTTTAAACCGGCTCTCACAAAGTGACCCTTTAAGGGCTTATTAAACCCGAACTCTTTTTTTTCTTCAAAACCAAGCTGTATGGCGCTGTAACCATCATGCTCGGGTGTCTTTCTTTGAACAACAACACAGGGTCCCGCTTTAATCAGAGTTACTGGAATAGTTACACCTTCACCGGTGAAAACCTGTGTCATTCCAACCTTTCTGCCCAAGATTCCTCCAGGCATGAGAAACAAGCCTCCCTACTTTAATTCGTCTACCCTTGTTGCCTTAAAGCTTTATCTCAATATCCACACCGGCCGGCAGGTCCAAGCGCATCAGCGCGTCTACCGTCTTGGGAGTCGGATCGAGAATGTCGACCAAACGTTTGTGGGTTCGCATTTCAAATTGTTCCCTTGAGTCCTTATCTTTGTGAGGAGAACGCAGTATAGTGTATATATTTTTCTCCGTCGGCAAAGGAATGGGACCAGCCACACTGGCGCCTGTCCTCTTTGCTGTTTCCACAATTTTTTGAGCCGACTGATCTAATGTATTATGATCGTATGCCTTAAGACGAATCCTTATTTTCTGGTTATTCATTCCTACCTCCTTCTTCAAAAGAAGAATGCCGTTAACGCATTACCGGGATAACTATTCAATAATAGAGGTTACTACCCCGGCGCCTACTGTGCGTCCGCCTTCCCGAATTGCAAAATGCGAACTTTCCTCAATAGCAACAGGTGTGATTAGCTTAATAGCCAGGCGAATATGGTCTCCGGGCATTACCATTTCAACTTCTTCCGGAAGGGTAATTACTCCCGTAACATCAGTGGTGCGGAAATAGAACTGAGGCCGGTAACCATTGAAAAATGGCGTATGGCGTCCGCCTTCCTCCTTGGTCAGAACATATACTTCAGCGTTGAAATGAGTATGCGGCTTAATGCTTCCCGGTTTGGCCAGCACTTGCCCGCGCTCAACATCTTTCCGTTCTACTCCACGCAATAGACACCCTATGTTATCCCCTGCCTCACCACGGTCCAATATCTTGCGGAACATTTCCACACCGGTTACGACTGTTTTGCGCGGTTTATCCATCAGACCTACAATTTCTACTTCTTCGCCGACTTTAATCGTTCCCCGGTCCACACGCCCTGTTGCTACAGTACCGCGGCCGGTAATTGTAAATACATCCTCAACGGGCATTAAGAAAGGTTTATCTATGTCCCTTTCAGGCGTGGGAACGTATTTATCAACTGCCGCCAACAGTTCCCAGATTGATTTGCACCATTCGCAATCAGGCTTGCCGCAGCCGCATTCCCCTGCTTTTAAAGCGGAACCAATTATAATAGGAGTCTCATCGCCGGGAAATTCATAGCTTGACAGCAGTTCCCTCACTTCAAGCTCTACAAGTTCAAGAAGTTCGGGATCATCTACCATATCAGATTTGTTCATATAAACAACAATATACGGCACATTAACCTGTCTGGCCAAGATAATATGCTCACGTGTCTGGGGCATCGGGCCGTCTGCCGCTGAAACAACAAGGATTGCGCCATCCATCTGTGCGGCGCCGGTGATCATATTCTTGATGTAGTCAGCGTGTCCGGGGCAGTCAACATGGGCATAATGTCTGTTATCTGTCTCATATTCCACGTGGGCTGTATTAATTGTCAGGCCCCGTTCTTTTTCTTCAGGCGCGTTGTCAATTTCTTCATATTTCTTTACCGTCGCCCTTCCAACCGTAGCAAGTACCGTTGTAATAGCGGAAGTTAAAGTCGTTTTCCCATGATCGACGTGACCAATCGTTCCAATGTTTACATGAGGCTTCGTTCGCTGGAATTTTGCTTTTGCCATATTAATATTCCCCCTTAAAATATTAAAGTTTACATGCGTACGCCATTTCTTACTTGATGAAAAAACTCTGCCCCGCCTATTTATAAATGGACAAACTTGTTTAATATAATTTTTTTATACTGCCGCCGCGCCGGGCAACAATTTCTTCCGCCAGTTGCAATGGCACCTCACCATAATGGCTGAACTGCATTGTATATGTCCCCCGCCCTTGAGTACGGGAACGAAGGGCGGTTGCATATCCAAACATTTCAGCCAAAGGAACGCTTCCCCGGACTATTCTTGCCGTACCCCTGGATTCCATTTCTTCGATCTGACCCCGACGGGCGTTTAGATCCCCCATTACGTCGCCGACATACTCTTCCAAAACCACCACCTCGATTTTTATAACAGGTTCCAAAAGTATAGGTTTTGCTTTCTGGACTGCACTTTTAAAACCTATTGACGCTGCGATTTTAAAGGCAATATCAGAAGAATCAACCTCATGGTAACTCCCGTCAAGCAGGGTTGCCTTAAGATCAGTCAATGGGAAACTTGCCAAAACACCGTTCTCCAAGGCCTCTCTAATTCCGGACTCTATAGTGGGTATGTATTCCCTGGGAATTACGCCCCCTGTAATCTTGTCAGCAAATTCAAAACCCGCTCCGCGTTCCATGGGCTCTACTTCCAGGACAACGTGTCCGTATTGCCCCCGTCCCCCGGTTTGGCGGCTGTATTTGCCTTCGGCCCTGCCGATTGCCAAAATTGTTTCCTTATAAGCAACCTGCGGACGGCCAACGTTGGCTTCTACTTTAAATTCACGCAACAGCCGGTCAATAATAATTTCCAGGTGCAATTCTCCCATACCCGATATAATAATCTGACCTGTTTCACCATTTGTATGAATCTTAAAAGTGGGATCTTCTTCTGCCAGCTTAACTAGGGCAACGCCCATCTTGTCCTGATCGGCAACCGTCTTCGGTTCAATGGCCACCGAAATAACCGGTTCGGGAAACTCCATTGATTCCAGCAATATTGGACTCTGCTCAAAACAAAGAGTGTCACCTGTAGTCGTTTTTCTTAAACCAACGACAGCAACAATATCACCGGCATATATTTCGTTGACATCTTCCCTGTGATTGGCATGCATGCGCAGGATACGGCCAATCCTTTCCCGCTGGTCTTTGGTAGAGTTGTAGACATAAGAACCAGTACTTAGTTTTCCCGAATAAACCCTGATAAATGTAAGTTTGCCAACATATGGATCAGTCATGATTTTAAAAGCTAAAGCGGAAAAGGGTTCCTCATCGCTTGACATCCGCTTTTCTTCCTGCCCGGTTCCTGGAACAATTCCTTTAATGGGAGGTAAATTAACAGGAGCGGGGAGAAAATCCACAATAGCGTCTAAAATCTGCTGTACGCCTTTGTTCTTAAAGGAAGAACCGCAGAGAACGGGAACCATTCTAACTGAAATAGTGGCTTCGCGTATGCTTCGCTTTAGATCTTCCTCACTTAATTCGTCACCTTCAAGATACTTGAGCATTAATTCTTCATCTTGTTCGGCAATAGTTTCAATTAATTTTTCACGGTGTTCCCCGGCCAGATCAGCCAGTTCATCCGGAATATCCGCTTCTTCTATCTTGGTGCCCAGTTCATCGATAAATCTCAATGCCTTATATTTAATCAGGTCTATCACGCCAATAAAATTTTCTTCACTTCCAATAGGCAGCTGAATGGCAATAGGGTTTGCCCCTAAACGATCCTTGATCATGGCAAGCGCCTGAAAAAAATCGGCGCCCACACGGTCCATTTTGTTGATGTACGCTATCCGCGGAACACCATATTTGTCTGCCTGCCTCCAGACAGTTTCCGATTGCGGTTCGACACCGCCCACCGAGCAAAAAATAGCAACGGCGCCATCTAATATCCTCAGGGACCTTTCCACCTCGACTGTAAAGTCAACGTGTCCTGGCGTGTCGATAATATTGATACAAAACCCCTTCCATTGACAGGTTGTGGCGGCTGAGGTTATTGTTATGCCCCTTTCCTGCTCCTGTACCATCCAGTCCATTGTGGAAGAACCGTCATGAACCTCTCCCATTCGATGTACCCTGCCGGTATAAAAAAGCATGCGTTCGGTAGTGGTGGTCTTACCGGCGTCAATATGGGCCATGATGCCAATGTTGCGCGTCTTTTCCAAAGAGAATTGCCGTGCCACCGCGGTACCTCCGTTTACCATCTATAATGGGCAAAGGCCCTGTTTGCTTCCGCCATTCTATGCGTATCTTCTCTTTTTTTTGCAGAAGCTCCGGTATTATTTGCCGCATCCATTATTTCCTGGGCCAGTTTTTCTTCCATACTTTTTCCGCTTCGTTCCCGCGCATATTTCGTAATCCAACGGATGGCTAAAGTTTGCCTGCGTTCAGGCCGGACCTCTATGGGAACCTGGTAGTTGGCGCCTCCAACACGGCGGGCTTTGACCTCCAGAATTGGCATCACATTCTTCATTGCGCTTTCAAACACTGAAAGTGGGCTTTTCCCCGCCTTTTGCTGGATAATTTCAAAAGCTCCGTAGCAAATTCCTTCCGCTATGCTCTTTTTGCCTTTCAGCATAATCTGGTTGATTAATTTTGCTACCGTTTTACTGTTATAGACGGGATCTGCAGCCACGTCCTTTCTGGAAACATTACCCCTTCTAGGCATCCTTTCCCTCCTTCACTTTAACTTTACATATCTTTAGAACAATAACTTTTTACTTTTTAGGCCGTTTAGCGCCATACTTGGAACGGCTGCGTTTACGGTTCTGAACTCCCGCTGAATCAAGTGTCCCGCGCACGACGTGGTATCTGACGCCAGGAAGATCCTTTACACGGCCTCCCCGGACTAAAACCACCGAGTGCTCCTGAAGGTTGTGTCCAATTCCCGGGATATAAGACGTTACCTCAATTCCATTTACCAATCTTACACGAGCTACTTTCCGCAGCGCTGAATTGGGCTTTTTCGGAGTTGTGGTATAAACCCTTGTACAGACTCCCCTTTTTTGCGGGCATTCTTTTAAAGCAGGAGCAGAGGATTTTTCAAGAACTTCCTCTCTCCCCCTGCGTATAAGCTGACTGATTGTCGGCACGTCCTTGCCCCTCCTCTTCTTTGCACTTATGAATCCAGAATAGCTGCCACTGCGCATCCAACTTCGATACCGCAGATTCTGCCAAGGTTATGCATCGTTTCAACTTCAATTACCTGTATGCCCTGGCTTTGGCAAGCCTGCAAAATGACCTGCGTAACTTGTTTCTCGGCGTCGAGCGCTATATAGACAACTTTTGCCTGTCCCCGCTTAATGGCTTTTAAAGTTTGCTTTGAGCCTACAGTTTTTTTTTGAGACTGCTGAAGATCCATTAACGACATAAAAACCAACAACCCCCATTGACACCTGTCAAAAACACAGGAATCAAAAGACACTTGACTATGTTATCACCAGTTGCACACGTTGTCAACAGCTTGAAGGACATAATCAAAAGCGCCCCTAGCTATTTTTTTCATCGCGTTCCTGCTCATCAAGCACCTTGATGTAACGGTAACGGCTCATCCCTGTGCCTGCGGGGACAAGTTTGCCTATAATCACGTTTTCTTTTAAGCCCAGCAGCGGATCCAGCCTGCCCTTGATTGCCGCTTCCGTAAGCACCCTGGTTGTCTCCTGGAAAGAAGCCGCCGAAAGGAAAGAATCTGTCGCCAAAGACGCCTTTGTTATTCCAAGAAGCATCGGCCTTGCAGTAGCTTCCCTGCCGCCAAGAGCTGTAATGCGTTCATTCTCTTCTTCCAATTCGAAAATATCAATTATACCCCCCGGCAACAGTTCCGTGTCTCCCGCATCCTCCAGCTTAACTTTACGAAGCATCTGGCGGATCATAACTTCAATATGCTTGTCGTTTATTTCCACCCCCTGCAGGCGGTACACCCGTTGCACCTCTTGAAGCAGATACAGCTGTACGCCCTGCGCGTTCTTTACCCTTAACAAATCATGCGGGTTTATTGAACCGTCAGTAAGCTCGTCTCCTATGCTTACCTCGTCGTCGCTGTCGACTTTGATACGCGCGCCGTAGGGTACGGGATAGCTCCTTCTCTCACCGTCTTTACCGGTTATGATAACTTCCCTGCGTTCTCTGTTATCCTGGATTTCTACATAACCGTCTATTTCGGCAATGATCGACTGGCCTTTGGGGCGCCGGGCCTCAAAAAGCTCCTCAACCCGGGGAAGTCCCTGTGTAATATCCTCTCCGGCAACACCCCCGGTATGGAATGTCCTCATGGTCAGCTGTGTACCGGGTTCGCCAATGGATTGGGCGGCAATAATACCGACAGCTTCCCCTATATCAACAGGAGACCCGGTAGCAAGGTTTCGTCCGTAGCATTTTATGCAAACGCCATAACGCGACTTGCAGGTTAGAACCGACCGGATCTTTACTTTTTTTATCCCTGCTTCAACGATTTGTTCAGCTTTTCCCCAATTGATCTCCTCGTCGCGCCGGACGATCAGCTCACCGTTTTGAGGGTCAAATATATCGTCAGCGGCAAGTCTTCCTTCGATACGATTTTCCAGCTGTTCAATAACTTCCGTGCCGTCCTTGATTTCCTCCACTTCGATGCACCGGTCTGTATGGCAGTCATCCTCACGCACGATTACATCCTGAGCAACGTCTACAAGGCGTCTGGTCAGATATCCCGAATCAGCGGTCCTCAGGGCCGTGTCGGCCAGTCCTTTACGGGCGCCGTGCGTCGAAATAAAATACTCCAATACAGTCAGGCCTTCTCTAAAATTAGCCTTAATCGGCATATCAATAATACGTCCGGAGGGATCGGCCATTAAACCGCGCATCCCGGCTAACTGCCTGATCTGCTGAATATTACCCCGGGCTCCGGAATTGGCCATCATGTATACCGGGTTAAATTTGCCGAGGTTGTCAACCAGGGCTTTGGTTACCTTTTCTGTGCTTTCGTTCCAAACGCTGATCACCTTCCGGTAGCGTTCATCTTCAGTAATCAGGCCCCGGCGGAACTGCTGCTCAATGACTTCGATCTGCTCATCGGCATTTTTCAAAACGTCTACTTTCTCCTTGGGTATGGTCAGATCAGAGATACTGATTGTAACCCCTGCTTTGGTTGCAAAACGAAAACCGATTTTTTTGATTCCGTCCAGCAACGATGTTGTTGCTGCAAACCCTAATTTACGGTAACTGAGATCGACCAGTTTGCTCAGACTTTTTTTATCCATGGTCTGGTTTTGATAGCCCAGCTCGTCCGGGATTACTTCGTTAAAGATTAATCTGCCGACTGTTGTTTCCAGGAAGCCGCCTTTCTTTTGACGGACTTTTACCCTTGCCTGTAAACCGGTAACCTCATTATAATAAGCCATCACAGCTTCATCTTTATCTTTAAAGATCATATTTTCCCCAAGGGAACCTGGTTTTTCTTCGGTAAGGTAATAGCAGCCCAGGACCATATCTTGAGTTGGCACTGCAACCGGCCTTCCGTCCTTGGGATTCAATATATTATGAGCCGCAAGCATCAAAAGCCTTGCCTCAGCTTGCGCTTCGGAAGAAAGCGGAACGTGCACCGCCATCTGATCGCCGTCAAAGTCCGCATTGTATGCTGCGCAGACCAAAGGGTGAATTTGAATGGCCCGGCCTTCTACCAGAACCGGTTCAAAAGACTGAATACCCAAACGGTGAAGTGTAGGAGCGCGGTTGAGCAAAACAGGATGCTCCTTAATAACATCTTCCAGAACGTCCCATACTTCAGGCTTGACTCTTTCCACCATTCTCTTTGCGCTCTTGACATTATGCGCATAGCCCTTGCTGACCAGCCTTTTCATTACAAAGGGCTTAAAAAGCTCCAAAGCCATTTCTTTCGGCAGGCCGCACTGGTGCAGTTGAAGGCTGGGACCTACAACAATGACGGAACGTCCGGAATAGTCAACACGTTTTCCTAAAAGGTTCTGACGGAAACGGCCTTGTTTTCCTTTTAACATATCGCTCAACGACTTTAAAGGGCGGTTTCCCGGCCCTGTTACAGGCCTGCCGCGGCGGCCGTTGTCGATTAACGCGTCAACTGCTTCCTGGAGCATGCGTTTTTCGTTGCGGACAATTATATCCGGCGCGCCAAGTTCCAGCAGCCGCTTAAGTCGGTTATTGCGGTTGATTACCCGTCTGTACAGATCGTTCAGGTCGGAAGTGGCAAACCGTCCGCCGTCAAGCTGGACCATGGGACGGAGTTCGGGCGGAATAACGGGAACTACATCCAGAATCATCCATTCCGGCCGGTTTTCCGATTTGCGGAACGCCTCGACAACTTCCAGACGGCGAATTGCCCTGATCTTTCGCTGACCGGAGACTTCCCTGAGTTCCCTTCTCAGTTCATCGTCCAATTCCTCAAGATCAATTTCTTCGAGCAGAAGCTTGATAGCCTCCGCTCCCATATAAGCCCGAAAAGTATTGCCGTATCTCTCGCGGTTTTCCCGGAATTCAGTCTCAGTAAGCAGTTGCTTCTTAAGTAAAGGAGCTGCTCCGGGATGAATTACTATATATGAAGCAAAGTATAATACTTTTTCAAGGGCGCGTGGTGATATATCAAGGAGTAAACCCATCCGGCTGGGAATGCCTTTAAAATACCAGATGTGGGATACAGGCGCCGCCAGTTCGATATGCCCCAGCCGCTCGCGGCGGACTTTTGAACGGGTAACTTCAACACCGCACCGGTCGCAGACAACGCCCTTATAACGTACGCGTTTATATTTTCCGCAATGGCACTCCCAGTCCCGGGTGGGACCAAAAATCCTTTCACAGAATAAGCCGTCTCTTTCCGGCTTTAAAGTACGGTAGTTTATTGTTTCCGGTTTTTTTACTTCACCGCTCGACCACTGGCGGATTTGTTCGGGTGACGCCAACCCAATTCTGATGCGATCGAAGTCATTTAAGTCCAACAAAGAGTCCGCTCCTTTCTATATTTTAGATATGTCTCAGGCATTAAACTTAAAGATGCTGCACCACTTAAAGACCTCCAGCCTGCAAAGAAGCTATTCCTCTGTTTCTGTTTCATCCTCCTCTTCATCATCAAGAACAAGGTTATCATCAAAGGGTTCATTAATAAAATCCTCTTCTTCGTCTTCGTCACCGACATTTTCGTTAACAACGCTTCCTTTGCCGTATGTGGTTTCTTCAACATGCATGTCAAGCCACAGATCCTTTGCCGCCTCGGTGTTGTCTTCCTCTATTTCCATGATCTCGATTTCTTCGTCATCTTCTGAAAGAACTTTTACATCCAGGCAAAGGCTCTGCAATTCCTTTACCAGCACCTTAAAGGACTCGGGAACACCCGGTTCAGGTACGTTTTCTCCCTTTACAATCGCTTCATAAGTTTTAACCCGCCCCAGGACATCGTCTGATTTGACAGTTAATATTTCCTGCAGGGTATAAGCGGCGCCGTATGCTTCAAGCGCCCAGACCTCCATTTCACCGAAACGCTGTCCGCCAAATTGCGCCTTTCCCCCAAGCGGCTGTTGTGTAACCAGAGAGTAAGGCCCGGTCGAACGGGCATGGATCTTGTCATCAACCAGATGGGCAAGTTTCAACATATAAACGTATCCGACAGTGATCGGGTTGTCAAACGGTTCTCCTGTACGGCCGTCGTGAAGGACAATTTTCCCGTCCTCCGGAAGACCGGCCTTATTCAGAAAATCAAGAATCTCTTTTTCACCGGCCCCGTTAAAAACAGGGCTTGAAACGTTGTAACCCATTTCTTTTGCAGCCCATCCAAGATGAGCCTCCAAAACCTGCCCGAGGTTCATTCTTGAAGGCACCCCCAGAGGGTTTAAAACAATTTCGATCGGTGTGCCGTCGGGGAGGAAAGGCATATCCTCCTCAGCCAGTATGCGTGCAATTACACCTTTGTTTCCATGACGTCCGGCCATCTTGTCGCCCTCAGAAATCTTTCTTTTTTGAACAACATAGACCCTGACCAGCCTGTTTACTCCAGGCAGAAGTTCATCTCCGTTATTCCTGGAAAAGACCTTGATGTCGACTACCTTGCCGCCTTCTCCATGCGGCACGCGCAAGGACGTATCTCTTACTTCACGGGCTTTCTCGCCAAAAATAGCCCTCAGCAAACGCTCCTCGGCAGTAAGTTCTGTTTCTCCCTTGGGAGTTACTTTACCCACAAGAATATCTCCGGGGCGCACTTCGGCGCCTATGCGGATAATTCCCCGGTCATCCAAATCTTTAAGTATGTCTTCCCCGACATTTGGAATATCTCTGGTTATTTCCTCAGGACCAAGTTTAGTATCCCTGGCTTCACATTCATATTCCTCGATATGAATTGAGGTGAAATAATCTTCTTTAACCAGTTTTTCGCTTACCAGTATTGCATCCTCATAATTAAAGCCTTCCCAGGGCATAAAAGCAACCAATACATTGCGTCCCAGAGCCAGTTCCCCGTGATCTGTTGAGGGACCGTCCGCAATTACCTGGCCGGTTTTAATACGCTGGCCTTTTTTAACAATAGCCTTCTGATTTATACAGGTGCCCTGGTTAGAGCGATTGAATTTTAAAAGCTTATGTGTGTTAATTATTCCTTCATCAGTCCGGATTAGAATTTCATTGGCTGTAGCTCGTTCCACAAAGCCGTCGCTTTTTGAAAGCACCATGACACCGGAATCGCAGGCAACCTTATATTCAATCCCCGTACCAACCAGCGGCGCATCAACTCGTATTAGCGGGACAGCCTGGCGCTGCATATTGGCGCCCATCAGCGCGCGGTTGGCGTCATTGTGCTCAAGAAAGGGAATTAAAGCTGAAGCTACGCTGAACACTTGCTTTGGTGAAACGTCCATATAATCAACCTTGGAATCAGGAACAACCATAATTTCCCCATGATAAGAGCGAGCGCTTACCTGGCCCTTAAAATAACCATTTTCATCAAGGGGAACATTGGCTTGAGCGATTACATTTTCCTCTTCCTCGTCAGCAGTTAGATACCTGATTTCCTCGGTAACACGTTTGTTTTGTGTTTCAACTTTACGGTAAGGAGTCTCAATAAAGCCAAATGGATTAACTCTGGCATAACAGCTTAAAGATCCGATAAGGCCGATATTCGGACCTTCAGGGGTTTCAATTGGGCAGATTCTTCCATAATGGGAATGGTGTACATCACGGACCTCAAAACCTGCCCTTTCACGGCTAAGTCCGCCGGGACCCAGTGCGGAAAGACGGCGCTTGTGGGTCAGTTCAGCAAGAGGATTTGTCTGATCCATAAACTGTGACAACTGACTGGACCCGAAAAATTCCTTGATTGCGGCAACCACCGGGCGGATATTTATTAAAACCTGGGGGGTGATTACGTCTATATCCTGGATTGTCATCCGTTCTCTGATTACCCGTTCCATCCTGGCCAACCCGATGCGAAACTGGTTTTGAAGCAGTTCGCCAACAGAACGGACCCTGCGGTTACCCAGGTGATCGATATCGTCAACACGCCCTTCTCCATCCATCAACCTCAGTAAATACCGCACCGTTTGTATAATGTCCTCGTGCGTCAATTCACGCATAAAATCACGATTGGCATCTCTTTGCCGCAATTTAAGATCGTCGGCAGGTTCGTTATCACGGTATAAAACGCCGTGTTTCAGCTTTTTTTCGATTTTATATCTGCCGACATTGGCCAAGTCGTATCGTTTAGGATCAAAAAACAGGGAAAACAACAACGTTCGGGCGCTTTCAACAGCAGGAGGTTCCCCGGGCCTTAAACGTTTATAAATTTCAACCAGGGCTTCCTCTTCCGAATCAGTATTGTCCCGGGCCAGTGTATCTTGAATGTGCACGTTATCATCCAACAGTTCCATTATTTTAAGGTTGGGGCCGTAACCTAGCGCTCTGATTAACACTGTCGCCGGTATTTTACGCGTCCGGTCAATACGCACGAAAATCTGATCATTCGCGTCTGTTTCAAACTCCAGCCATGCCCCGCGATTAGGTATAATCGTTGCCGTATATATTTTTTTGCCCGATGTATCAATCTGCTCACCAAAATAGACACCGGGAGAACGCACTAATTGGCTGACAATCACACGTTCCGCCCCATTAATAATAAAAGTTCCTTTTTCAGTCATTAAGGGGAGGTCCCCCATAAAAACTTCCTGTTCCTTTACCTCACCGGTCTCCTTATTGATTAACCTTACTTTGACGCGCAAAGGTGAGAAATAGGTAACGTCTCTTTCTTTACATTCTTCTTCCGAATATTTAGGTTCCCCCAACGAATAATCTAAAAACTCAAGAACAAGGTTCCCTGTAAAGTCTTGAACAGGAGAAACATCCCGAAATACTTCCCTCAATCCTTCTTTCAAGAACCAATCATACGAACCTTTTTGAATCTCAATAAGATCAGGCAGATCCAAAACCTCTTTGAGTTTAAAAAAGCTCCGTCGCTCCCTGGAACCCAAATTTAAAAGATTCATTCTGCGCTACCAACCCCTTTGGAAAATTGTCAAAAAGAAAACAAGGAAAAAGCAAGGTCCGGTTAATTCCGATCCTCGCTTTTTTCTCATACGGAAGCGTTTCTATAACATTATCCCCCAAAATATTTACCAAATACAAGAAAACTGTAAAAGAAACTATCTGAATATACTAGCACTTTATTATTCGGCTGTCAATATATGTGTTTGATGAATTATTTTACGTCTACACCGGCTCCCTGCTCTTCAAGTTTTTCCTTGATGGATTGCGCTTCTTCTTTGCTGATCTTTTCCTTTACAGGCTTGGGAACGTTATCCACAAGTTCTTTGGCCTCTTTTAGTCCAAGGCCTGTAATCTCGCGGACTACTTTGATTACGTTAATTTTCTTATCTCCTACAGATGACAAAATAACATCAAATTCTGTCTGTTCTTCTTCTTCCACAGCAGGCTGAGCAGACGCAGCCCCGGCAGATGGAGCCATCATAGCTACAGGCGCAGCGGCGCTGACACCAAACTCTTCTTCAAACTTTTTGACCAGATCGGCTAATTCCAGGACAGTTAAACCTTTTACAGCTTCAACTATTTCGTCGACTTTTGACATTTAAAATGGACCTCCTATTTTAATATTAATATTAACTAATTTCTCCGGCAGACTTTTGCCTGCGAATTTCTTCAATTACATAGACCAGATTCTTTAGCGAACCGCTTAAGACATTTACCAGTCCGCACACCGGCGCCTGCATGCCGCCTACAACTCTGCCCAATAAAATTTCACGCGAAGGCAGTTCGGAAATTTGGCGGACCTGCTTGTCCTGAATAACTTTTCCTTCCAATATTCCGCCTTTAATTACTAACTGTTTAAATTCACGGGTTAGGTCAATTAATAATTTCGCCGGTTTAACCGGATCGCCCTTACAAAATGCAATTGCCGTCGGCCCTTCAAGAATAGGATCTAAATCCTTAAGGCCAATTTCCGTCGCGGCCAGACTGGTGAGGGTATTCTTGGCAACTTTCAATTCACCGTCAATTTCCCGCAACTTACGGCGCAGACTGTTCATTGATGCGACATCAAGACCGCGAAAGTCAGCCATTATGGCAATTTTGCTATCCTTTAATTTTTCCCTGATTTCATTTAACATCTTTTGTTTTTCATCTCTGGAAGGCATTTCTCTTAAATCACCTCCTCCAAAGTATTTCACCGAATAAAAAAACCTCTGCGCCAACCAGAGGCCTACCGTTTCCAACGGGAAACACATAATGTTCCTAGGCCTCGGCTGGCGGCGCGATGCGCCCTTAAGTCTTTACGACACCAACTGTCAATAGCTCTTTTAAGATATTTACTTTTTAAGCTGATAGCTTCAGGGCAATTACTTTAATTCCAGGCCCCATGGTTGAACACACATAGATCCCTTTAATATATTGCCCCTTTGCTGCGGCAGGCTTAACTTTAACCAATTGATCCAGCAATGCGTCCAAATTCTCAACAAGCTTTTCAGTGCTGAAGGAAACTCTTCCTATGGGAACATGAATGATACCCGCTTTGTCTACACGGTATTCTATTTTCCCTGCCTTTACCTCATGGACGGCCCTGGTCACATCAGGAGTAACTGTGCCCGTCTTCGGGTTTGGCATAAGTCCGCGCGGGCCAAGGATACGCCCCAATTTGCTTACCATGCTCATCATGTCCGGAGTGGCTATAGCAACCTCGAAATCAAGCCAACCCTGCTGTTGAATTTTTTCGATCATATCTTCAGCGCCGACAAAGTCGGCCCCTGCATCAAGAGCTTCTTTTGCCTTGTCATCCCTCGCGAACACCAGAACAGTTCTTGTCCTGCCGGTTCCATGAGGTAAGACCATTGCCCCCCTAACCTGCTGATCAGCATGACGGGGATCTACACCCAGTTTGACAACAGCCTCAACTGTTTCGTCAAACTTTGCTTTGGACAGCTGTTTTACCAATTCCAAAGCTTCTTTGGGATCATAAAGCATTTCACGATTGATCTGCTTGCTGGCTTCCTGATAATTTTTACCTCTTCTAGGCATTTACCCGATTCACTCCTTAAACAACTTCAATACCCATACTCCTGGCTGTTCCTTCAACCATACGTACAGCCGCCTCTATAGTATTGGCGTTAAGATCCTGCATTTTTGCCTGAGCGATTTCACGTACTTTCGCAGCCGGTATGCGGGCAACTTTTTTCCTGTTCGGTTCGCCGGACGCCTTTTCAATATTTGCCGCTTTCTTTAATAATACCGATGCAGGCGGTGTTTTGCAGATAAAAGTAAAGCTTCTATCTTCAAAAACAGTAATTTCTACTGGTACAATCAGCCCGACCTGGGCGGCCGTCCTCTCGTTATAGTCTTTTACAAAAGCCATAATATTTACTCCGTGTTGACCTAAAGCCGGACCTACTGGAGGGGCTGGCGTTGCCTTGCCGGCAGGAACCTGGAGTTTTACAACTGCGACTACCTTCTTTTTACGCGCCACTTTATAAACACCTCCCGTTATAAATATTTACAGCGCTTAAAATCCGGATAAACTTCCTAACTCATTTTTTCCACCTGAGCAAAATCCAATTCTACGGGAGTTTCCCGGCCGAACATCGAAATCTTAACTTTAAGTTTATATTTTTCCGGGTGAACTTCCTCGACTATACCGATAAAATCTTCAAATGGCCCCGATTTAACCCTGATATTTTGCCCAATCGCGAGATCAACCCGTATCCTGATCTCCTCCACTCCCATTTGACGCATAACCTGCACAGCTTCTTCCTCGGTCAAAGGAATGGGTTTTGAACCTGAACCAACGAATCCTGTAACACCCGGAGTGTTCCGGACAACATACCATGAATCATCACCCATAACCATTTCAACAAGCACATAACCCGGAAAAATCTTTCTTTTGTTGATTTTTCTTTTGCCGTCCCTGAATTCTAATTCATCTTCCATGGGGACAATAATACGAAAAATTTTATCTTCCATATTCATGGATTCGATTCTTTTTTCAAGGTTTGCTTTAACCTTATTTTCATAGCCGGAATATGTATGGATTACATACCACTGTTTATCCATAAAAAGGAACCCCTTAAAGGGCCCCCACCTCCCAGAAAATTATTTCAAAATTATTTGCAATAAACGGGAGAGAAAAGAATCGAACGCCCAGATTAATATCCCAACTATAGCAACAGCCACCAAAACAACACCGGTATAGATACTTACCTCACGCCTTGTCGACCAACGAACTTTTTTAAGTTCGCTATATACTCCTTTAAAGTAGGTCTTCAGTTGTTCTACATAATTTATTTTGTCTTTTTTTGGTGCGGGTTGTTTTCGATCGGCCTTGGCGCCTGAACCTTTGCTCAAGTTCTTCGAACCGGTTGCGGGCTTCTTAAAAATTCCGGGCTTGGGCGGGTCCTGCTTTGTAGTATTACCCTTTTTAACCTGGTTACCCAACATAGCCACATCCTTTAAATTCATCTTTCTTATTTAAGCAACCGGTGTTAACGCGTTTCTTTATGTAAAGTATGGGTGTGGCAAAACCTGCAAAACTTTTTCATTTCAATTCGCCCGGGATCATTCTTTTTATTTTTGGTCGTAGTATAATTTCTTTGTTTGCATTCGCCACAGGCCAACGTAACCAATACACGCATTTGTATGCTTACCCTCCAATTTATGTTATAGACGGTCAATAGCCTTAACTAATTTACCATAAGCCATATTGCATGTCAATACTTGCCTTGGGGCTGTGCTTGCCTTGGGGCTGTTGCATCAGGGAGGATATTAAATATCTCGGTGAAACATGTAAATCGTCAGTTGGTATCGGATGTGCCTGTTTGCGGGAGGATATTAAATATCTCGGTGAAACATACGACCGGTTTGATAAACTTGTTCTTTGGAGAAATACCAATAAGTCTTAAAAAGTCTTAAAAGAGATCAGTTTTTCCCGACAAAAAAGAATTACCTGCGGCGCAATGCTTTAACAACCGGCAGTCAATACACTTTGGTTTGCGAGCGGTACATACCTGACGGCCATGAGCCAGAAGCTGATGATGAAAATCCATTCTGTATTGCGGGGGAATTAGAGCAAGCAGTTCTTTCTCAGTTTTTTCAGGTGTTTCGGCTTTTGAAAGCCCTAACCTGTGTGAAATACGAAACACATGGGTATCAACCGGTAAAGTCGGCTGCTTAAAAGCAATCCCGAGAAGTACGCTTGCGCTTTTTGGCCCTACACCAGGAAGTTTCTCCAGTTCTTCACGTGACGAGGGCACACAGGAACCGTATTTCTCTACCAGTATGCGACAGGCGCTGATGATATTTTTGCTTTTTCTGCAGAACAAGCCGCAGCTTTTAATTTGATCAGCCAGCGTATCTGCGTTTAAACGGGCAAAATCTTCTGGTGAGCGGTGTTTTTTAAATAATTTCTCTGTGATCCTGTTTACCTGCAAATCAGTACTCTGTGCTGATAAAATTACTGCAATCAGCAGTTGAAAAGCATTTTCATATTCCAGCGCTGTCCTTGCCTGAGGGTATAACCCGGATAAAATTTTAATTATTTCCCCAACATTATCTTTATGCATCCAGCGAAAATCCCAGCAAGGTTTAAGATTAACCTTCCGCCTTGTCTCTTTCCCTGCAGGCTAATATTTTTTCGTTCAATCTCTTCTCTATTATTGGGGGAACCAGGCCGCTTATACAACCCCCGAAAAAGGCAACTTCCTTTACCCCGTTTGAGCTGATGAAAGAATATCTTGCCCTCGTCATCAAGAAAACCGTCTCAACAGAGGGTTGTAATTGTTTATTCGTCAGGGCCATCATAAATTCGTTTTCGAAATCCGAAATAGCTCTTAATCCTCTGATTACAACCTGCGCTCCCCTTGTAACCGCATAGCTGACCGTTAAACCTTCAAAAGAATCCACTAATACATTTGAATAGTTTTGCAGGACGTCCCTAAGCATGTCCACGCGTTCGGTAACCGAAAAAAGGGGAGTTTTACTTGCATTTTTAGAAACAGCCACAATTACTTTGTCAAACAACGCTACAGCCCGTTCAATAATGTCCAAATGGCCGCACGTTACGGGATCAAAACTTCCCGGATAAATGGCTGTCCGCAAATCTTTTCATTCCTTTCCTGAAAATTAACTTTATTTAGGAAGGTCAACTGCCTGCGTTAGCTTTCGACCGTCGTTGTCACGGTTCGCACGGGCTCATTTAAACTCGGCGCTTGTGCGTCAGGTTCAAAATCGCACTTAAGGCATTGCCCGCCCTTTATTGATGAATTTTTATCCTGCTGCCGGCGCTGCCATTAACAGCATAAGTGTCTGTCGTTCGGAAGTGGTGTTAAAGCCTTATTATTAACCTCCTCCTGTATTTTTAATGCAAACTCATCCAGCGCCATTCCTCCCAGATCACCATACTGGCGGTTGCGAACGGAAACCTGACCACAATCAACTTCACGATCTCCAATTACCAGCATATAAGGAATCTTTTGCAATTGAGCTTCGCGTATCTTATAATTAACTTTCTCATTTCGATCATCAAGCTCAACCCGGAAACCTTTTTCATCCAGGATATCTTTCACCTGATCAGCATATACAAAATGCCTCTGTGTTATAGGAAGGACCTTTACCTGCACAGGCGCCAGCCAGAGTGGAAAAGCACCGGCAAAATGCTCCGTTAATATCCCAATAAACCGTTCCAAACTCCCGAAGATTACCCTGTGAATCATGACCGGCTGGTGTTTAACTCCATCATCACCCACATAAGTAAGTTTAAACATTTCCGGCATTACAAAGTCTAACTGTATAGTGCCGCATTGCCAGGTACGGCCAAGGCAGTCCTCGAGATGAAAGTCAATTTTCGGTCCGTAAAAAGCTCCGTCGCCCTCGTTTACTTTGTATCCTATACCTTTTTCTTCCAGCGCTTCCCTTAACGCTTTTGTCGCAAAATCCCAGATCTCGTCCGAGCCTATGGAATTCTCAGGCTTGGTGGAGAGCTCGACATGGTAAGAAAAATTGAAAACCTTATAAAAATCGTCCACGAAATTGATTACACCTATAATTTCGTCTTTAACCTGCCCGGGCAGCATAAATATATGGGCATCGTCCTGGGTGAAGCACCGGACACGCATCAAACCGTGCAAAACGCCCGATAGTTCGTGACGGTGGACCAATCCCAGTTCAGCCAACCTGATGGGAAGCTCCCGATAACTGTGCATACGGCTCCGATAAACAAGAATGCTCCCGGGACAATTCATCGGCTTTACTGCATAATCGGCTTGATCTATTTTGGTAAAATACATGTTTTCTCTGTAATGGTCCCAGTGGCCGGACTGCTCCCAAAGAGAACGGTTAAGGATGACCGGTGTCCGTATTTCCTGATATCCCCTCTTTTTATGTTCCTCGCGCCAAAATTTCTCCAGCTCGTTTCTTAATATCATCCCTTTGGGATGAAAAAATGGAAATCCCGGACCTTCATCCTGAATACTAAATAAATCCAAATCAATGCCTAAACGGCGGTGATCTCTTCTTTTTGCTTCTTCAATTCGAAACAGGTATTCATCAAGCCTGGATTTTTTAGGAAATGATGTTCCATAAATACGCTGGAGCATCTTGTTCCTTTCGTCCCCGCGCCAGTAAGCCCCTGCTACACTAAGCAGTTTTATAGCCTTTAACCTGCCGGTTGAAGGAAGATGCGGGCCGACGCACAGGTCGATAAATTCCCCCTGGGAATAGCATGAAATCACCGCATCCAAGGGAAGGTCATTGATTAATTCAACTTTATACGGTTCTTTTAGGTCGCTGAATAATTTAAGCGCCTCTTCCCTGCTCAGCTCAAACCTTTTAAAAGGCAAGTCCTCTTTGATGATTGTTTCCATTTCTTCCTGGATTTTTTCCAGGTCCTCGGCAGTAAATGGCCTTTGGGGATCAAAATCATAATAATAACCTTCCTCTATAGCCGGACCAATGGCAAGCTTTGTATCAGGGAAAAGCCGTTTTACCGCCTGCGCCATAACATGTGCGCTGCTGTGCCGGAAAACGCGCTTCCCTTCATCATCCTCAAAGGTAAAGAAATTAATGTTCTTTTCGCCTTCAGGCTGATAATCCAAATCATGCAGTTCTTTATCTATTCCTCCGACAAGGGCTTCCCTGCCCAGCCGGGGATTAATATCCGCGGCTATTTCATGGAGTTTCGTACCCTTTTCATATTCACGGACTTGACCGTCTTTCAATATAGCCTTCAACATTTTTTTACTCCTGTAAATGATTTTTAAAGTAATGTTTATTTAATATAAACAAATAGAAAGAAATCTGGTTGCTACTCAGGTTGTTTAGGCTGTAGGCTGTAGGCTGTTAGTCACGCATTGACCGAATCAAGGCGCTCAGAACCTTCTCGGTCTCCGCCATTTTCGAGTCGCATTCGGGAACATCCAACTCATTTGTATAACCCAAGCGGCTGGCCAAGCCGAACTGGTAATGCAGTTCCCTTGCGGAACCGAAGGCTATTTCAAGAAAGCGA
>DFZT01000044.1 GCA_002382755.1 Firmicutes bacterium UBA4049 | reverse complement strand
CCGAAACAATACTGGCCCGTGAACTTGGAATATGTTATGTAAACATATCTTTAATCACCGATTACGACGTGGGCCTGGAAGGGGAAGAATTTATCAGCCCGGTAAGCCATGAAGAGGTATTCAAAGTCTTTAATGAAAACAACGACCGGCTTAGAGCTTTGTTATACGCAACCATTGAAGCAATAGCAAGCAGGAGAAACTGCTCATGTGAGGAATCGCTGCTTACAGCCAGGTTTTGATTCATCTTAAACTTTTATGGTCAGGCAAGTTGCCTTTTGACGTATATTTAGAATAGGGCAGCCAAAGAGGTGACTTGCGAAGATATCTATCAAGGTCTGCGGTATTTGGACGAAACCGGGAGAAACAGTTTATGGAAAGTCGAGATCTCATAGGTCTTGTCAATGAAATCGAAGAAGAGATTCAACCATTATACAAGGAAGTCGACAGGAAAGCGGCTTTAAATCATTCACGGGTATTGGGGGCTTTCCGGGATTTAAAAGTAAGTGATTTTCATTTGCGCGGCGCAACAGGTTATGGTTATGGCGACCAGGGGCGCGACACTTTAGAAAAGCTTTATGCCAAAATCTTTGGTTCGGAAGATGCTTTGGTCAGGGGGCAGATAATAAGCGGTACTCATGCAATAGCAATTGGCCTTTTTGGAATTCTGCGCCCGGGCGATGAACTTTTATCGGTTCAGGGCCCTCTATACGATACACTCCAGGAAATTATCGGGGTTAAAGGCGGCGCTGACGGGAGCCTTAAGGATCTTGGCGTTTCGTACCGGCAGGTAGAGCTTATCGGGGACGGAGAATTTGACTGGAATTCTATAACCAAAGCGATTAATCCGCGAACAAAAGTGCTTTTAATACAGCGTTCCTCGGGATATTCAAACCACCGATCCTTAAAAATTGAAGATCTAAAAAAATTAATTTTATTCGTTAAGACCCGACACCCTGGTATAATTACGTGCGTTGATAACTGTTACGGAGAATTTGTTGAGGAAATTGAACCACCTGCGGCAGGCGCTGATTTAACGGCAGGTTCGCTAATCAAAAATCCAGGCGGCGGACTGGCGCCCAGCGGGGGATATATAGCAGGGCGCAGGGATCTTGTTGAAATGGCCGCGGGAAGGTGGTCTGCGCCTGGTATAGGCAGGGAAGTAGGTCCGTCGCCTGATTTTCAGCGGCTGTTGTATCAGGGACTTTATCTGGCGCCGCATACTGTAGCTGAATCGCTGAAAGGCGCTATTTTCACCGCTCGTTTTTTTGAAAGGTTAGGCTTTGCCGTTTCTCCATCTTATGATGAACGCCGAACTGATCTAGTTCAGCGTATCTTTCTTGGGGCGCCAGAACGTGTACAGGCCTTCTGCGCTGGTATACAGGAAGCTTCACCTGTAGACTCATATGTGCGCCCGGAGCCATCGAACCTGCCTGGTTATCAGGATAAAGTAATCATGGCTGCCGGAACCTTTATCCAGGGGGCATCTTCAGAATTAAGCGCTGACGCGCCTCTTCGCGAACCATATCTTGTTTACGTACAGGGCGGTTTATCGAAAGAATATGTTAAGATAGCCGCGATAAACGCAGCCAGGAAGGTGCTTGATGTAAACGTAAAAAATAATCCGGAAAAAGTAAAGTTATAGTTTCCTCAGCAGGGCAGTAACTTTACCTAATATGGTAATGTTCTTGACAATAATAGGGGACAGCAAATCATTTTCGGGTTGGAGCCGGACGTGGTCGTTCTCCAGAAAAAAACGTTTTACGGTAACATCATCGCCAAGCAGGGCAACGATGATATCACCGTTATCAGCTGTCTGCTGGCGGCGAACGACTACTAAGTCACCATCCAGAATACCCGATTTGATCATGCTTTCTCCATGTACCCTGAGCAGGAAAAATTCGCCCTGGCCTGTTAAGTCAACCGGAACCGGCATAACTTCCTCGGGATTTTCGACAGCCAGAAAAGGATCTCCAGCCGAAACCCTGCCCAAAACCGGCACATAATGAACGTTGATATTCCGGAGTCCGGGCGGGGCGTCCATAAGTTCCAGGGCACGGGGCTTGCATGAATCACGGCGCAAAAAACCTTTTTGCTCAAGGCGCTGCAGGTAGCCGTGTACTGTGGAACTTGAGTTCAAGCCGGCAAGTTGGCCGATTTCCCTGACGGATGGGGGATATCCCTTGATTTGAATTATCTTTTTTATAACGTCAAGTATTTGTCGCTCACGCGGGGTAAGTTGTGATAACAAGGCGCAAATACCCCTTTCTTACAGTAAAAGTTTTTATTTGGTAATTATTTTGATTATAATACATAAGATGATATTTTAAAAACAAAAAAAGAAATTTTATACCTTCGGGAAGGATTTATAAGATAAATGGTGAACATTTTAAGCTAATTCTTATTATACAGTATTTCCCAGTTGATATGATTTCCTAAAATTTTATCAACAAAGTCTTTTGTTTATTGTTTATTAAAGGAGGTTAAGTCCCAAACGTGCAGAAAAAATTGGAGCAGCTAAAATGCTTTCGCGAAAAAATAGAAGCCGGAGGCGGAAAAGCCCGGATAGATAAACAACATGAAGCCGGCAAAAAAACTGCACGCGAGCGTATTGATCTTTTGTTGGAACCTGGATCCTTTGTTGAAATCAATACTTTTGCAGGTGATGAGGATATAGAAAACCTGAAGCATCCGGGAGAGGGTGTAGTAACAGGTTACGGCACAGTTAACGGCCAAAAGATATTCGTCTTTGCTCAGGATTTTACAGTTACGGGCGGTTCACTCGGCAAGGTTCATGCAGCAAAGATCAGTAAAGTGCTGGATCTGGCCACAAAAACTGGAGCGCCTGTAATTGGTTTTAATGATTCCGGCGGAGCGCGTATACAGGAAGGAATCGACGCGCTGGATGGATACGGGCAGATTTTGTACCGCAATACAATAGCTTCGGGTGTTATCCCGCAAATATCGGTAATCATGGGACCCTGCGCCGGCGGCGCGGTATACTCGCCGGCTCTTACTGATTTTATTGTTATGGTGAAAGACATCGGGCGGATGTTTATTACAGGTCCACAGGTTATTAAAGCCGTTACAGGCGCCGAAGTAAGCATGGAAGATTTAGGCGGAGCGTTAACTCATAACCAAATTAGCGGAGTTGCTCACTTTGTTGCGGAATCCGAGGAAGAATGCATGGTACTTCTCAGCCAATTATTGAGCTACTTGCCATCCAATAATTTAGAAGAACCTCCACAGTATGATTCCCGGGAACCTGTTGGAAACCAGGAGGAATTGCTTAATCTTGTACCGGAAGAAGCGCATCTGTCATATGATGTCCGGAAAGTAATCAAACTTATTGTCGACGCCGGAGAACTTCTTGAAGTACAGGCTTTATACGCGCCAAACGCTGTAGTAGGCTTTGCCCGTTTTGAAGGACGGACGGCGGGCGTCATTCCCAATCAGCCTACTTATCTCGCAGGCTGCCTGGATATCAA
>DFZT01000081.1 GCA_002382755.1 Firmicutes bacterium UBA4049 | reverse complement strand
GGGGTATCGCCCCGATCTATATTCATTACACCCAATGCGGGTGCTGAGCGCTGACCTACATAGAGAGCACAACATTATGAATGCCATCCTTTTTTCTTAATAAAGAAAGGTTGGCTAGCTTTGCTATTCTCAAAAACCAGCTTTTTTCCATTTTGCGGAGATGTTCAGTCGTAACGGACTAAAAAAGCAATGGTTTTTTTGGCGGGTCGATAGCGAGAAAAAAGCCATGTGAGTTGTATGCCTGGATAGCGAAAACAACGACGCGTCAAGTATCTCCTTATGCTGTGCGGCATTAGGCGTACGGCGTGAAGGTTATTACGATTGGCAAAAGCGCCCTTGCCGCAGGGAACGGGATGAGGCGCTGGTATCTAAGCGAAAGCTTTTCCAGGAGCAGATTCAGGCGGCGGCATAACGCGCTCCACGCGCGGGCTAACCCCGGAAGCCAATGCGGATCCGCCCTTACCGGCGTTTTAGCAGCAAAGGTATACGGAACGGCGGGTGACATTATCACAGAACAAACACAATCTCAGTAAATTTCTCTTGACAGGCTTTTAAAAACGAGTTATTATACATATGGTTTTTTTGGTCTTTTGGGGAATTATTAACGGGAGTGAGATATTTGACTTTAACTCAGAGAAGAAAAGATTTTTTATTCAAGATTAAAAAAAAATACGAAGCTACCGGTTTGCCCGTACACTATATCACTGTGTCCGAAGATCTGGGAGTCAGCAAATGGACAGCGTACGATATTTTAAAGGAACTAGAGAAAGAAGGTTATTTACGCAGCGAGTACAACGTGAGCCGTGAAGAAAAAACCCCGGGACGTTCAACTATCGCTTTTCTTCCAACATCAAAAGCAGGAGAAGTATGCATAAAAGAAAAGGAAGAAATTGATTATATGGAAGAATGGCAAGCTGCAAGAGAAAAACTTCTTGGCATGTTCGGAGATATTAAAGAGCGCGGCTCAAAAAAAATTATTGATGACCTTCTGAAAGAGATACCGGCAATTGAGGCGCCGATAATAATCAGCGCCTATATAATAGCCGTGTTAACTATCCACATTCAAAATCTAGGCGCCAAGTCCATAAAGACAATGAGAAACCTGTTTCAATTAGCTCCGAAACCAGATCTGATTCTAAGTCTATTCGCTGGCACGGCACTGGGATCAACGGTTAAAAATGTGCATGACGTCATAAATGACAAGCTGGCTGACGAAGTCGGCCAGTTCCAAAAATATATTTCGGAATTTAGCGCCAAAGAGAATAAATTGCTGGTAAAATTTTTAAGTGATGCCTTAGAAAGGGCAACATAAAATTTTTTTGGGAATTAATTTGGTCTTTTTGGTTATTTGTGTTATACGGGTAATCTTTCAAAGATATTTTGTCGTACACTTATCAAATTCGCCTCAGGAGGTGATCTTGCATTCCTTTAGCAATTATAACCATGAAAGATAAACTATACTAATCGGGAGGTTTAATAGGTATGTATAGGGAAAAAGCCAATCTTGAGTTCGCTAGAAACTTTGTAAAGGAACAAGTCCTTCGCCAGGCCATTGGCTATTTTGAAAAAGACCCGGAAGTGAACTTACCGAAAATTACCGGGCTGGCAAAGCTGCTCCCCATCAAGAAGAAACACAAGGAACAGGCGGAACAGTTAGCCCTGGCCTACCAACAGAATCCAACCATCAGGTCTTTTACCAACCGGTTGTTCACCGAGACACACCCCAACATCAAACAACGCCTGCTCTATAACTGGTTTATCAACGCCATGATTTTCGGTATTCCAAAACAGGAGCAGATGTCGCAAAAGCATGGAGTAAATATACCAAACTTCTTCCTGCTGGACCCGACCAGCGCCTGCAACCTTGCCTGTAATGGCTGCTGGGCCGGTAAGTACTCGAAAACAAATTCGCTCAGTTTTGAAAGAATGGACCGGCTCTTCACCGAGGCCAAGGAACTGGGTATTTACTGGACAGTTATGTCTGGAGGGGAACCGTTCGTTTACCCACGCCTGTTCGAACTTATTAATAAGCACAATGACATGTCGTTCATGATTTATACCAACGGTACGTTAATCGATAAGGAAACAGCCGACAAAATCATAGAGATGGGAAATTTATCACCGGCTATCAGCCTGGAGGGCTGGCAGGAACGCACAGACGGCCGCCGTGGCGCCGGCACATTTGATAAAGCAATAAAGGCCATGGACCTGCTAAAGGAAAGAGGGGCCATATTCGGGGTGTCAATTACCGTCACACGGGATAACGTAATGGAAGTGACCAGTGATGACTTCATCGACTTCCTGGTCGAAAAAGGAGTCTCCTACGGATGGCTATTTCATTATATCCCCATAGGGCGTGATCCGAACCCGGACATGATGGTGACACAGGAACAACGGGCTTACCTGGCTGAGCGTATCCCTTACATACGCGCCAATAAGCCGATCATGCTGGGCGATTTCTGGAACGACGGAGAAATGACCGGCGGTTGTATCGCCGGCGGTCGGCGGTATTTTCACATCAACGCCGCCGGAGACGTGGAGCCCTGCGGTTTCGTCCACTTTGCCGTAGACAACATTAAAGACAAGAGCCTGCTGGAAGTCCTGCATTCACCCTTATTCGCCTCATTCCAGAAGCATCAGCCCTTCTGCGAAAACCTTCTGCGGCCCTGTCCGATCATCGACAATCCGGATGCGCTGCGGGAAATTGTGACCGAGTCGGGAGCCCGCCCTACCCATCCGGGAGCAGAAACTATCCTGGACGGCCCCACGGCCGGATCCCTGGACCAAAAGGCGGAACGCTGGGGTGTCATTGCTGACGGCATCTGGAAAGAGCGTCAGAAAAAACGCCCGGCAAAAAGTGGCTGTCAGCAAAGCGCTTGATCTGACCGCCTTACTATTAGCCTTACTATTACTTTAAAGGTTGCAAATTGTCAGGAGGTGAAATTAATGGATACCGTTAAAAAGATGTGGCTATCAATAAAAAATTTCTTATCACGCAAGAAAAATAAGTAATGGGGACAAATAAGGCAAAGGGACAGGTTCCTTGATTTAGCAAAAAGCAAATCAAGAGTACCTGCCCCTGCAATTTCCGAATTCCCGTACCACGGATCGTTTATTAAATGATCACCTCT
>DFZT01000064.1 GCA_002382755.1 Firmicutes bacterium UBA4049 | reverse complement strand
CCCCGCTATCTGGTGTTTCTGTTCTTCGCTGGAATACATCGAAGCCGTGCGTAAGATTGACCAAGCACTTAAAGTAACTAACGCCACGCTGGTTAAAGTTCCCTTCGATTTGGAGTACTGGCAAGAAGTTGCTGCGAAGAAGTACCCTCACGGTCTCCCCGAACCTTATTCGAATGACCCAACTCAGTGGATTTTCCACGGTCACCCGGCGGTTTCATCTCAACAGCTTCAGACAGCGACGGCCCGACTCTTGGGATACCGCTGGCCGGCGGAAAAGGATGATTCTATGCAGTTGGCCGCAGAGGCACGAGATTTGATTAATCGCTGCAGGATGCTGGATGATTTTTCTGATCAAGACGGTATAATTTGCCTGACACCCATCGCAGGAAAAGAACCGGCTGCAGAACGCCTGCGTGCATTGCTTATTGCCGCGTATGGTGATTATTGGACACCACTAAAAGAACAAGAACTGATTGCCTCAACCGGGTCAACTGCAAATGACCTTGACGAGTGGCTGCGCAATGATTTTTTTGAACAGCACTGCAAATTATTTCACCACCGGCCTTTTATCTGGCATATCTGGGACGGACGCAAGCGCGACGGTTTTCATGCGCTGGTTAATTACCACAAACTTGCCGAAGGCGGGGGTAAGGGGAAAAAGCTGTTGGAAACCCTGACCTACAGTTATCTGGGAGACTGGATCAACCGGCGGAAGGATGGTGTTAAGCGGAATGAAGACGGAGCGGAAGATCGCCTGGCGGCTGCCGTTGAACTGCAGAAGCGGCTGATTGCGATACTTGAAGGCGACCCGCCGTTTGATATTTTTGCCCGCTGGAAGCCTGTTGAGAAGCAGCCTGCAGGTTGGAATCCGGATATCAATGACGGGGTAAGAATCAATATCCGCCCGTTTATGGCTTCTGATCTCCCCGGCGGGAAAAGCGGGGCCGGTATTCTGCGCTGGAAGCCGAATATAAACTGGTCCAAAGACCGGGGCAAAGAACCTGGTAGATCAAAAGAACAATTCCCCTGGTTTTGGAAAAACGGCGAGTTTACCGGGGATAGAATCAACGATGTCCACCTTGCAAATTCTGAAAAGCTCAAGGCTCGTGAAAGAGCGGACGGAGATCCGGAGGCGGATACCAATGTATAAAACATCTAAGAAATCACCGGCTACTTTATTAGAAGCTGTGCTTAACTCTTTAATACACGCCGGTCGCTACAACCCCGGCGACGTCGCAGCTCCGGCGGCAATCCTGTGGACAGATGCGGACGGCCAGTGGAATCAGTTGGCGGCTCAATTGCGCCCCCTCATGCCTGAACTTTTTACCTTGGGGGATTACAACCCGGAAGAAAAAACCGGACCGGCAATTTGGCTCAGATGTATAGTGGACAGAACATTGCCGGAGATCGATTTTCCTGAGGATTCGATTCCGATCATATATATGCCTGACGTAAGCCGGCAGATACTCCGGGCAGTAGAAGAATGCCCGGACAGTTTAAAGCCTTTAGTAGAACTGCAGTACCGGGGCGCTTTATGGACTCAGCGCAACGGCAAGGACTGGACAATCGAGGCTTTTCTTGCTTCGGAAGATATCGGTCTTTGTCTTGACCTTGCCCTGGACAAGCAGACTAGAAAAGCGATGCGCGGGGCGCTTGCCCAGCTGGCTACGACCCCTATCGCAAGGCTTCGGGGCAAACGGCTTGAAGCCGAAGATTTTGACAAGCTGATGATTGCTGATACACAGAGGGATTTGCTGATCTGGTTGAATGATCCGGCGCGAGTACAGGAAAATTGGGACGAGAACAAATGGGCGGCATTCTGTTCGCGCTGCCGGGTTGAACTGAGCTACGATCCGGCTAATGAAGGCGATCTCGCCGGCGGCGAAAAGCTCGGCCTGCGCGAAGGAGCCTGGTTGGCCATATGGCGGAGGTATTCAGAGGCCCCGGCCCTTTATCCGAATATACCGGATCTGCTCAACCGCTCAAAACCTGACGGGTTGATCTTCGATAAAGAACCCTGGCCTGATGAAAACGAAGCTGAAGAAAATTCGCTTCGAGACAGTCTTCTGGAATTGGAACATCATAATCCCGCTATTTCCAGGCAGAATATAGAAAAACTTGAAAAACGGCACGGTATGCGCCGCGATTGGGTTTGGGCCAGGCTTGGCCGCAGTCCGCTCGCCGGGGCTTTGAAGAGCCTGGCAGTGTTGGCGCGTCAAACATCACAAAATATTGGCGGGGATACTTCGGAAAAGATGGCTGAAAATTATTCAGGCGGGGGTTATCTGGCTGATGACGCTGTCCTGAAAGCTATTGCCAGTGTAAAAACAGCTCAGGATACAAAAGCGGTGGAAACCGCCATCAGGAGTATTTATCTTCCCTGGCTTGAGGATACGGCCAGACATTTCCAAAGCCTGATTGCCGCGGCTCCCCTGCCTGATCATACGGATAACTCCAATAAAATTGTTGCGGAGCAAGGCGAATGTTTGCTGTTTGTGGACGGGCTGCGCTTCGACTTGGGCCAGCGGTTAATCGGAATGGCCGGTGAACAGCAGATTAAAGCCAGCGCAAAAAGATATTGGACAGGCCTGCCGACTGTGACAGCCACAACAAAACCGGCAAGATCGCCCATAGCTGAAAAGCTTGCCGGTCAACCGCAATCTGAAGATTTTCAGCCGGTGGTTGCCGAAGGCGGCCTGCCGCTGAATACCAACCGTTTTCGCAAGATGCTCGCTGAAGCGGGCTACCAGGCGCTTGACTCCACCGAAACCGGCGAGCCGGATAAACCGGAGGCGCGGGCCTGGACGGAATTTGGTGAATTTGACAAGATTGGTCACGCAATGCAGGCGAAACTCGCCGGCAGAATTGAAGATCAGCTTCTGCTGCTTCTGGAGCGAATTCAAGCCTTGTTTGAAGCCGGCTGGAAGAAGGTTCGCGTGGTGACGGACCACGGCTGGCTGCTGGTTCCTGGCGGGCTGCCATCCCTGAGCCTGCCGAAATACCTGACTGAAAGCCGTTGGGCCCGGTGTGCCGCAATTAAGCCGGGTTCGCATGTTGAAATGCCAACTGCAGGCTGGTATTGGAATAAGCTGATGAATTTTGCCTATCCGCCCGGCGTTCACCTTTTTATAAAAGGAGATGAATACGCACACGGGGGTGTAAGTCTGCAGGAATGCCTTGTCGCCGATTTGATATTTGTTTCGAATATTGCCGCTGCCCCTGTTACAGCGAATATCGCGGGCATTAAATGGTCGGGTATGCGCTGCCGCATTTCTTTGGACAGCGGCAGCACAGAAATTTCCGCCGAACTGCGGACCAAACCAAATAACCCTGAATCCAGAATTACCGGGCCAAAGCAGAATGATCCCGAAGGGCAGATATCTCTTCTTGTAGAGGATGAAACACTTGAAGGTACGGCAGTCAGTTTGGTGTTATTGGACCCTTCCGGGCAGGTAGTTAAAAAACAGGCGACGACCGTTGGAGGTGATAGTTAAATGCAGATAGATAAAATCGATAAACTGGGCGCGTCAGCTTTTGACGGCTATCTGGTCCGTAAGGATCTAGTCCGTAAATACAGCCGCCAGTATCCGGTTCCAACCTATGTTGTGGAATTCCTGTTGGGGCGTTATTGCGCAACCATAGATGAGGGAGAAATAGAAGAAGGCCTTCAGATTGTTGAAAGGCAGCTTAAGGATCGCACCGTTCGGACCGGAGACGAGGAACTCTTCAAAGCCAGAGCCAGGGAAAGAGGTTCAATTAAAATAATTGATCTCTTGAAAGCCCGTCTGGACTCCCGGAACGATTGCTTTATAGCGGAACTCCCCAGCCTAGGCCTTAAAGATGTCAGAATAGACGACAACCTGGTCCATGATAACGAAAGAATGTTAACTGACGGTTTTTACGCCGAGGTTAACCTGACCTATGATTCGGCTATTGCCACCGAGAAAAGCGGGCGTCCTTTTGCGATAGACAGCCTCAGGCCCATTCAATTATCCAAGACTGATGTATTAAAGGTGTTGGAGAAAGGAAGAAGGGAATTCACAACAGAAGAGTGGAAGAATTTTCTCATCCGTTCTGTAGGTCTGGAGCCAGAGAACCTCTCTGAACGGGCGAAGATGGTAACCCTGTTGAGAATGGTCCCTTTTGTGGAAAGGAACTACAACCTGGTGGAATTAGGCCCGCGGGGCACTGGCAAAAGCCATATTTACCAGCAAATATCGCCTTACTCTCATTTAATTTCGGGCGGCAAGGCCACGGTTGCCAAGATGTTTGTGAATAACTCCAGCGGCCAGAAAGGGCTTGTTTGCCACTATGATGTTGTCTGTTTTGATGAGGTTTCCGGCATTTCCTTCGATCAGAAGGACGGCGTAAATATTATGAAAGGTTACATGGCTTCCGGTGAATTTTCACGCGGCAAGGAAAGCATCCGGGCTTTTGGCGGAATAGTAATGCTGGGAAACCTTGACGTTGATGTTCAGCAGCAGCAGCGTATCGGGCACCTGCTTAGCCCTCTGCCAACCGAAATGCGCAATGATACGGCTTTCATGGACCGAATTCATTCCTATTGCCCCGGGTGGGAATTCCCCAAATTAAATCCACACATGCATTTTACCGACCATTTTGGCCTGGTCAGCGATTTTATTTCAGAGTGCTGGAGCAAGCTCCGCAATGTGAACAGGTTATCGGTCCTGCAGGGGCGGGTTAACTGGGGAGGGGCGCTTAGCGGAAGGGANNGTTCCTGATCAGGAACTTGAAATAATCATCCGTATTGCCTTAGAAGCCAGACGAAGGATTAAAGAACAGCAAAAGCGCTGCCTGAAAACCGAATTTAGAAACACGCATTTCAGCTATATGCTGGGCGTTGATGGAATTGAACAGTTTGTTTCAACTCCCGAGCTGCATACCAATGAAACCATTGAAAGCGATCCGCTTCCTCCCGGACAGGTATGGGCGATCAGCCCCGGCGGACAAGACGCCTCGCCGGCTTTATTCAGGGTTGAAGCTGCGACAGGGCCGGGAAATGGAGTAAGAATTCTCAATACCCCTGTTCCACCGCCTTTCCGGGAAAGCGTGCGTTATGGTGAACAGAACCTTTACATAAGGGCAAAAGAGCTCGTTGGTGACCGCGACCCGCGCGCCCATGAGTTTTCGATTCAGCTGCGCGCTATGGATGTCGATCATTCCGGACAGGGGCTCGGCTTGCCTGTGCTCGTTGCGCTTTGCAGCGGGTTGATAGAACGAAGCGTAAAAGGCGGTTTAATTATTGTTGGCGCATTAAACCTGGGTGGTTCTATTGAAATGATTCCAAACCCGGTTGCCGTTGCGGAACTTGCTGTCGAGAAAGGCGCTGCAGTATTGCTCATGCCCATCTCTTCCAGAAGGCAGCTTTTCGATTTGCCGGATGATATGGCAACGAAAATTAATATAGAATTTTACGCTGACGCCGCAGATGCTTTTTCAAAGGCGATTACAGATTAAGCATTTCCAATACTAACCTTAGTTTTCCGCGGCGCTATAACTTATACAAGATGCAGAAAGAAAATGGTTATTGTTTGTTACAACAGTTCGATACACCAATAATTGTAAATAAGAATGGAGGTTAGAGTCCCCGGCACAGATTGATCGGGGTAAAGCCCAACGCAGAAGAAACAAGCTGAGAGGCTTGTTTTATACTATGAAATGTCATATTAAGAAACTTAAATAACTCGCAGAAATTACACAGCCTATGTTAGAAACGATTACTCCGACACTCGGAGAGAAAATAAGAGAGGGTTGCTATGAGTGAAAAACTACAAATTTCCTTTGAAAGCGTACTAAGCGCGGCGGCAAATGCACCGCATGTCAGAATCGACAGAGAAGAATTCCTCCGCAAACAGCTTTCGGGACGTGTTTCCCCTGAAATGATTGATAAGGCTGTTGAAAGGGGGCCAATAGCGGCTGGCGTACCGCAGGACATAATCGATAAACTCGCTAAAAACAGCATAAACTTTGAAACAAGAAAAGTCACCGTAATTTCAGCAGCAACAGGTCTTCCTGGGGGAGCAGCTATAGCCGCCACAATACCCGCTGATTTGGCGCAGTTTTACGCTCATGTCCTACGGATTGCCCAAAAACTGGCATACCTCTACGGTTGGGACGAACTGTTTAGCGAAAACGGTATGGATGACGGTACGGAGCAAACATTGACGTTATTCATCGGCGTGATGTCGGGCGTTAAAATGGCTAATGCTGCCTTGAATAAGGTAGCTGCGAATGCCGCTCCAAAAATAGGAGCCAAAATAGCGGCAAAGCCACTAACTAAAGGTGCGATTTATCCAACAGTCAAAAAAGTGGCAGGGTATCTTGGCATCAGAATGACAAAGGATGTTTTTGGAAAAGGAGTTTCTAAAATCATTCCCGGCATCGGTGCTGCAACGTCTGGGGTGCTTACATGGGCTACTTTCAAGCCTATGGCGAAAAGGCTCAGAAAATATTTGTCAGAAGTTGCTCCTATTGTTGTAGCTGGAGAATATGTTTCCGAGCCGATTATTATTGAGCCGGATGATATAATAACTGTTAGCGAAGATGAGGGCTAAATTAACGTGTAACACTATGAGCGAGGGAAGTCTCTCTAATACTGAGAACTATGGTGTTTGATAGGTTTCCTCACAGGACTAAACTATAAATACGAGGGAGATGAAGCCATGTTCAACAACAACCGACATCTTAATATTTCCGAGCATTACACTCAAAAAGGGGTCATTGCCAGCGGAAGAAATAATGTCACAGCAAACTGTATCAATCGAATCAGCAGTTCGCTGGAAGGAAAAGCTTCTGGCGAGTGATAAGTATTACTTCAAAACCTTGCAGCCATCTATACTTGCAGAGGATATGGCGGTCGTTTATGTTATATTTGATAAGTCCACAGACGAAGCTCTTTATGTAGGCAGGACGAAAAAGCTAAGACGGAGATTATATACAAATCATCTGCAGGGCAATAAATCCACTGCAAGATTGAAAAAGTATATAGTTGAGGATAATCAGAATTTCCCTGAAATCAATGATACTGTAATGCAAATCCAGACGCCAAATTTACGAAAAAAATGGCCTGTCCAGGCGTCTGTTTCTGAAATATGCCTCCCCGCCAAGGGGGTACCAGAGGACTTCGACATCTTTTTTACCGCTTCAAGGCACGTCGAGACGGTAGTATTGATGTCAAGGGTGAATAAGTAAGTATAGATAAATACCTGTAAATAAGCCATTTGTGCGTTTTTCGGGCCGAAAGCCGGAGCAAGAAAATCGTGATTTTATCGTTATGAGAAGTAGGAGGATGAGGTGTAAATGATGTATCAAAAGCTATTGGACTATAACGATAACTGGTTAAAATATGCGATCCATCTTAACTTATGCCATGATCCAAAGGATAAACTTATTGAACTCAGAAATGCGGCGTTGGCGGATGATCGTATTCAAAACTACCTATATGATGTTGCGAACTTTCATGGCATGCTGGTAACAAATCATAAGAATCCAGATTTACCGGTACATAAGCTGCTGTTTCTGCTGGACCTGGGATTTGATATGGATGTTCCGGAAATAAAAGCAGCAGTTGATGAAATTCTTAAGCATCGGGATGAACACGGCATTTATCAGTCTTTAATTAATGTTCCGAAGCATTATGGCGGAGCAGGTGTGGATATGTTCAGCTGGTGCCTGTGCGATGCCCCTCTTCTTTTACTTGCTCTTTTAAAGGCTGGTGTGGATTATTACGAATATATCAAGCCTGGCATAGACCATTTGGTTTCTCTTAGCCGTGATAACGGATTTCCATGCGCCGTTTCACCGGAACTTGGGAAATTCAGGGGGCCAGGAAGAAAAGACGATTGCTGTCCTTACGCAACAATGATAATGGCTGATTTGTTGTCTTATATACCGGAATACCAAGATTCTTCTGTTGCGGCGACTTCCGTGAAAGTATTGCTCGATCTTTGGGAAAACAGCCGCGAACAGCATCCGTACATGTTTTATATGGGAACAGATTTCCGTAAGCTGAAAGCCCCCTCCTGCTGGTATGATGTTGTCAGCGTGGCTGGTGTTCTAAGTAAATACAAGTTCGCACGACATTACCCGCGCTTTTTGGAAATGATAGATATAATAAAAGACAAGCAGGATAGGGACGGCTTTTTTACGCCTGAATCGGCATACCAGAAATTGAAAGGTTGGGATTTTGGGCAAAAGAAGATTCCATCTCCCTATTTAACCTACTTGTGTCAACGTATTTTAAAACGGTTGGAAAATATATATGATATGATACCATACGGGATATAGGCGGCAAAAAAGCAGGTAGTATAATCGATCCCTGCTTTATAAGCTGCTGTTATTCCATTTGCAAAAACTCTGCCGCTGTCATGATCTTTGGGTTTGTGACGCCGGATTCAAGAAAATCCCTGTCGCCGGTTACAAGCAATACTCTCACAGTCCTTCAATCTCCGCGCGGATGTCCTTTACCAGCTCCATAACGTCATCATCGCTATGGATCCCGGCTTTTTTCGCCTCGCCCTCCATTTCCTTCTGCAGCATTTTCATAGCGTAGACAGCGGAGTTCATAAGGATAACCCGGTCTTCCTCGCAGATGAGTGTGACACGATCTCCGGTGGAAAGGCGAAGCTTGGAGCGGATATCTTTTGGCAGCGTGATCTGGCCTTTGGCCATTACCTTTGCATTATCAACTATGGGAACGCTCATGCCGAATCCTCTTTCATTGGATTTGGAAAGAAGGAAAATCCCTACTATCCCTACCATTAGTATATGCCAAACCGCGATAAAATACAATAGCTTTTCGCATTTTCAAGATTTAATTGTGAAGCCACAGGAAAGGAGGCGGTTATGTGGCAGACGATTTTGGCCTGAAGATCGGCATTGAAGGAGGGTAACAACAGCGAAAAGCCGGTTTCTGGCCACATATTCCAGTCTACTGCCTACTTCCTCCAGGTCAGGATTATGGTAAAGAACCTCTTCTAGTGTATCCCTGATGAAAGGTGTTCGCAGAAATTAAAATATAGCGAAAAACTTTAGGCTATCGCCCTCCAGCCCGGCGATGTCAGAACAGAAACCGTCAGCGAAGATAAAAAAACGGAAGCATTTGAAAAATATGAGGCATATCTACGGATGATCGGGATAGATCCCCGCGCACGTTGAGTATGTGGTATTGATGTCGTGTAACAAATGATAAAGGACTGAAAAGCCTGTAATATCAAGGGGCTTTAAAGCCACCCCTCCATCTCTTGATAATCTGTTTACCATTCATTGTTCTTTTTGTGATTTCATATGCTTCGTTCTCGCTGATTCGCTTGATCTCATCGGAATCCAGGCAGTAGTCTTCGTTATCTTCTTCTGTGAATTTTTGAAGTCCTTCAATTGCCTTTTTCTTTTCATTGTGTACAATTTTTAGAATTAGACTGACATCAGGAAATGTGATAGTATTTCTTTTCGCTTTATAATAAGCGCAAAGAATCCAACTGCAAGGATAAGAGCATTCTCGCAACAATTGATAAAGCCATAAATTCCAGTATTGAGCTTCGCAGCAAGAAAGAGCTGATAGAGCATTTCATTGAAGATCAACACATCGACAAAAGTGGATGAGGATTGGCGTAAATTTTTGTACGAGCGCAAAGAGGCTGACATTACAGCGATCATTGAAGAAGAGAAATTAAAGACAGAGGAGACTCGGCGTTTCATAGACAATGCTTTCCGCGACGGCTCATTAAAAACAAAAGGTACGGCGGTTGATAAAAAGTCTCTGCTTCGGAATTTTCATCGGGCTGTTGCAACTGCGCTGCGCAAAATCGCTTTTTTGTGAACAATAGCGCCCTTTGATTTTTTATTTTTTTATTGTAGACTTATTGTAGGCTTCTGCTCTTGGAACGCGGAAAGAGCAATAATAATGCCGGGCTCACCTAGTTAGCAACTGATCGGTAATTGAGTAGACCTGGTTTTTACCTGCCTTGTTTAGAGCTATTATTTCTGTAAGAGCAGTCTGCTTTTGAATCCAATTCTGGGTTTGTCTTTCACTGTCCGGCTCCGCCAAACGGGCTATAACCACCGCCTGGGCTAAAATGCGTTGATAATCATTGAAACCACAACTTATTAATATTTCATCTAATTGCAGCTTCCGCCATATCTGATGCCCAACGAGTTCCGGTCCTAAAGAACGGGTTTCATAAAGGGCAGTACGCTCAAGAAATACCTGTACGGCAACGGAATCATTA
>DFZT01000099.1 GCA_002382755.1 Firmicutes bacterium UBA4049 | reverse complement strand
CGAAAGGCAAAAACGCAACGCATATAAGCTTAGTTTCAATTCCTCATAGGCAGTCTAAGAACTTTAAGAGCAAGTATTGTTAGTGTAGGAATTGCGTGTTTCAATTCCTCATAGGCAGTCTAAGAACCCGTCAAATTTCCCTAAAATAAGGCCCGTGGTAGTAAGATGATCAATGTTTACTATGCCGGCCTGATTGTAAGATCCTTTATACTGTATGATTTTTTTTATTTCTCAATGTCGTCGATCTGTCGATATCTTTACGCTATTGGCGATCGACATAATTCTTTTCCATAAATACTTGTACTAAATTATATTTTCATCTCCACCTTTTTTCAAGCCTATTATCTCACGGTAAGAATATTTTGTGGTCCGTAGACAGTAAAATATCACCGAATCCTCATCTTTTTTAATTATCCGCTCCAGTTCCATTTTTAATTTCTTCAAATTTGCATCGGAAATCTCGCCTTCAAGCACCGAGTTCTGGACCCAGTTAAGGTACTGGCGGCACTTTTTTAAAACCTTAACAACTCTTTTTTGGTTGACATCATAAACTAAAATAATAAACAGAAAAAAGCACCAACCTTAAATTCAGCATTTTACCATTTGGATGTTATAGAATAGTCAAATTAATGCTTTAACGAAATATATTGCTGCATCGAAAAAAGCACAATCGACCTTTTCTTTCTACCACCTGGCTATAAAAGCCTGGTAGTCTTTTTCTCCCATGAGGTGTTTTTCAAGTTTATACAGCTCCAGCCTGATCAGCCTCCTATAAGAGACTGGCCGTCCGATTTCCCTGTGGTTGATAGTGGTCTTCAGCTTTTCATCCAGATTTTCAACAAGGCATTTTTTGGCTTTTTCTTTCATCATAATCCCTTCGGTTTCGCGTCTAAAGTCGTCTTTAGTGATCATTCTCTTTCCGAGCAAAGTAAAAATTAACCTGTCTATAATAATCGGCTTAAAAATTTCTGCTACATCCAGGTTCAGCGTGAAACGGCGGAAATTGGTGGCGTGCAGGTAACCGATGCGGGGGTCCAGGTGAGTATTGTATATCTCACTGAGGCAGATGGTGTACACTAGGGAATTTCCAAAACTGATTAAGGTGTTCAAATAATTTTTGGGAGGACGTCGACTACGCTCGTGGAAAATAAAGTCGGGGTTGTCTATTATTTGATCGAAAGCATGGTAATAATGGTCGCGGATATTTCCCTCAATGGCCATCAGGGCGGAAGTATCTTTGCAATCTTCGATTGGCGCAAGTAAATTTTCAATAGCGCTTATTGCGCCGAAAACATCTTTCTCCCGTCCATGATAGTATTTGAGCACTTGGCGGATGTTTTTAGCTGCGCCCCGCACATACTCTTTTGCTATGGTCATGCGTTTATCCTCATCTAGATAATGCTCGGCTTGCTTTAGTGTCATATATCCGGAATTCAGGTGCTCACGCGGATAAAAGGAGCCCATATAATAACCATAGTAATTAAAAAAGTGCAAAATAATCTCTTTTGTGGAGAGGAACTCTAGTAATCTTTTATTGAGGTCGACTTCTCCAAAAATCATGATTTCTCCGGTATCTTCGACAGGGATGAAGCGCCTGTTCCCTTCCGTTTCGAAATAAAGAGTATTATCTTTACGTAAAAGTTCGCCGCTGGAAAAGATATATAGGGTTTTTTTCATGACATTTCGCCCTTACTGATTATTGATGATCATGACCAGCAAAATTCGGCATAAGCACAGTTTTTGCAGAACTTTATTTTTATTGGCGGTGGTGGCCCAGGCAGATAAAGGATACGCAGGATTTCCCGGCGTACACGGTCAAGCTCCAACTGCGTCTGCTCATCTAGAATAACATCTTCCTTGCGCTTTTCCATGGGAAAACGTAGTTCACCTCTGGCGACAACACCGCGTTGCTTTAACTCTTCCAAATAAAACGCCAGTTGCATGCGGGCGCTTTGCCGGTATTTGGAAGTCTTTTTTACTTCGCCGATTACTAATTCTCCATTGACCATCTTAAATATATCCATTTTGCTGTTTCCCACAGCAAGTTCTTTGCGTTCCCTTGGATAGCTGTAATCTTGGATAAAACGACCCAGTGAAACGTTGGAATCGTCTTGGTCAGGAGTAATCTGGCGCCCAATAAGCCATACTTCGCGTGGGCAGATATAGTAATACCATACCAGGGTGCCGCTTACACGCAGTTCCTGATTTTCCACTTTATTTACCCCGAGCGTGAATTTAAATAAAAATAACGTCGTCCAAATTTATAAATAATATGTTTGTCACTGGTGATTACCTGGCAATTTAACGTTTTTGCAGTAGCGTACACTATCGCGTCAGCCATTGGGAGGCTGTATTTAATACTAAGTCCGGCAGCCAGCAGCGAAAGTTCGGCAGTAAGTTCACAATTGTCGTACTGCTCATTTGTGCAGCAACCATCACAGCAATTTCCTCGCCATGTTCCCGCAAAACTTTTTATTTTATATACTTTTTATATACTTCATAGATAACAAAGGAGGAAGTGATGATAGAAAGTGATGATATGATTTTTCCTAACAGTTCATATCTTTACCTTAAATCATCCTTTCAGATATATCATCATCTGAATCAAGAATCCCTTCTTCTTGTGTGTAAGAAACTTCGTAAATGGGAAGCTGCATCGGATTACTGACGGCTTTAAGCTTCTTGCGGCGATACTCACTAATTGGCGCCTCATAGAGCCGTAACATGGGATACTCCTTAGCTTCCCAAAGTTTTTTAACTTCCCCGTAAAACTTTTGTGGAATTATATTAACTTTCAAATATTTATCGAACTTACGGGTAACCGTATCTTCGCTTACCGGCAGGTCAAAAATAAAACCTTTCGCATCAATTGCTGACGCTATTTCATCATATAGTTTGTAGCCTTCCTGATACTCCATGTTTCCGTCGCCTAATTCATACCCTTGATAAACAGATTCCAGCATTTCTCCCAGTTCAGTTTCACTTAATCGTTGAAGATTTTTACTGATAATTTGTTCTTTTGTTCTTTCAAGCACTTGCTCAGCGCCTTTATACACATACTTGAGCGCTGTATCTGAAATGGGGAAAACGGTGAAGAAATAGTCCCCCTCGTAATCATAGCGGTTACACCGCCCGGCGCGTTGAATCAGACTGTCGAGAGGAGCGCATTCACTGTACATCACGTCAAAACTGATATCCAGCGAAACTTCTATTGCCTGTGTAGCAATTACTAAGTCGTGATTTTTAGGACGGCCATTTTTATCTCTGTCCATTAAAACCGACTCCTTATCCTGGCGATCCTTCATTATAAATTGGCTGTGATAGCAAAGGATCCTGTCCTTACTTATTATTTCTTTCTCATTCCATTTACGGTATGCTTCTTGCGCGGCCCGGACAGTATTAAAGACAATTGCAACTTTCCTGCCCATGCGCAAATAATCGTCTATCTTTTCGGCAATTTCGTCAGCAGAGTTAACAGTATATTCCCAGCGACACTTTCGGCGTTCCATTAGTTCCTCAGCCAGAACAGGCTCAGCTATGCCCAATACGTTTTGGAAATGATTCCTTAGAAAAGAGGGCATTGTTGCGCTCATTACACAAACCTTGCCGCCCAGCAATCTTATTTTTTCAATGGCCGCGGTTATAAGGCCTAAAGTATAGAATTGATACGCATGGACTTCATCGAAAATCACCCGGCTGCCTACCAACGCCCATTCCTTTTGACACCACGGGCCGATATTAAAACCGCTTGTCAACATTTGATCAACCGTCGCCACCATCACAGGCGCCAAGAATGCCCGAAACTGGTGTAAATGCATCCGAAAATCATTTGGTGTGTTATCTTCATCGGCGTTATCGAGCTGTGCAAAATAGGTGTCTGCGCCGGAATGAATCAGTCCGCATTCGTTTTTATGAAAATAGTGCTTGCGCATACGCTCGTACAGACTGTTAGAGGTAACCATTGTCGGCATCAAAAAAATTATCTTTGCCGCTTCCTGCTTAGTAGCCCATAACAGGGCAGCTTCAGTCTTGCCCGATCCGGTGGGCGCGACAGCTAGTATGCAGCCCGGCGCATTTTCACATAAGTTGTGAAAAGGACGCTTCTCATATACCCGTCCCTCCTGTTCCACTTTATCCTTAAGCTTTTTACGCAATGTAACGCTTGACATTTTATGATTCAGCGGTAAACGTTTTTCCTTTTCGGTGGATGCCAGCCAGTCACAGGTCATCAGTAACCCCCTCAGCAAAGCATAGACCAATCTTATATTCCTGCGTTCCAGGGTCGGTATACCGGCAATAGTCGTTGGCTGCAGCAATTGACCGACGCCGTTTAAAAGCATCAAAGGCCATTTGGCTAAAGCAAAAGCTTTTATGGCAGATGGCTTATTTATACTGTATAACTGACTGTATGATGTTGCTGCCAGCATAACGCGCTCAATAGCTTGCTCGTCCAATCCCGGTGGTTCCAGCCAGGATTTTTCACGGTCAAATTTGCTCCAATCCGGCTGCAATGATTTATGGTGGCCTAAAACTGCCAGTATCTCATATGGGATTGATTGATTTTTTTTTAAATTGTCCAATTCTGTAACAAATAAAAGTAAGGCCGACGCCAGTTCGTGCCGAAAGTACAATTTTTTATCCGGCGGTTGTTTTTCCGCCAACCGCCGCATTTGTTGCTGAAACGTCGGCAACAGTTTTCCGGCGTCATGAAAGAGGATGGCCTTTTCGGATTTGTTCTTAAACTCCTCTTGCGATATACCCGTTAAATTGAAAAACTGATCAAGCGCTGCCGCCCGGCTTTGAAATATTTCTTTCCAAAGCTGGTGGCATTCTCCAATATGATAATGATATGTTCCGGTTTCTCCGGCAAACGGTTTAGCGTAATCCTGATTCATAATTATCACCTATTACCTGTTGACGATAGAAATCAAAGGTACAAATTCCTGTCCAAAATTATGCGCCGGACAAGGATTCTTCAATCGCTGAAAACCGGACAAGAAGGTAAAGGGCAGGTATTTGCTTCCTTTTCTCTCACCATCGCGGCTGAATAGAAAATCGACAGGTAACTGTTTAACCACAGGTAATTGCAATGGCGCACGGATTGGAATATTGCAAATGCTTGTCCAGTCAAAGGAGTAATTATCCGACTGGTCGCCCGGGATTAAGCTATAATTAAGCTCTATAGTACCGCCATCGACTTCTTTCACCTCTTCAATTTCGGAAATTTCTTTTATAAGCGCGATATCGTCACTTGTCCCCAATGACAAAGCCCATGCCGGAGAAGCAAACGCCTGTTTCAATTGTTCCAGAGACTCTCTATTTTGACAACTGTAGTATAACCGGAAAGCCGGGTGAAATAAAAATTCCCGCTTTAAAATATCACTCCGGATCTCTTTGGTAACAATCTTCCTGTATTTCCAAAGATCCAGCCCTCTTCCCGGCGGTATTCCCAACAAACTCCGGCTGATATCCTTTACACCTACGTTGATGTCATTGTCTATAAAATACTCCCACGTTTGTTGGAATGGGAATCCCAACGCCGCTCCGGCAATCCCGATGATGGTTGAAACCGGCGGCAAGGGAAGAGTTGCATGGTAAAGTTGCCCTCCGGGATCGCGAAAGGAGGCTGTTTCTGCTGAAAGTACAATAGAAAAACCATTCATCACCCTGCCTCCTCTTTTTTATTTATAAATATCATCCAGCCAGGAACGCATTTTTATAAAAGCTTCACCCATCGCCAGCGCTTTGTCGGTATCCTGCGGGAAAAAGCCCTTTCTTTCCCCAAGGGCAGAATCAATAATTACATTCGAAAAATCCTTAATGGTCGATTCAATTAGAGATATCTCTACCAAACTCCGCTCATTTACTTTAACGCACTCCAGGAAAATAGGATTTTTTACTGTCAATATTGCGCCACATAAAAATTTAGGAGAAATATCAGCTAAAAACCGGCTTTGCCGGCCAATACCCCATAAATTTTGGATGGCGTCGATCAATACAGATACCCGCCGCTTTTTTTCGTCGTTGTTCAAATCTAATTTATAAGTTGTCGCATCGGCTACGCCAACCCGGTCGAGTTCAATGAGAATGGTGCCGCGATAAAAGCCGCTGTGGATTTCACTCTCGAAGATATTCGGATTTCCCCCGGCTTTAACTCCCATATAGTTAGTAGCAAAATCAAGCTCACCCCGATACGGTTCCAGTGAAATAAGCGGGGACACTCTTACCGGGCTGGTGCGTTTGATAGTTTCCTTATCAGCCTGCATAAATCCAAATAAGTCATCATCAATAAATTCTTGGGGATTGCCCTGTGTGGTTGCCGCTCCTTTTGCTTGTTTTGCCGTCTCGGCTTCAGATAAGGCTTCCCCCAATACCGCCAGTTGTTCACGCAAGTCGCGCCGAATCGACTGGGACGACTTATAAGGGTATTCTTTGCCGTCAGACATCTGGATTTTCTTAATACTGGATATGTTATCCGCTTCTTTGTCCGAACCGTTTAAAGATGCGTAAGAGGCTTTAGTTATATATGTAATTGTTAAACATTTGGCTTCCATTTTCTTATCCCCCTTCGATATTTTCAACCTTATTTTTCACTTCTTGACTGACTAACTGGCGTCTTTTGGCGCTCTGGGACGTTTATAGTTATTATAAGCAGTTAAGGCCGCTAACAGGCAGTATGACTTGAAATCGGCGAAGGATATACCCGGTTCTTCCAAAATACCTCCCAGAATCTGATTTGAAACAGAAATATTGTAACGGAACTGGATACGATTCAGCTGCTCCAGGAAATCCGTAACCGTCCTGGCCTTGCGTAATGAAAACAAGTCCCCCTTCACCCTGTCGAAGTTGCTTTCCGCTGAGTCTTTGGTCGCTTCCTTGGCGGAAATTACTATTTGCCTGCCTAAATTTACCGCAATACCCACCTGCTCTTTGGTCATATCCGATTCCTCCCGAATAATAAATTGATACTGCCGGGTAAACTCCAGCAAATTCCCGATATACGGGAATTCCTGCTGCAGTGACTTATGAAACGCCAGCTTTTCAATATCGTGCAATATCGGCTTTTTCTGCAATACTTGCTGAAAAACCCTGTTTCGCCAAAGGTTATTGTTTATATCGAATGCCTTTCCTTCCCCGGGAAGATATAAATCCTGGAATACTTTAAATAAGAATTTATTATCTTCAACAAAAGTTTCGTGCAATGCGTGCAGCAAACGAAACGCATATGCTGTTTCTGTGTATGCAATAACATCCTTAATGATAAAAGTTTGTCCCTTTGATGAAACCATAAGCAAAATCAGTTGTAACGGGGTTTCAATAAATGGTTTAACGCAGAACATTTCTAAATCGTCACTTGCAATAGAGCGTGCTTCGGCGTCGTCCCGCAGTATGCTGTATGTGTCGTGAAAAAAAGACCATAAGAGTTCATAAGGCAACCGGGCATAATATAGTAAATGATTGTTAATTTTTTGCGTGCCGATATTTGACAGGTAATAGTCCATATCTAATTGGCGAACCGCCGATTGGCTGCCCAGAATATTTTGCATATTAATCAGCTTTTCAGTATGTCCGGTAGCCATCTGTAAAATAAATAGATTATCATTATCTGTTTTATAATGAGCTGATTCTATTGCAAATATGCTCAGAAAGTCACACTCCCAGCATATTTTATCGGGTTTTCTTCCTTCAGAATTAAAGGAAAGAGTCGCTGTCGGGCTTGCAAATAAAAGGAATGACGGCTGCGCCACTTCATCGCAATGGCTTTCCTTGCCACACACACAACAGGTTGTCTTTTTGCCTTTAGTAGGAAATAGTTCAATCTTGGGATGACAAACCGGCGGCTCGAAGAGAAGCCGTTTTTTGTTACCCCAAAGACTTTTATTGTGTTTTTTCAGAAAGATATCAACCCTGTTTTTCAGGTCTAATGACAAGTTTTTATATTCCACTGCATCTGCTCGAAAACTACTGCCCTTGGTAAATAATCCAGGTATGGGGGTAGGGTTCCGGCGAGGTATTAAATCTAATTTGTCTAGATCTTTGTAATAAATTACTAAATCATTAGCATCCCTCTGTTTCTTTGTAGACACATTCCAGTACCTGGCTGCTAATTCGTCATAGCAGTCATTGTAGAAGTCTTTTAGTACTTCCTCAGACGGCGCAAAAAACGTTATCCCTTCTGAACTCACGAGACACTTTATAGAGCTGTACGCATGGTTTCTGTCTCTTATTTTTGCAGTAATATGATATAAACCGGCCAGACCAGCGTCAAACCACCAGTGGTGGCGCAAAGAAAAAGTGTGCGTGTAAGTAGATTCCTCCATAAATTACCTCCTTCCATGTATTAATTTTAATGTTTTCTGATTGCCAGGAATATCCTAAAATTTCGATTGCCATGACTCAACAAGTTTATAAAAAACGCAGAAGAGCCTTAGATAGGGCTTTATTATGGTTTCTTATTAACATCATGGGGACCGACATGACGCAAATGCAGGATGTTGTCTTTCGGATAGCAGGAAACCCGAAAATCTTGATTAAGACGAAAATGCCCGATATTTCCCGGCTGGTTTTCGTAATTGTCATAAAGAAGACCTCCATCCTTACGCAAACCAGCAAGGCCATGCTCGCGAAAAAGCAAGGATATCTTGGCTAGGGTTGTTTGGATATCTGCCCTCCTGGTTTTATCCGTGATTCCCAGGAAATCTTTTTCAAAACTTCGCTCGTAAGCCAGGGACGGAAAAGGCAATATCTGATCACTGCCCAGAATCTTTTGTTTATGTCTTTCCCACATTAGCAAGCCCCAGGTGCTCAAGGTATAGCTTCCTTCCTGATCAAAATCCAGGTAAATTTCCGGAATATTTTTTACTTCTTCTTTCTTCGCTAAATAACCATTTTCCATAAGTGTGAAAAGAGTAGACTTCTCCTGTAAAATCGGTATTTCATCCAAAACAACCGGCAGGCGGGGAATGCGAATAAGATCAGCCGAGGGCGCTTCAAAAATGTAAATTATTTCATCGGCATAAAACATCCCCAGTGTATTCATATACCCCTGTAAGCTCTTAAAACCGCCCACTAAATTAAAAACAATATGATAACGTTGTTGACGGTAACCGGCCAGAGTCTGTTCGCACCACTTTACAACTTCATTTATACCGCCGGTAAAGCTGTTGCAGTCCCTGGTGCTTAATTCTTGTGGCACCATGATCTCAACTGAACTGAACCCCAGTATGCGTAAGAGCTTATCAAGCAAATTGGCTGCTTTTCGGCCTTGATAAGTATCGGTGGCTAAAAGGACATGGTGATCCATGCTGGTGGTCTGGGAGTAAAAGTCGCATCCGTAATAACCTAGAAGCCCTCTTAATTCGGCGCTCAACTGTGGCAATTCTTCATCAGCGGCATTCTCCAATATAGTATCTACTCTCGTAATAATTTCATTGATTGTATCCCGTTGCCGGGATGTAAGTTCCTTTTCTTTGGCATTGGCCGTGTCTCTAAATAGCAGGCTTAAATCCTGGTCTCTTTGTTTATTGACATAATTAGTCAACAAGCTGGTACCAACTGTAGAAACAAACAGGTAAGGCATTCTGTTTCTCCCTTCTGGAAAAGGATCAATTTATTGACAGTATGTAACGCGGATTTCCGGCTATATAACCATTGAATTTTCGGCGTTGCTCTGAAATATATCGGTAAAACATTTATAAAGCCATCGTTTTTTTAATCTCTTCTATCTTAGTGATGTTCTTTTTATTAGGTTTTTTCCACATGTCAGGTTTGAATCTTTGATACCAGTCCGCAAGTAGTTGAGCAATTTCACGGCGGCCGTTAATATCCATCTGTTCACTTTGCATTTTCGTTAACCATCTAGTTGTCAGCGCGTGCATAAATTGCTCAGGATTACTGCTGTAACCATCCTGTTCCATAGCAGCCTGGAAAATACTTATGGATTCTGGAACAGGCGGGGCAGACTTAGAGGAAACCCCTTCCCTGGCGCTGCCACAATGAACTTCGTTCCTTTTCACACCAGCTTCCGCTTTAAGCCAGCAGGCGGACCACTTTTTCTCCAGATCCCGACGGCGTGTAAAACGACCGTATCCAGCGGCTGTTTTGGCACCGGCGCCAATCCCTGCCAGGGCTTCCTCCAACCATTGCAGGACTAACATACAATCCTGCATATTTTCCCGGCAATCCGGCCGGCGGGGGGCTAGAGCAAAGAAAAAAGGTTGTCCTGGCGCTACGGTAAGAAAGAGAATGGGTAAGGGATCAAACCAGTCTCCAGGCGGTTGAGGATCCCCTTGGGGCAGATAATAGGGGGCATAATGGGGGGTCATCACATCAGACTGGACTTTAACCGGTTCCGCTGGAAGAGCATCAAAAAAGAGTATGCTGCCTATACTTTTTTCGTTTGCTTTATTATCAATCGGGCCAAAAATACGCCATACTTCATGCTGATTTAAGTCAGTCCGCTCTTCTGCCCACGTGCGCAATATACCTTTAATTGAGGAACCTGGAAGATAGGGGACGCCCAGCCCATGATGCCAGGCAAAACCGTTTTCCACTGGATGCTCCCTTCCCAGGCCGGTGACAAAGCGCCAATCGGTGGTAAGACAGCGCACTTCGCCTTTTAGCGCATTCATCAAGCAACCTAGACGGACAATCATCTCTTCCAGACAAGCAAGTGATCCTACCTTTTTTTCATTTAACTGGTTAATCCAATTCTTTTTACCATCAGTTCCAAGGGACCATTCCTTTTTTTTGGGTAACCATTGGTTGCAAAACTTATCATACCAGAGGCCGGAGTTGAACTCCGGCCGGAAACTATCCGGCGCGTTGTTGCCATCATAAAGCGGAAGCACCAATACAACACCTCCTCGTTACTTCTTACGCTTTTTTCTTCAGGAAGGCAATGGCAAACTTTTTTAACCACTCCAGCCAGGCCAAAGCTTCAGCCTGGGCATGCAGGTATGTCTGTCTGTTATTATTTACTATAGCAGTCATTAAATCTTTTGCCTGCTGATAGGGCGCCTGCGCCGCGTCACGACAAAGCCATTCCTCCAAATATTGATAGAGCCTATAATGGGGATTATCTTGAACTCCTTTAGCCTTGGCCAGTAAAGTAGCTGCCGCCTGACCCAAACCATTGGCTAAAATAGTAGCCGGCAGGCCCGCAACATAGGAAGCGAATTTGTCAGCGTTTTCCTCGTCACCGGCAAATATTCTTTCAGCAGCCTGGATTTTTCCCAAAGCATCAGAAGCCCGTTCTTGCTCCAGTGTCCGAATCACTCCCTTTCACCCCCCACTGCTTGCCACGAAACAACGCACCAACCCTGGCCTATCGTCTCGTTGCCGCCTACCTGCAGGTAGGGCTGTTGCGCAAACAAACCGGCCAAGTCGGCCAGCGCTTTTTCCTTTCCCGTCCGGGCTATTAAAAGGGTGTAAAATAGGCTGTCCGGAGGCAAAGTTTCTTCATACCACAGATTTTCGCTGGTTTTAGTCTTATCATTTAAGACATTCCGTGCGTTAATCGCCAATCCGTGACGGGCAAAATAGGCAAACTCATCATCACTGATCACAGTCAGTGAACCAGGCAGCCGTTTTTGTACAGATTGATGGAAAATTAGGGGCGTGATTGCTTCGGTTAAACTTTTTAGATCGGCAGTAACAAGATTAAAAGACAATTCCTCAAGAAAAAGGTGTCCCTGACCGGCGGCCACAGCTTGGCTGTGCTGTGGAATCACCGGCAAGAGCGAGGACGCTCCTGAAACACCCACAAGTTCTCTATCCCGCTGGTAACGTTCAAGCAGGTAAGGGCAGGTTACCCATTTATAATGTCCGCTTAATGAACGGACAGGCAAAAGCAACAAACGGGCGTCGGTGACAGCCACCGCACCGGCATTTTCCTGGCTGCCAAATGTCTCGTCTACTTTTTTATCGTCCTGTCCCCACACCTGTTCAGCGCGCTCCCGCAGGGCACCTTTCAAACTTGAGCTTACAATGACCGGATAACCAGTAGCTGCCTCCCGGGCTACAGGCAGATCAATAACTCCCACAGTTTGGCCACTGCCCGGATGAAGGCTGGTTTCCGCCAGTAAACCAAAAAGAGCGCTTTTCATCGAATTTCCCCCTTCCATTTGCCAATTAAAATCTGACCAAAACCAAAAGCAGTTTTGGCGCTAATACACTGGCCGTGCAACTTTATCAGTTCATCCTCTTTTACTTCAGCGGTGTCTGCAACAAAAAACCAGGTGCTGCCGACCGGTAGAAGCGGTACGAGGGGACGAGGCTTCTGGTTGAACAGATCCCAGCCGCCCACCGACACGATTTTCCCCAGACAAGCGGTTAAGCATTTTCCGGGAATCCCCGGCGGGCCTTCCCGGATCACTCTACCCAAATCGTTATACCACCCAGGCGTAATCAAGGTTACAGTAAAGCAAAGCCCACCGTTAGCGGTGGAGGCGGAGATTTCCGGGGGTGGAAGAAATTCGCTTTCTTTTAACGAATTATCGACGGTTACTTCCGCCAGCCGCCCCTCTCCGCCTAAATTTAATATACGATGGCGCGCTATCGGCCATTCTTGCGGAATGCCAGAGACAGAAACAGATAAAGACAATCCCCTGGCCGGCCTGATATGAACGCAGTGATAAAGCATTTTACCCCGGGCAGTACTGGTTTTATCATCCCGTTCCAATCCTATACGATCCTCTTTAAACCATAGTTCTGCGCCGTCGCGCAAATCACTGGCTTTCGGCAATGTTCCCTGCAGCACAGCCTGTAAACCGGAGCGCGTAATAAACAAGTTTTCAGATAAACCAGCACCGGCCAATATCGGTTCTTCCATCGGTTCAAGCTCTGGAAGCCGCACCTCACCCAAATCACATTTAATCTGTTTACCGGGCGCCAAGCGGTTAAGTGTAAATTTTACATCCTTGCTACGAAGTTTTTCCGATTGCTTTTTTATAAGCAAGTGTAGCGGCATGGGGAAAAGAGGTCCTTCTGTCGTCCAAATGTATGGCCCTTGAAACTGGATTTCACCCGGATCGTCCGGACTGCCCAATTCAGCCGGCCAGCTATTTATTTGGCCTGGTCGCCAGCCCTTTTCTTCAGCCAAACTAGTCCGGATAGCGCCCTGCAGAGTGGTCATATAGGGCGGGAATAATGTCCGAATCGTGGAATAACCGCCTTCGCCCGCATTATAAGGAAATCCGTCGCGAAAAAAACAAGTGTCCAAAAACCGAAAGTTCCAGTATTGCCTGTTCACCCGATCACTCCCTTTTGAGCCAGGAATTTCACCAGTAAGACACCATCAAAAGTTAAAATACCTTCATCCTTATATATTTTGCCGTCTTCATCCCGCCAGGACTGGCGGCAAATATTCAATAGTTTTTCCATTCTTATCCGGGCTTCCTCTAAACTGCAATGGCGCTCACGGTTCTTCAAGTATTCGGCTACTAAAACATCCTTCATAACCTGCATATTCTGAGGAGAAAGCTCCAGACCGATTCCTCCTTCAAAAATGGTGAAACGTTGACGCAGGTTATAAAAAAAGCTGCTATTTAACTCCCTACTTTCGCAATCACTTTCCTTAAATCCTTTAATCAGTTCATCCAATACGTTATTTTGAACATTGCCGATGACAGCCCAGGGAGCGGCCCAGGTTAAAACCCTCCCCACTCCTTTCCAGACGGCGATGGCTAGGCTGTCCCGGCCAGTTTTATCTTTGGCTACATTGTCCAGAAGACGGTGTGTTTCCTGATAAACTGCGGTTAGGGGTGTTGTATAATGGGCGTAAACGATGGCTCCGGAAATGGTGCCCAAACCGGCGCCAAGTCCAACTTTAGTAAAACTCTGTGTGTACAGGTGACGCAAAGTCAGGGCGGCTGGAAGAGCCCCATCCAGCGGTAGCATAGCCAGGACATCATCGCCGCCAGCAAAAACAGTAATCCCATTATACTTATTTATCACTTCTTTTACTGATTGATTAAAAGAAGCAAGGGCATTAGTGATCAAATTAACCCTTGAAGAATGATTCTGCAGTAAGGCGCCCAGACGATCCCCGTCCATAAGCAGCATGGCATAAAAAGGGGTGACTGGCTTTCCCAAATCGTCCAATAGCTTAATCAACTGGCGTCGAATGCCGGCTGTGTCCTTTGTTCGTCCCGTTCCCTGTTCCCAAAGGTGATCATTATGAAGGGCAGCTTTATGAAAGCAATTGCCGTCCAGGGAAGTAAACTCCCGCCCTTCTTGGTTACTGGTAAGGGCCTTTTGCAGGCAGAAAAAGCGTTCCGGCTCCTCCCGGCGGTTGGCTCCGGGAAGCTGGCTGGCTTCAGTAGCATACTTCCTTGCTTTTTCAGGTTTATCTATACAAACCTCAGCAATCCAGGGAATGGCGGCCAAATACGGAGTAGAAGGGTAGCGCCGCGGTACCAGCCAAAGAGTCTCCACAGCTACCAAAGGAAGAAGACGCTTCACCAGGGCTATGGCGCAAAGCCTTTCATTATTGGCTAACTCATACTCGCCCGTTTTGGCTCGTAAGGATGCCCAGAAATATTCCTGTTGCTTTTCCCCTCGAATACGCAGGTAACCGGAAAGCTCCTGAAAGTTTCCCATCAATGTGCATTTGTCGCCGTGTTCTATCGGTGGCACATGACTTCGCCAGTTTTTGCGCCGATCCAAAAGGGCAGAATCATTGCCAATTACCCAGTTCATCTCCCAGAACCCGGTTATCTGACGATCCCAAATTTCCCGTGTGCCTTTTCCCAGGTGGGCAACCGGCTGTATATAATCTTGCCATATTTTTTCAGCCAAATCGCGCCACTTACGTTGAATAGCTTCCACACAAGCAAGAGGGTCGAAATCATCAGGAATTCTGGCTTGAAATCGGTTAGGCAAAGTGGCAATTTCCGGTCCCTGAGATACGATCTCACCTTTTTCCCTTTGTTTAATGGCCGCTAGCAGAGGATCAGTAATCTTTCCGTGTTCTTCAACTACCGCCGGAAGTATTAATTCCCCACCTGCTTCATGCACAACCAGCATGGCCTGTCCAGCCAACCAAGAGAGGATAAAGGAACCGGCCCAGAAATCACGCGTTCGCCGGGCCTGGGCAACAAAACTCTGCACCGGGCCGAGGGAAAAGTGTAAAAATACTTTATTTTTCATGGCCAGACCACCACCCCGTTATTAAAGATAGAGCGGTTTAAAAAGTTTTCAATCTCCTGATAGTTTACATGACAAGCAACTTGCTTATTATATCTGCCACAGGATATTTTGATCAATTCTCCTTCCGGTAGAAACAATGCCGGGAGCAAACTTAGTATTGCTGCATATTCTCCTGTTGACAGAGCGTGAATGTGAATAAAAAGTGGGGCGGCGCGCCGTTTATAATTAGCGGCATCAACGTTTGCCCTTTGCCGGGTAGATAAAAAGAAATAATTATGCGGCAGGCCAAAAACTACCCGGCGAGGATGACTTGGGAGTTGGTTAGTTCGTCCATTAATTAAATTAAGAACCATATCGTGATCATCGGCAAAGTTCTGCTCCGCCTTTTCTCTCCAGGGCAAAACGTGAATACCACTGCTTGCATTGCCATAACTTCGGTAACGCAGGAGTTCTTTCCCAACATCATCCAGGAGCGCAAGAGGGTCTTGGGCTGTTCTGGTTATTTTTATTTTTATCCATGGACTAAAAGCCGTATAATTGGGAAGGTCTTTTATCTCCTGGCTGTTTAGGCCCATCTCCTCAACCAGGTTACGGATACTCTTCCGAAGTTCTTCAATACTTCCAGGAATCAACCATTTCTCTTCTCCGTTATGACGGAGCGATTCCAAGGATAAGGATCCGAAACCATTGCGCGCTCTGGCACCCGCACCGCCAAAAAGACCAAGGGCTTTTAAGGCAATCGGCAAAAGCTTGCTAAATTCCGTTGTGACATCACGTTTAAGCGTAGTTTTTAAAGTAAAAAGCCCGCCATTTATTAGATATGATCGCCGCATCATCCCTCGATCCATTATTCCATAACCCAGGTAACCAAGACCATGTCTCTTTTCCCAATCACGATTAGGTTTTACTGATTTTATTTCATCAGGATTTACAATACTTAAAAAGAAACACGCTTGACCATTTGTACTGCCAAAAAGTATATTTTCCACTTCTTGTACTTTCTGCCAGTTTCCTAAAGCAGGCAAGGCGATCGCCCGAAACCAGAAACGCAACAATCCCTTAAGCGATGGTGGGCGTAATTCCGCTTCTGCAGCAGAGGACGCTCCGCCCAAGAACAAAGGGGTTGTTATCCGGTAAGTAGCTTCCCAGGTTTCCATAAGTCATCCCTTCCTTAAAGCTTTGCTTTGTATTTGGTTATACTTTTATCTGCATCCTGAATTATGAAAAATCATCGCTTTCCCCGCGCACGTTCCCGGATGGCCTGCAGGTTTAAAATTTCCGTCACTACAAAGCGGGGTACCATTCCGGCAGTGTCCGGGCGCAAACGCAAAACAGGCGGAAAATAACCCATGCGCCCGTGAAGCATTGCAAGAAGCACAGAGGCGCCGTAATTCAACGCCGGCAAGTTGAACAATGTCGGTTGAGTCTGCCATTCTTCAGGCGCTATTCCCAGTTCCTCCAGCCAGCCTTCAATTTGTTGCTCCAGAGGCTTGTCAAGATTGAGCTGTCTTTGTGCATTAATCACCTCGATAACCTCGCTGCCGGCCAGCGTTTTTATTTCTTCCAGGTTTCTTTCCGTCAACGGATGGGAAAAGTTGACAATCCGCATTTTAGCTTTCTTCCTCCATCAGAGCAAAATAAGGCGCAAATTCAGCAATAAGCAAACTGCGATCAACATTGCCGGCCGGGTATTCCAGCCACTCCCGCAATTTTTCGTAGACCAGCCGGAGTTGATTGGCCACAGTTTGTTCCTGCTTGTGGAGTTGGCCAGCTATGGAGGCGTTATCGAGACCCTGGCAGGCCAGCCGGACTACATCTTTCTCAGCCATGGTCAACCATCGCCGGATAAATTCTCGTCGACGTTTAATCTTATTGGTTCTATTGAGTTTTTCATACCAAATCATAATTTCAGCAGGATCGTCAAGTTCGGCCACGGTTTGCATCAGTGCAGTCGCCTCACTCCAGCGAAGCACCGGGATAGAGATGAGCCATCCCTTTTCTTCAGACGGAAGATGCAACTGCCGGTTGGCTCCTGGTTGCCAGCCTTCGGTAAGAAGGTACCAGACACGGTCATCCTGCCCGAAGAGAAGTTGTGCTACCACCATACCCATGATACCCATAACTTTGCGTCCTCCGGAAATACCCATGTTCACGATTTTATTGGCTTGCCGCGAGTGACGGACTTCTGCATAAAGGGTGCGGAAAAAGCCTCGTAAATCTTCAGAGGTATATAAATCCTTAATCGGTCCTGCCGGTAAGGAGGCAGGAACACCCCGAAATGAAATACCGTGATAAACATCTTTTACAAACTCGTCTTCAATTACCTCCAAGGATTGTTGAATTCGGGGGTTTTCCGTATAAACTACGGCCAGTTCGCCAATTTTCTTACCGGCGGCTAACAGGTAATCTAGCGTGATGGTGACAACCTGCGGTTCTACTCCTAAAGTTGTTATGAGAATTTCAGAAGGCCGTTTTTTCTTCGTGGTAACGTTCAATAAATATCAATCACTTTCTTCCCGGATCATACAGCCAGTTCTTCTTAATCATTTTCTTTGCTGTTTTCTGCAAATAGGTTCCTCTTTTAACTTTAACCTTTATAGGAATGACAACCAAGACCATCAACTAACATTTTAGCTGGTAACCAATTACTATGTTGTTTTCTTTTGAACTTCAATCTTCTCCACACAGCCGTACCCCTGGCTGCCTTTGCCTCCCAGGCCGGCGTCCAGGGCCATCTGCAGCAGTTCCCGCGGTCCGCTTAACCTGATCCGGCAGGTATAGCCTTTTACCACGGTTCCCTTGTATGCGGTCACGTGCAGGCGCGGCCTGTCTAAAGGGCGCACCCGCACTTCACCGTCCGGTGGCTGGTGGCCGTAAAACGCTTCGTACTTTTTAGCCAGGTTGGCGGAAACCAGCCTTTCAAAATCCTTCTCTCCCGGCTGGTAATAACAGGTATACTTTCCCCCCTCGGGCCGCAGGAGAGTGCTGTAGGACACCACCGGCGAGAGGGTGCGTATGGTCAAAATATCATCCTCTGCAAGCTGTCTGTCGAAACGGACTTCTTCCACATTAAATACGGATTTTCCAAGGCGTAAGCAGTTTTTTGTCAGTAGATTGTTTATAAGGGGGAGAAAAAAATCTACATCCGGTGAGGTTATAACAAGCAACGTTTCTTCCGGGAAGGCAATCGTTTTATTTTTGCTATCAAGGATAAATTTACCTGTCAACCGGGAAAAGGAAAACAATCTAAAGATTCGGTTGCCTGCAATAAAACCTTTATCGTGGAGATGACTGGCTGCATCAGCTGGCAGCGCGGCGTAGATTGCCGACTGAATGAGGTAATTATAATGAATTGGTATCGCGGGCGAGGACTGGTCCATCCTCATTTTGATATAGGCGTGCACAAATAAACCTCCCTTTTGCAGGAAAAACCAGAGTAAAGGGATATAGACAGCATAACTTAATAAACTTAGACATTCTGCGACAGATATCCTTCGGGAATAATGTCGATATTTGTCTATTAAAAATTAATTACAGTCATTGTGCAAATTTTTTAGATTGTCCAATACACAGACCTACTTTATAATACTTGTAAACAAACCGTAAAAACTAGTTGGAAACGGGCTGTACAAAAGCCCGGCGTGAACATGAGCAGCGCGGGCAGTTGACCTCCCGAATGCAAGTTAATAAAAAATTGATGTGGAACAGGTGGTTATTTGAAAGCGATAAGCAATATTATACTGGTGCTTGTTTTAACAATAACATCCGCCTGCATATACCTGATCCAGATTTACCTATTTAAAAGGCCGGATGATACAGTTTATTACTTCTTTCAGGATTTGGCTTTTGTCCCGTTTGAAGCTATCGTTGTAACCCTGGTCTTGAACAACTTGTTAAACGTTATGGAAAAACGGCGGAAGATGAAAAAAATCCATGTCATCATCAGCGCGTTTTTTGCCGAAATGGGTTTAACGGTGATCTCCGAGCTGATCAAGTTCAATCAGAACAACCGCGAATTCCGCCAAAGATTCGTATTGACGGATTTTAATAAAAGTACGATGAAAAGCCTGAAAAAAACCGCCAATGAATTTGAGTACAAAATTAAAGCCACGCCGCCTTCGCTGGAGACTTTGTCGCTTATTTTGAACGAAAAAAAGCCTTTCATGATCAGCATGCTGGAGAACTCCAACCTTTCCGAACACGATTCTTTTACGGATATGCTCTGGGCGATCTTTCACGTGGCGGACGAGCTTCAAAGCAGGGGGAGCATTAAGGATTTTTCTGAAAGCGTCCTTGATCATCTGGCGAATGATATTTTAAGGGCATATAAGGCGATTATCATCGAGTGGGTTAACTATATAAAATACTTGAATGACGAATATCCTTTTTTGTACGACGCGGCTATCAAAAAGAATCCTTTTATAGAAGTAATAATGTTTTAGTCAATCAATCGGGGATTTTGAACCATGCCGCAAATTTATAGAAAATGGAGGCTCTGATTTGTGTTAAAGTTAAACCTGAAAGCAAGGACCTGGATTAAATGTTTTCATATCTTTTTCGCCAGTGCCTGGGTAGGAGCGGCCATCTGCATGGTCCTGCTCACTCTTGCAAAAAGGCGGCCAGTTTCCGGGGATGAGATTTACGCGGTAAACGCTTCTTTGAAGATCCTCGACGACTATATTATCATTCCGGCAGCCCTGGGTTCCCTGCTTACGGGCCTTTTGTTCTCATGTTTTACGAACTGGGGCTTTTTTAAGTTTAACTGGATAACCGTCAAATGGTTTTTTACCGTTGCTTCCATACTTTCCGGCACGTTCTTCCTCGGGCCCTGGAATAACACCGCGGTTTCCATTTCATATACGGAAAGACTGTTTTCGCTTGACAACCCCGTCTATCTGCACTGCAAACTAATGCTTTCAATCTTCGGCGTCCTTCAGGCCGCTGTCCTGATCTTTCTGGTATTTATCTCTGTGCTTAAACCGTGGGGAAACGCAAAGCAGGGACGCCGGGCTAAAAAAGGCAGCAAAAAAAGGCAGGATGCCAGTTTTTAGAGATAGGCAGCTTTAACAGCCCTGTTCCTGCCTTTTTTAAAATTTTTAAAAAATCCGCCGTTTTAAATTTAATTTGTCTCTACGCCGTTTTCCCTAAGGTATTTCTTAAGCTCTTGAATATTAATTTCTCCGAAGTGGAAAACCGAAGCCGCCAGTAAAATATCCGCCTTTCCATCACGGGCTGCCTCCAGAAAGTGCTCCATGGCGCCGGCGCCGCCGGAAGCAACGACGGGCGCCTTAACTACATCCTTAATCCCGCGGATTAATGGTATGTCAAAGCCGGTTTTTGCGCCGTCACAGGCTTTGCTTGTCGGCAAAATAAAGCCGGCCCCTCTGGACTCCGCTTCTTTTGCCCATTCAATCGCGTCTTTGCCTGTAGCGGTGCTGCCGCCGTCGATATAAACTTCGCAACCGGAAGGAAGCGCGGGATTCCGGTCAACATCAATAGCTACCACGAGTTTCGATGCGCCGAACCGTGAAGCGGCCTGGTTAATCAGATCCGGATTCCGGAAGGCCGCGCTGCTGATTGAAATTCTGTCCGCGCCTGCTTCCAGCACAGCTTCGGCATCGCTTAGGGAAGCTACTCCGCCGCCTACCGTAAAGGGTACGGTGGTTACCCCGGCAACACGCCGGACAGCCTCCAGCATAGTTTTTCTTTTTTCTATTGTAGCGGTAATATCCAGGAAAGCCAGCTCATCAGCCCCGTTTTCGCAGTATGCCCTGGCGCATTCTACGGGATCTCCGGCATCCCTGATGTTTACGAAATGGACTCCCTTGACTACCCGGCCTTCCTTCATATCCAGGCAGGGCATAATCAGAACCTTACCCACGTCTGTTTCTCCTCTCTTTGATAGGCTATAAATTATAGTTTCTCTTGATTTCCGTATTTTCCTTTTAGATTTTAAAAAGGGGGTTTTAATAATACATCTCGACAGTTCCGTCCAGATCTGTGCGGTGGACTTTAACTTTGGTGTATTCATAGTACCTTTTTAACGCGATAGGGTGGGGGACTTCCTTATATAACCCGGATTCGGTGGAGATAATCGTATAGCTGGCATTGGCGCCTTTAATAAATTCCAGGTTTGCGCCGTACAGGCTGCCGTGATTGCTGGCGTGCAGGATGTCGTTGCAGTAATTAATCGTATTTTCAGCAATCCAGTTCAGGCTTTTATCTGAGGCGTCGCCGGTAAAGCAGCATTTTCTGGCGCCCAGTGTGACAAGCATAACCAGACTTGCGTCGTGCAGTTCCCTGCTCTCGCTTTCGGCAATAAATTTGGCCGGCCCCAGGATCCTGAAGCTTAAATTATCAATATACCACCAGGGCAGGTTCAAGGATTCCTGCCGGAATGGCGCAATCACCGCAGTCCCCATCCTCTTGAAATAGGCCAGCAATTTTTCAAAATCGCGCCATTCTTCATATTGGACGCTGCCGTCACCGCTTCTTCTGACATAGGGAGAGCAGATAATGTATTCGATGGTAAAATTGTTATCTCTCAAGTATTTCAGGCCGAGGAAGTGGTCGTAGTGCTGGTGGGTAATGAAGACTGCCTTGATAAATTTGTTTGCGGACAGTAAGCTTTTATATCGTTCCATGTTGAAGCAGTCGATCAGAATAGTTCCCGAGAAAGCTTTGATAATGGTTAAATTAGCGCACCCAACCTGAAGGTGATAGAGAATGCCCATTTATTACCAACTCACAGCTATAGAATTGCCCATTTTCATACTTGTATTATGCAGCAATTTGGGCCTGTATTCAATCAATAATTTTACCTAAAAAAACTCCCCTTTCGGGAGTTTTCATCACCTTATCTTTTGTTGCAATTGTGGGGGCCTGCTTCGGACAGGTCCGGGCGGCGCTGCAAAAGCGCTCACTTGTGTGTTGCGGCGCCTTAAAGTTAGGCGGGTTTTTCATTTACCGGGCTGAAGATTTTTTTCAAGGCCGGGTAAACGCCGCTTTTATCCTTAATAGTGACGACCGTGAACCTTGGGTGGTCAATTCTCCTATAAGCCGTCCTCAAGGTGCTGGTGTAAAAATAGCTGCTTTCTATTTCGCCGTAGCCGACGAAGTTGCATAATTTTATAAGCTCATTGATCAGGTGTATGCACGCGTCGTTGTCCGAGCTCAGGTTATCGCCGTCGGAGAAATGAAAAGCATAGATGTTGTAGTCGGAAGGGTTGTACCTCTTTTCAATGATCTCAAGGGCAAGTTTGTATACTGTGGAACAGCGCGTTCCGCCGCTGGTTCCCTTGGTAAAAAATTCTTCTTCCGTAGTTTCCCTGGCTTCAGCGTCGTGAGCCAGAAAAACTATTTGCACGTTTTCGTATTTGGTCCTCAAAAAGCGCACCATCCAGAAAAAGAAACTGCGGGCGATGTACTTTTCAAAAATACCCATCGACCCCGAGGTATCCATCATGGCCAGGATAACCGCATTGGACTCGTGTTTGTGTGTCAGATCCCAGGTTTTGTAGCGCAGGTCCTCTTTGGTAATTTCCTTCAGGTTCTGATTGCCTTTCAGGGCATTTCTTTTGATTGCTTCTAAAATGGTGTGTTTGCGGTCGATATTGCTGCTGATTCCTTTCTTTCGGATGTCCTTAAACTCAACGGAATCCGAGGTCAGCTCCGGTTTCTTTTTGGGTTCAAGGTAGGGCAGGCCCAAATCCTCAAAAAGGATTTTGGCCAATTCTTCAAGGGTGATTTCAGCTTCGTAGTAATCAACACCCGGCTGGTCCCCCGCTCCCTTTTCACGCCCGGTCCCGCCCTGATGTTCTGAGCCAAGCACATCTCCGACCTTGCTGTCCCCATTCCCCTGCCCGGAGTGGGACTGCTTTCCCTGGTCGTACCGGAAGTGGAATTCATCCAGTGTGCGGATGGGTACCTTGATAATTTTCTCATGGTCCGACATAATGATGCTTTCCTCGCTTACTATGTCGGCCAGGTTTTTTTTAATCGCCTCTTTCACTTTGTCATGATGACGCAGGCGGTCTATTTCACCTTTGCGGTGTAAAGACCAGTCTTCCCGCGAAATTATATATAAAGGCATAGAAGGATCCTCCTTATCTGTTCAACAGGCTTCCTACATACTTGAGCAGTTCATTGGCGCAGTTTGCGCAGTAGCCGTATTCGGAAATCAGCTTGGAAGCGACCTCGTTGATGCGCTTGAGCTGTTCCATATCGGGTGTCTTGGATGATGTGGTTATCTTAACGACGTCTTTCAAGTCGGTGAAGAGTTTCTTTTCGACGGCCTCCCGCAGGCGTTCGTGGGAGGTATAGTCAAATTTTTTATTTTTCCTGGCATAGCTGGAAAGGCGGATTAAAATCTCCTCCCGGAAGACCTTCTTGGCGTTTTCCGAAACGCCGATTTGTTCTTCAATGGAACGCATCAGCTTTTCATCAGGGTTCATTTCTTCGTCTGTAATGGGATCTTTTAATTTTGTATTATTGCAGTATGCTTCTACATTATCCAGGTAGTTGTCGAATAATACCCTGGCAGATTCCTCATATGAGTAGACAAATGCCTTCTGGACTTCTTTTTTGGCTATTTCATCGTATTCTTTTCTGGCTACGGAGATAAAGTTGAGCAGCCGGTCCCTTTCTTCTTTGGTTATGGATGGGTGCTGATCAAGCCCGTCTTTTAACGCCCTTAAAACGTCCAGGGCATTGATACATTTTGTCGAGGTCTTAATCAGGGCTGAAGAGAGGCGGTTAATCACGTACCTCGGGTCTACTCCGCTCATCCCTTCTTCCGGAGCTTCATTCTGCAGCTCGATGATGTCCTTCTGCTTGAACCCTTCAACATCCTCGCCGTCATAGAGCTTCATTTTCTTTAACAGGTCCATGCCCTGTTTCTTGCTCTCCTTGAGCCTGGACAGCACGGAGAAAATGCTGGCTACCTTCAAGGCGTGGGGAGCGAGGTGGATGTCTTTCAGGTCGCTCTGGCCGATCAGTTTCTCGTATATCTTAACCTCTTTGCTCACTTTGAGGTTGTACGGTATTTTGATGATGATAATACGGGACTGCAGGGCTTCGTTCTTCTTATTGGCTATAAAAGCCCTGTACTCGTTTTCGTTGGTATGCGCGACGATCATTTCATCGGCATAAATCAGAGCAAAGCGGCCTGCTTTAAAGTTGCCTTCCTGGGAAAGGCTGAGCAGGTTCCAGAGAAATTTCTCGTCGCATTTAAGGATCTCCTGGAATTCCATCAGCCCGCGGTTGGCGATATTAAGTTCACCGTCAAAGCGGTAAGCCCTGGGATCGGATTCTGACCCGAATTCCGTAATCGTTGAAAAATCGACGCTTCCAGTAAGGTCTGCTATATCCTGCGATTTGGGATCGGAAGGTGTAAAAGTCCCTATTCCCAGGCGCTTTTCTTCAGAGAGGAAAATTCTCTCCACGGCGACCTTTTCGATCTGCCCGCCGTACTCTTCTTCCAGCATCAGGCGGCAGGACGGGCACAGTTCTCCCTCTGCAAAAACGTTGTATTCATTTTGGAATTCTTCACGGAGAGCTTTGGGGATCAGGTGGAGGGGTTCTTCATGCATCGGGCATCCCTTGATTGCGTAAACTCCTCCGGAATCGGTCCGGCTGAACCTTTCCAGACCCTGCTTCAGCATGGACACCAGGGTTGACTTCCCGCCGCTCACCGGACCCATTAAAAGGAGGATCCGTTTGCGGACGTCAAGCCGGCGGGCTGAAGGGTGGAAGTATTCCTCAACCAGCTTTTCCAGTGTCTTGTCGAGGCCAAAAATCTCCGACGAGAAAAAATTATAGCTTTTCACTCCGTTGATTTCTTCCACTCCCGCGCTTCTGATCATTTCGTAGATACGCGCGTGGCTCAACTGCGCAACCTCCGGGGTCTTTTTAACAATGTCCAGATATTCCAGAAAAGTACCCTGCCAGGCAAGCTTCTTTTCCGACGATCGATGATCTTCCAGGCGTTTTATAAAATCCATTGATATCACTCCTTAATCGAGAATTCAGCTTGATGGCGCCGGCAAAACTAATTTCTAAAATAATCAGGCTATTGTATTTAATTTTTCTATCAGTATATGATATGCAGAAAAATAAAAAGCAGAAGCCCTTTAGCCCCGTTAAATAAAAGTTATACAATTTATTGCAGAATAATCATTTATTGGGAATCATGGAAAGTGATCCGGGGAGCATCCAGGCTTCGATCAGGTTCCAAAGTTGATCTTTCCCCTGGTCTGTTTTCGCGGAAAAAATAATCAGAGGGGTTTCGCCGGTTAGGGCAAGTTCTTTACGGATAGCTTTTTCCTGCCTGATCGTCTGTGAGCGGGAGAGTTTGTCGGCTTTAGTGGCGACCACTGCGTGGGGGATGCTGTAGTAGCGCAGCCATTCAAAAAGCTGGTGGTCCTGAGCTGTGGGGTTGTGACGTATATCAACGATTTGGATAATGCCGCAGAGCTGTTTTCTTCCCTTGAGGTAACTTTCCACCAGAAGGCCCCAGCGGGCCCTGGCCTCTTCCGGCGCCCTGGCAAACCCGTACCCCGGCAAGTCTACAAGGTAGAAACTTTTATTAATCAGATAAAAATTGATCGTCTGCGTCCGTCCCGGGGTCCCGCTGGTCCTGGCCAGGTTGTTTCTGCCGGCAAGTTTGTTCAGGAGGGAAGACTTGCCGACATTGGAACGCCCGGCGAGGGCTATTTCACATTCAGTCCCCGCCGGGCATTGTTCTAATTTACCGGCTGAAATCTGCAAACCAGCCTGGATTACTTTCATGAGTAGACCTGAGGTCCCCTTTCGGGCTGATACGTTATATCATCTATTATTGCCGGAAGGTTGTTCAGATTAACCTGCTCTTCTTCTATTTTATCTTCCAGCAGCGCTTCCTCAAGCACCTCATCCATGCTTTCCACGCAGACAAATTCCAGCTTGTTTTTGATATTTACAGGCACATCGTCGAGGTCTTTCTTATTTTCTGCCGGCAGGAGGATTTTCTTTATTCCCGCCCGGTGAGCGGCAAGTACTTTTTCCTTGACGCCGCCGATGGGCAGCACCCTGCCTCTTAAGGTAACCTCGCCCGTCATGGCTACTTCGCGTCTTACCTTACGGCCCGTCAGGGCGGAGGCAAGAGCGCAGGCCATGGTAATCCCGGCCGAAGGTCCGTCTTTGAGGATTGCCCCCTCGGGTATGTGCACGTGGACATCGTGCTTTTCAAAGAATTCGGCGTCAATGCCCAACTTATCCGCACGGCTGCGTATAAAACTGTACCCGGCCTGAGCGGATTCCTTCATCACGTCGCCCAGTTTGCCTGTCAGTGTCAGTCTTCCGGCACCCTTGTACAGGGTAACCTCAATATTTAAAGTTTCCCCGCCGACCTCGGTCCAGGCAAGGCCGGTGGCCATGCCCACCTGATCTTCTGTGTCGATGACCCCGTAGCGGTATTTCGGAGTCCCCAGGAACTGGGTCAGGTTTTGTGGCGTAACCCTGACTCTCTTCAGATCCTTGGTAACGATCTGCTTGGCGGCTTTCCTGCAGACGGTCGCCAGCTGGCGTTCCAGGTTGCGGACGCCGCTTTCCCTCGTATATTCCCTGATTATTTTTCTGATTGTATTCTCGGAAGCAACCAGCATCTGNNCGATCCAGCAGCGGCCTGGGGATGTTGTACTGTATATTGGCCGTAGTGATAAACATTACGTTGGAAAGGTCAAACGGCAGCTCAATGTAATGATCGCTGAAGCTGTTGTTCTGCTCCGGATCAAGGACTTCCAGCAGGGCAGCCGACGGGTCGCCCCTGAAGTCGACGCTCATCTTATCAATCTCATCCATCAGAAAGACAGGGTTCTTTGAACCCGCGTTGCGCATCCCGTGGATGATCCTGCCCGGCAGCGCCCCAACGTAAGTGCGCCTGTGCCCCCTGATTTCGGCCTCATCGCGCACCCCGCCCAGGGAGATACGGACGAACTTGCGCTCGATCGCCCTGGCGATTGATTTTCCAAGGGAGGTTTTCCCCACGCCCGGCGGCCCTACAAAGCAGAGAATGGGGCCTTTCAGGTCCTTGGAAAGCTTGCGGATGGCCAGGTACTCCAGGATCCGCTCCTTGACGTTCTTCAGCCCGTAATGGTCTTCATCCAGAATATTTTCCGCCAGGTTTATATCCAGGCGGTCGTGCGTGCTCTTGCTCCACGGCAGCGTAACCAGCCAGTCAAGGTAATTGCGGGTAACGGTGGATTCGGCGGCCATGGGGGGCATCTTTTCAAGCCTTTCAACTTCTTTGAGGGCTTTCTCCTCAACTTCCTTGGGCAATTTGGCCTCCGCGATCTTTTGACGGTATTCCTCCGCTTCCGCCATGCGCTCGTCTTTTTCCCCGAGTTCACGCTGGATTGCTTTGATCTGTTCGCGCAGGTAGTATTCTTTTTGGGTCTTTTCCATCTGTTTTTTGACGCGTATATTTATTTTGCGCTCAAGCTCAACAATTTCCAGTTCCCGTGCGACATACGCGCACAGCTTGTCAAGCCTTTCAACAATATCAATAGCTTCAAGGATCTGCTGCTTATCCTCGATGCGCAGGGTAAGATGCGAGGCGATAATATCTGCAAGCCGCCCCGGTTCTTCCAGGTTAATCACGGTAACCGCCATCTCCGGGGGAACGCGCTTGGATAACTTTACATATTGTTCAAACTGATAGACCAGGTTGCGCATCAGAGCTTCGATCTCCGGCGTTTTTTCGTTTTCGCCGGGATACTCTTCAACTTCGACTCTTAAATAAGGTTCGCCGGAGACAAATCTTCTGATTTTTCCCCTGGACATTCCCTCGACCAATACCCTGATCGTACCACCGGGCAACTTCAAGATCTGCTTGAGCTCAGCTACGGTACCCGTCAAAAAGATATCGTTTTCGCCTGGATCATCAACTTGCGCTTCCTTTTGGGTAGCCAGAAAGATTATTCTGTCCCTGAGCATGGTTTCCTCAACGGCCTGGATTGATTTTTCCCGGCCGACGTCAAGATGAATAACCATGTAGGGAAAAACTAAAGCTCCCCTTAAAGGCAGCAACGGTAGTAATTTTATATTGGAACTCATAGCTGCTCCCTTCTATTGGTTATTTTAATAGATAACTAGCTAGCTTCATTTTAGCACAAAGATCGCCAATCTGCTACAGCAATAACTCCCAGCAAAAGAAAAAACCTGGTTAAAGCCAGGCCTTTCACTATTGGGCAAGTAGGGACGGTTCTTGCTTGCCCTCTTCAGGGAGCAAGTAGTAGAGCAAAAGTAGGGACGTACTGGCGATGCTCGAAAATCAAATCAATTATTTGCTCCAACGGCTCCGCTGTCGGGAAGGGAGATTACCGGCTGCGGGCTTTTTGCTTTACGGGCACGGCCATGCGCTTTTAGGTAAGGGGACTGTTCCGCCGCATCCACAAGGGCAATTTTGAGTACGTCTTCAAGCTTTTCCAGCGGGGTTATTTTGAGTCCGGTCAGCTTGAGGCGCATTTCCTGGAAGTTTTCCCTGGGCAGGATCACCTGTTTGGCGCCTGCCCGGCGGGCTGCTTCCAGCTTGGTCAGGATTCCTCCTACAGGAGCAAGGAGCCCCCTGATGGTAATTTCGCCTGTTATGGCAAGAAAATTGTCCACCGGAATGCCTTTGATTGCCGAATAGATTGCCGTCGCCACGGCAACGCCGGCTGAAGGGCCGTCCACGGGAACGCCCCCGGGAAAGTTGACGTGCAGGTTATAGTCATGCGGGTTTACCCCCGTCACGTTATCCAATACGGTCAGCACATTGTCCACCGCGGCGCGCGCCATACTCCGCCGGCGGAAAGAATGCCCGTGTTCGCCCATTTGCTCCTCGTCAATAACTCCTGTTACGGTTACTTTACCCTGACCGGGCTTTACGGGAATTGCGGACGCTTCGATTTCCAGCAGGCTTCCCTGGCTGGGGCCGTATACCGCCAGTCCGTTGACGACTCCGACCTGCGGGGAAGGGCCGATCTTCTTGTCGGGGCGCGGGGAATACTGTCCGTTATTGATTACCCATTCTATATCCTGGGTCCGGATCTGCTTTCTGCCTTCGGTAATGGCAAGCCCGGCCGCGATCTGGATGATGTTTACCGCCTCACGTCCGTTGGGGCTGTACTTTTCAATGATTTTCAAACCTTCCCTGGCCAGCGAAAGCCCCGTGCTTTTTGCCGCTCTTGCGGCGATAAGACTTATCTCGTTAGGCAGCAGGTCCCGGAAGTATATTTCCACGCAGCGGGAGCGGATCGCCGGCGGGATGTTCTCAGGCAGCCTGGTCGTTGCTCCGACAAGGCGGAAGTCAGCCGGCAGCCCGTTTTGAAATATGTCGTGGATATGGCTGGGTATGCTGTTGTCTTCCGAACAGTAATAAGTGCTTTCCAGGTGCACCTTGCGGTCTTCCAGCACCTTTAACAGTTTGTTCATCTGAATGGGGTGAAGTTCCCCGATTTCGTCAATAAAGAGCATCCCCCCGTGCGCTTTCGTCACTGCTCCCGCCTTCGGCTGCGGGATGCCCGCGATGCCCAGGGGGCCGGCGCCCTGGTAGATGGGGTCGTGAACCGAGCCGATCAATGGATCGGCGATTCCCCGCTCGTCGAAGCGGGCAATCGTTGCGTCCACTTCAACAAAGCTGGCATTTTCCTTAAAAGGGGACTGTGGGTTTTTTCTGGCCTCTTCAAGGACCAGGCGGGCAGCTGCGGTTTTGCCTGTTCCGGGCGGCCCGTAGATGATCACATGCTGCGGATTGGGGCCGCAGAGCGCAGCCCGGAGGGCTTTCAAACCTTCCTTCTGGCCGACTATATCTTCCAGCCTGGACGGCCGTATCTTTTCGGACAGCGGTTCGGTAAGCGAGATAGAACGCAGGCGCTTGAGGTTTTCCAGTTCCTTGCGCGATTCTTTCTCCACTGCCGTTTTATTGCCCTGCTGGCTTTTAAACATGTTCCAGAAGAAAAGGCCGATAATTACACCAAGAAAAACCTGAATGAAAACAGCGAAACTGTTCAGGCCTATGGATCCCATCAAAATGCTAACCTCCCTGAGTTCAATACAAAATGCTACAATAATTAGTATAACCTTGAAGAATTTATCTAAAACCAGTCCCGCCCCGGGTGTGGCAATATTTAACATAAACTCGAATACATTGCCGTAAAACAACCCAAGGACACGGCGTTTTCAACAGCAAACGAAATTTTTCTTAGGATTTTAAAGTAAATTATGCTTTAATGAATTATAATAACAGAAACAAAACGGGGGGGGATTAGCCTTGGCCTTTAAAAATTTTAGACATAGACGGAATCAAGCGCACATTTGAGAACTGCCGGAACGGCAGTTACCCCCTGGTAAGAAGGCTGTATTTCATAAAGAAGGTCATCCCGAATAAAAACGGTGATGTAATTTATCAGTTTTGCGCGCAGCGTTGCGGGCCAGAAAATAGCTGAAAAAATGGGTTTCGTATTTTTATTCAATGCCGCCTTAACAAAATATTAATCAAGATTTAACACAATGTTTATCTTACGATAACATTATTTTAATACTTTTATCTTAGTCTAGAGACAATAATAATAGAAAAAAATGGAGGGAATTGTTTTGGTCTTTAAAAAATCCGGGTTCAAGTTTGCTGCGCTGGCTGCTACGGGACTTTTAGCTATTTCTTTAATGATAGGCGGCTGCGGCGCTTCCAAGACACCTCAAGGCAGCACTGTCAATCTTACAGGGTCAATCAAGGAGTCCGGCTCGACAAGTGTGCTGCCCCTGGCTGAAGCTCTTGCGGCAGAGTTTATGAAAGTCCATTCGGGAGTGCGCGTGGAAACAGGCGGCGGCGGCTCAGGAGCGGGAGTTGAACAGTGCGTCTCCGGAACAGTAGATTTAGGCGCTGTTTCCAGAGATATCAGTCTGACCGAGTCCGACCTTATTTCCTACCCTGTAGCCCGGGATGCCGTCGCTATAATAATTAATTCCGCCAATCAGGTCAGCAGCTTGAAAATAGAAGATGTGGCGGGGATATACTCCGGCAAGGTAACGGACTGGAGCCAGGTTGGAGGGAAAGCGGGCAAAATAACTGTTCTTGCCAGGGAAGAGGGATCAGGCACAAGAGATACTTTTGAGGCAAAAGTGATGAACAAGGAAAAAATAATCTCCGGCGCCGTTTTAAAGAATTCCAACGGCGAAGTGCAGGCTGCCGTATCCCAGGACGCCTCGGCCATTGGTTTTGTTTCCTTGGGTTATATATCCGGGGTAAAGGCTTTGGACTTAAACGGTATAAAATGCACTGTTGAGAATTGCCAAAACGGCACATACCCCCTGGTAAGAAGATTATTCTTCATAACCAGGAACATGCCGGATCAGACGGTAACGGAATTCATCAACTTCGCGCGCAGCGATGCAGGCCAGAAAATTGCTGAAGAAAAAGGTTTCGTACCGTTGGTAATAAGTAAATAAAATTTTATCATATGAATTTCACATGAATATAGAAGTTAAAATTGCGCATAATAATAAAGACGTCAGCAGCTGCAAACAAAAGAGTCCCTGGTTATGGTTAATTCCAGCCAGGGACTTATTGTTTTATTTTTAGGGCGTTAAATTACTGCGCTTTCTTTATTATTTTCTTGTATTATTATGTTAAGGGAGGCCTTTGGATATGGGAAAGAAAAAGGTGATCTTCATCTGCAGGGGCAATTCCTGCCGGAGCCAGATGGCGGAGGGGTTTGCCAGAAAATTATATGGCGATCAATGGGAAGCGCACAGCGCAGGCACGGCGCCGGAAGGCGTCAACCCTAACGCGGTGAGCGTTATGAGCGAAGTGGGCATAGATATATCAAAGAACGAATCCAAGGTTTTGGACCAGGCTCTGTTAAACTCGGCCGATCTTGTTGTTGCTCTGTGTGATATTCAGGAAGGCTGCTTTGTTCTTCCTCCCACGGTCCGTTATATTCACTATCCGGTCGAAGATCCGGTTCGCGTTGCAGGCAGTATAAATGAAATGTCCGTGTTCCGGAATGTCAGGGACAAAGTAAAGAAGCTTGTTGAAGAACTTCTTATGCAAACATAGATATTTGGAATTAAATATTTTTACAAAAAAATAAAATTAACAGGAATAAAAAAGATTCGTGCCGCATATAATAATGACGCTGCAGTATAGTTGGTTTCCGGTTATGGTTTATCCAGCCGGAAACCAATGCTTTTATTGGGAGCCATAGTTGTCCTATTCTTTGATTCTCCTGCAATCCTTGCAATGACCATATATCTCCAATTTATGCTCTAAAATTTCAAAGCTGTTTTGTTCACTCAAATTCTTTTCCATGGCTTCAAAAGGGCATTTTTCTATAACTATGGATTTTTTACATTTCAAGCAAATAAGATTATGGGTATGTTTCTCCTTCGTAAATTCATATCTTGCTTTTCCATCGTTATAAACGGTTTTTACGATAATGCTTTTTAGCGCTTCCATGTTTCTGTAGATTGTAGAAATTACTACTGATGGCAGCTCGTCTTTGACAAGCATATATATTTCTTCCGCAGTTAAAGGTTTCTCTGCGTTCTGCAATACCTGAATAATTTTATTTCTTTGCTTTGTGCTTTTGTAGTCTGATACATTTTTGTTTTTAGACAACATATAATCATCCTTATTTAGGATTTGGGATCAATTATTGAAACGGAATCTTAAACCCAGCGTGGCAAGGAAAAATATTGCAGATATTAAAACAATTGTAGCTCCGCTGGCAGTGCCTAAAAAATAGGATAAAATTAACCCGGATAAACCTGAAACAACTGCAATGGAAACTGAGTATATATGATATTGCCGCATGTTTTGGGCAATATTTCTTGCTGCGGCGGCAGGCAAAACCAATAGTGAGTTTATAATTAAAATACCTACCCACTGGATTGATATTGTTACAACAACAGCCATTGTCAAGGTAAAAAGATATTTATAAAATTGAACATTAATCCTTCTGCTGCCGGCCAATGATTGGTTTATACTTACTAAAAGAAGCTTGTTGAAAACAGTTGTCCATAAAATAATTACGATTATAAACACAATTGCCAGCATAATTAAATCTGTTGTGCTGATGCTTAATAAATCTCCTATAAGATAAACGGAGTATTTGTTAAATCCTCCCCGTATTGAAAGGATTACAATGCCGAGAGCAACGGCTGTAGAAGAGAACGCGCCAATAATTGTATCAGTTGATGCGGTATTTGCATTAATAACCATTGTAATAGCTGCCGCCAAAAGAATGGAAAAGCAGAGCATTGCCCAGAGAGGGTTATTCATTCCTAGTATAATACCTATAGCAATACCAGTTAACGCAGAATGTCCCACGGCATCTGAAAAAAAAGCCATTCTATTGTTCACTATCATAGTTCCAAGCAAACCAAATATTGGAGCAACCAGTAAAACACCCAGCAGGGCATTTTTCATAAAAACATGGCGCGCCCATTCATAAGGAAGCAATATGTCAATAAGATGGTACAATGACGGCATCAGTTGTCAGCGCCTCCTGAATTGCCGGTTGGTTTAAATATTTTCATCCCAAATGTATCAATTACTTTTTGGTTGCTGAATACTTCTTCCGGAGTTCCGGAACAGGCGACTATTTTATCGTTTAAAAATATTACCCGGTCGGCGTATTGGGCCGCCAAATTAAAATCGTGAGATACCAGAATGATGGATAAATCGTAGTTCTCCCGGAGATTAGAAACAATTTTGTAAAATAATTTTAAACCATTGTTATCAATTCCGGAAACAGGTTCGTCCAGCAGTAAAAGGTCTGGTTTGGGATCGAGAGCAAGCGCAAGCATAACCCTCTGCAACTCTCCTCCGGATAGAATTCCAAGCCGCCTGTTTATAAGATGGGCTGCTTGAACAGAAGACAAACTTTTATAAGCCCTTTCACGAATTTTTTTAGAGTGTGAAAACCAGACAGGTTTGTTTGTGTGCACTGCGGCAAATACATCTTGGACACTTACCGGGGAACCACAATCAAAATCAAGTTTTTGCGGAACATAACCTATTACAGGCCGCCTTGTACGATTATTGTCTGCGTCAAGAAAGGTTAGCTCTCCGGTATGAGAGATCTCTCCAAGGATTGCTTTTAAAAGTGTGCTTTTCCCGGCGCCGTTAAGGCCTATGATGGCGGTCAAATCTCCGCAATGGATGTGGAGATCGATATCTTTCAGGATTTCTGTATGATTTCGTGTTACACTCAAATTTTGTATTTTAGTGCAGCATAAACCACAACCGCATGTAACACATTCCTTCTTTTTAAGATTTTCATGCAGCATTATTTTAACGCCTCTTCCAGTGTTTTTAGATTATTATCCATAATATTGATATATGCGTCTGCATCCATAGGTCCTGTTACCGCCGGATCAAGCGTATAAATTTTTGCGCCCGTTTCTTTGGCAATTATCCCGGCGGCTTTTGTGGAGTACTGAGGTTCTGCGAAAAGGGCTTTTACTTTTAATTGATTAACTTTTTTAATTATATCATTAAGATCTTTGGGGCTGGGTTCCGAACCCGGTTCGCGTTCTATTACGCCTGCGATATTAAGGTTGAATTCCTTTGCAAAGTAGGGGAATGCCTCGTGGAAGGTAATAATATCGCGATTTTTTACACCATCCAACGCTTGATGCATTTTATCTCTTTCCACTTCTAAGTTCTTTATATATGCATTGGTATTTGCTTTATATCCGGCAGAATTGTCCGGATCTAATGCGGCCAGTTGATTTCCGATGTTTTCTACCTGCAATATAGCGTTTGA
>DFZT01000022.1:6387-13789 GCA_002382755.1 Firmicutes bacterium UBA4049 | reverse complement strand
CAAACGCAGCTGCCGTCTGTGCCGCTCCGAAGAGATGGGCTTTTTTGGCGACTCCGCCGGGGCCAAGCGCCATACCGCGGCCAGGGATACGATAGAGCCGCCGGTAATTACCAGAACAAGAGCAGGATATGAACAATAAGGCGCTGCTGTTACGGCCAGCTTGCCTAAAAGCGGTACTATAATTGTGCTGACTAAAATACAAATATAAGGCGAAGAGCTATGAGCGCCGCCGGCAAAAGAGCGCAGCGACATTACCGTAATTAAAACTATTAAAGTAACAGCCAGACATTTGAGCAACCATCCCGCGACACATACCAGAAGAAGGCCTGCTCCGCCGTAGATGATCATCTCCAGGCTGTAGACAGCGATTTCTTCATCCTCATTGCTTAAACCCAGCCTGTCTTTTAAGAATCCTGCCGCAGATTTTGGGAGATCGACTTTAAACAAATCACCTGCACTTCCTTATGCTGAAATTTTCCCCCGCCGATAATTGTAATAATTCTTTACCAGAGCGACAGCCAGCAAAACCAACTGGTAGGGAATGCTGTATAATTCCCTGAGCATGGGGTTGGCAAAAGCCTCTTCATATGTCCTGCCTGTTATCTTCATTAGCGGCACTGAATAAATCATTTCTGCCAAACAGCAAATTACAAAAGCGCCAAACACCGCCAGAAAAACCCTGCTCAAACGCGCCTTTGTGACCAGATGCGTATAAATAGCCAGTGAAATTACAAGAACTACTGTATGCACTCCAAAAGCAACGGGCAACAACCGCACTAAATTCGTTGCACTCTGAAGCACGGCGATTACAGCTATCTTTTTAAAATCAAACCTCAGACAGAGAAAACTAAACACTACCAGTGTGAAGACTATACTTTCAGGCAAATCCTGCGCCAGTAAGGCGGTTATTTCTCTTGTCAGTATGGCGGACATTATATCTTTCTAGCTCCAAATATCCCTAAATATTATGTCGAAACCTGTATTTTTCTTCACATTCCGTGTATTCTAAAAATTTACAACCCTCCAACCATAATTTTCGTCATGCAACAAATAATTCCTTCTTTTTAATACTATATTTTTCTATTATGAACTTTTATTCAAATAAAAACGCGGCACCCGGCTGTTGACCATACAGACAATTTCGTAACTGATCGTTCCGGTCAGTTTTGCAATTTCTTCAACCGGAATAGTTTCTTTTCCGCTGGACCCGAAAAGCACTACCTCATCACCGGGACACACATCATGAATATGCCCGACATCAACCATGCATTGGTCCATACAAACCCGACCGACAACTTTTGCCCTTTGTCCGTTAACAAGCACATTTCCCCTGGAAGACAACAACCTGCTGTAGCCGTCCGCATAACCTGCAGAGATTACGGCAATTACTGTCGGCTGCGGTGTCTGGTAAGTCGATCCGTAGCTTATTTTATATCCGGCGGGCGCCTTTTTGAGCTGGGCAATTCTAGTTTTAAAGGCCATAGCCGGTTTCAGGTTAATTGAGTTCCGGATTTCATCGGAAGGATATAAGCCATAAATGATTATTCCGGGCCTAACCATATTCAAATAAGTCTGAGGGAGATCAAGGAGGGCGGCGCTGTTGGCGCTATGCCGGAGAGGAAACTCCAACCCTGCCCGGCGAAGTTCTTCCAGAAAAGAAATGAACAGATCAAGCTGCGCGAGGGCAAAAGTTTTATCCGCACAGTCGGCTGTCGCAAAATGCGTAAAGATCCCCTCTAAAAATAAATACGGAAGCCTTGCAGCTTTAAGGATATCTTCAAGCGCAGGTTTTCCCGGTATAAAACCGAGGCGTCCCATGCCCGTATCAATTTTAATATGAACCTTAACCTGTCCGCCTGATTGTTCCGCAATACTGTTCAGCGCTTCAGCCATCTCCAGGCTGTATACTGTCTGAATCAGATTTAAGTCCAATACTTCGTGAAACTGGTCGCCGGGCGTGTACCCAAGAAGCAAAATCGGGGCGTTAATCCCCGCTTTTCTTAACTCTTTTGCTTCTTCAACCCTTGCAACCGCCAGGTTTGCCGCGCCGTTGGCCAGAACAACTTTTGCCGTCTCCAAAGCGCCGTGTCCGTATGCGTTTGCTTTCACCACGGCCATAATTTCTGAGTTCGGAGAGACAATCTTACGTATTTCCCGCATGTTCTGCGCAATAGCGCCAAGATCTATTTCCGCCCAAACCGGAACATCCAGTATAAGTCACCTGCCGTTAATTGCTTTCGGTCTCTATAATAGCGTCTGGCAGAAAGTCTAGTATGTCGCCAGCCAGGAGCCCCCGGTACCCTTTTTGCCCGACCGCAAGATCACCGGCCAAACCGTGAAGGTAAGCGCCCGCCCCCGCCGCGTCAAACGGGTTCAAACCCTGGGCTATTAGACCGGCAATAATTCCAGTGAGGACATCACCGGCGCCGCCCGTAGCCATTCCCGGATTTCCTGTAGTATTAATATAAACCTTGGAATCCGGGGAGGCGATTATGGTCGAAGCGCCCTTCAATAATAAAACGACGCCCCACTCTCTGGCTGCTTTCTCCGTTATCCCTAAACGCCGCTGCTGAATTTCCGCCGTAGTATTGCCTGTCAACCTGCCCATTTCGCCCGGGTGAGGGGTTAAGATTAGCGGCGCTGAAGCAAGTTTAAAGACTTCCGTATAGCCGGCAAAGCAATTTAAGCCATCTGCATCCAACACACAAGGTATTTTTAACATGGGCAAAACTTTTCTTACCAAAGAAGCCGTCTCCGGATGCGTGGTAATACCTGGTCCGATTGCGATAACATCAAAGCGCTGCGCCAGGGTAAGAATTACGTCCAAAGCTTCGCTTCCTATTGTTTGTTCGGGACTTTCCGGCAAATCAACAGTCATAATTTCAGTTAGTTTTGAAGCGACAAGTTTTTGCAGGCCGGACGGCACTGCAAGAGTAACCAGTCCGGCGCCGGCCCGGGCCGCGCTCATTGCGGCCAGACAGGCAGCCCCGGTCATGCCCCTCGACCCGGCAACAATAAGCGCCCGCCCGTAATCTCCTTTGTTGGCTGCAGGATGTCGCGGCTGAAACCAACCGCATACCAATTCTTTAGTTAATAATTGCCTCTTTAAAGTTTCTTTATCATAAAGAAAAGCAGGTATGGAAATGTCAGCCACATGAAGTTTTCCTGTATAGCTTGCGCCAGGTTCCTGAACAAGACCCAGCTTTGGCAGGCCGAAAGTAACTGTACAGGCTGCCCTGACACAAAGGCCTTCCACAAGACCACTGTCCGCCTGTAACCCCGACGGGATGTCTACGGCCACTACAGGCTTTCCGCTATGGTTAATCATCTCAATTACCCCTGCGGCCGGCGGGCCTGGAATTCCCCTGAAGCCGGTGCCGAAAATAGCGTCTATAACCAGTTCGCTCTCTGCAAGGACAGCACGTAAATCATTGAAACTATAATTTTCATCTATTATATTTATCTTGCGGCCCATATTCTCCCAGATAGACATGTTTATTTTTGCATCACCGGAGATTTCCTCTGTTTTTGCCAAAAGAAAAACTTTTACATCGGCTTTTAAGTTATACAAATGCCTGGCTACAACAAAGCCGTCTCCCCCATTGTTTCCTTTTCCCGAAAATACGCAAACTACCTTGTTTTCGACATTGGGAAGCATCTGCCGGATAACCTGAACAACCTGAAAACCGGCGTTTTCCATTAGAACAACACCAGGTATTCCATAATCCTCTATAGCAGTGCGATCCAGCTCCCTCATTTCCGCTGCGCTGACTACTTTCATTTTCAACCTCCTAAGGCCAAAGCAAACGCTACAGCTTTGTCCCGATCGTGGGAAACACTGAGCAGAATTCTATGAATGCCTTTTTCTCCGGCAACTTCTGTTGCTTTATTATATAAGAATACCTTCGGCCCGCGGCCTGTTTGTATTACTACTTCTATATCACGCCAGCTTATACCCAGAGCAAGTCCCGTTCCCAGAGCTTTCAAAACAGCTTCTTTGGCGGCAAAACGGGCGGCAAAAGAAGGAAAGGGATCTTTACGCAAGCTGCAATAAGCCAGTTCATCCTGCGTAAAAATTTTATTTAAAAACTTACCCGGATATTTTTCGGCTAGCAAGCGCAGCCTTTTAATTTCAATTATATCAGTGCCGATTCCTTTTACCAACCGCAATCCGCCTTTTAATTTATTAAAAGCCAATAATTTTTTTAAGTTTTTTCGCCTGCGCACGGCTTACGGGAACTTCGCTTTTTTCCTTGTCGTCAACTATAAGGTTGTATGTTCCGTTAAAGAAAGGCACAATTTCTTTTACCTTATGCAGGTTGACCAGGTAACACCGGTGAGTTCTGAAAAACATTTTTGGATCTAAACGTTTTTCAAGTTCCTTTAAAGTAACCCTTACAAAAAGTTTTTCATCATAGATTTTTAAGTAAACATAATCTTTTTCTGTAAAGGCAAAGACAAGATCAGATTCGGGCACGAGAACTGTTTTTCCTTTTTTTTCGGCAGGTATACGGTCTATTTTGATCTGCTCAAAATCAGGATTAATATCTGTATGGCTATAATTAACGGGTGTTTCTGCTTCCTCAATTTCTTGATTTTCCAAGTTTGATCCGGAATCGCCGATTAACTTCAGTACTTTGTCTATAGCCCGCTTTAAGCGGCCGATTTCCACCGGTTTCAAAAGATAGTCGACAGCGTTGATATCAAAAGCTTTTACGGCATATTCATCGTAAGCGGTAACAAAAATAACGAATGGCTGGCAGGGAAGTTTCTGAATTACCGCGCCCAATTCTATACCGCTCATTCCCGGCATTGATATATCAAGAAATAAAATCTGGTAATCCAGTGCTTTAATTAATACGAGGGCTTCCTGCGCATTTGCGGCCTCACCGATAACTTCAATATTATCAAAGTTATTTAAAGCATAACGTAATTCCTGCCGCGCCGGGTATTCGTCATCCACGATCAAAGCTTTCAATTTCATCTTTTCTCTCCTCCCCATCCACATGCTTAAAATTCAGTGGAACCCGGAAAAATACAGATGTGCCTGCTCCGGGGGCGCTTTCTATTTTAAGGCCGTGATCTTCTCCAAATAAGCTCTTTAAACGTTCATTTACATTGCTGAGACCAACACCGTTTCCCGAACCTACTCCAGGCTTAAGAATTTCAGGCAATCTTTCTGTTTTAATCCCCACGCCGTCGTCATTTACCTTAATTAGGATTTCACCGTCAACGAGACCGGCTGTAATTGTGACAGTTCCTTTGCCTAACTTGGGCAATATGCCATGCTTGATTGCGTTTTCGGCCAGAGGCTGAATAGTAAGTACGGGTACCTTGCAGGACAAAAGAGTATCGTCGATATCTTTCATTATTTGCAATTTCTCACCAAAACGGGCCTTTTCCAAAACAAGATATGTATTCAAATACTCAATTTCTTCTTTTAGACTGTTGAAATGCCCTCTTCTTTTAAGCGCATAACGGAAAAAACCGGCCAGCCGGATCAACAGACGCCTTGCTGTTTCTGGATTTGTCCGGATAAACATGATAATCGTATTTAAAGTATTAAATAAAAAGTGAGGGTTAATCTGCGCCCGCAGGGCTTCCAGCTCCGCCTTGGTAACCAGTTGGGTCTGCCGGTTCAACTCCGCCAGTTCCATTTGCATTCCCAGTAAATGAGCCAGACCGACTGCCAGTTTGACTATCCCCTCCGGAATCTTACCGGGTTTTGTCTGGTATAATTTTAATGCTCCAACAACTTTTCCGCCGCATTTCAGGGGAGCAATCACGGCGGATTCCAAAGCGCAGTTTGGAAAAGGACATTTTAAATAATACGGGCTATTTAAGATTCTCAATTCTCCGCTATAAAGCGCTTCTTTGGTTGCCTCTGTAAGGATAGGCCCCCCAGCTTTATGGTGATCATCTCCCAATCCGACGTGGGCAAGTATTTTTTCTCTATCGGTGATTGCTACTGCTGCAACCTGGGAAATTTTTTTAATTATCTCCGCTGTTTTGGCAGCCGTTTCCTCATTAAGGCCACGCCTTAAAAAGGGCAAAGTTTCATTGGCAATCTGGATTGTATAGTCAACCAGGCTTTTCTCAAGCTTGATTTTCTGTAGTTTCCGCCTGTAAACAAACCTATCCATACCCAGAGCAGTCAGAACATTGGTTATGAGCAGGATAACTACGCAATGCCAGATTGCAGGTTTCCAAAACATTAATAATGCTGCTGCCGCAATATTAAGCGGCAGCCACCAGATAAGTATCCCGCGCCAGAAACTCCTGTCCGTTTCCAGGCCCCCTCGTTATAGACTGAATATTTATAAACATTCGTCATTTAAAGGCGCTTTTGCTTTCACAATTTTCTCTTAACTATTATAATTAAGGGAAAAGTAATTGTCTATCGCAAAACGCTTTCAGCTTTTTTAAAGAAATCTGTATTTATTTTCTATATTTCACAAAGGGGATCGAGAATAAGAATGAAAAATATCCTGATTATTGGGGGAAGTTATTTTATAGGAAGAGTTTTTACCTTATTGTTAACGAGGAGGCAGGAATATTCAATTCATATCCTGAACCGGGGAAACAGGCCGTTAAAGATACAAGGTGTTGAAGAACATATCTGCGACAGGAATGAAACTGAAAGGATAAAAAAAGCCATCCCTTCTTTGGACTGGGATGTGGTAGTTGACTTCTGCGCTGATTTTCCACACGAAATAAGCAGTGCGATTAAAAATTTGCCAGGCAAAATAAACCATTATATTTATTTCAGTACCTGCGCGGTTTATAAAACATCCGTTGATTATCCCAAATACGAAGACTCGCCCAAGCTTTCGGGACCTATTCCGGGTCCTTTTGGAGACTATGGCTATAAAAAATATCTTACAGAACTTGAATTAATCGAGAATTGTGAAAGCAGGAATATCAATTATACAATATTAAGGCCTGCTTTCGTTTACGGGCCCTATAATTACGCTCCCAGGGAATCGTATTTCTTCGACCTTATTTTGTCCGACAAGGAAGTGCCGGTACCGTCAAATTCGATCTCCCTTTTCCAGTTTGTTTACGTTACGGATATTGCCAACATATGCATCCCCTGTTTGGGCAACAGCATTGTATATGGAAATGCTTACAACTTGTCCGCAGAGGAAATGATCTCATATCAAAAGTTAATCAATGTATTTGAAGAAATCAGCGGCGTGAGGATTAAAACAAGGGAATACAGCTGTGAAGAAATTGAGCGAAGGAATATCCCCCTGCCTTTTCCTATGGAACAGCACGAACTTTATTCCGGTTTACTGATTTCAAAGACTTTGAATTTCAAGTACACTCCCTTTGCCAAAGGCATGAAAGATACCTTTGAATTTTACAAGAAACACTTTTTTAAGCATAGATAAAGTAATAT